>NZ_JACUUD010000022.1 GCF_014859505.1 Halomonas sp.
TAGAGCGGGGCCTGCTGGCGCTGCAGGGCCCGCAGGCCGCCGAGGTCATGGCGCGCCTCTGCCCGGCAGCCTGCGAGATGGTCTTCATGCAGCATGGTCACTTCGAGATCGAGGGTATCCCGGTCTGGGTCAGCCGCAGCGGCTATACGGGCGAGGATGGCTTCGAGGTCTCGGTGGCGGCCGAGCAGAGCGAGGCCCTGGCGCGCCGCCTGCTGGCCGAGCCGGAGGTGGAGGCGATCGGCCTGGGAGCGCGGGACTCGCTGCGCCTGGAGGCGGGGCTCTGCCTCTACGGCCATGATATCGACACCCAGACCACGCCGGTGGAGGCGGGGCTGATCTGGGCCATCGGCAAGCCACGCCGCCGGGGTGGGGATCGTGCCGGCGGCTTCCCCGGGGCGGATGTGATCCTGCACCAGGTAGAGGCGAAGGATCATCGGCGCAAGCGGGTCGGCCTGCTGGGCGAGGGGCGCGCCCCGGTGCGCGAGGGCACCGAGCTCTTCGATGCCGACGGCAACCGCGTCGGTGTCGTCACCTCCGGCGGCTTCGGCCCCAGCGTCGGTCAGCCGGTCGCCATGGGTTATGTGGCCCTGGAACAGGCGGAGCTCGGTACCCGGGTGTTTGCCGACGTTCGCGGCAAGCGCCTGCCGATGTCGGTGAGCCGGATGCCCTTTGTAACGCCGGGCTACCATCGCGGCTGATCGTTGGCCTTCATGAACATAGAGCGGCCACCTTCGGGTGGCTGTTCTACGACAGGGACCCTGTTCCATCTTTATACCGTTAACTACCTGTTGTGCACTCCAGGGTAAACGCAACGCCACTCTCAGCGCTCAGCCTTGCACCCGACGAAACGTCAGGCTGATGCGCAGGCCCGGGATCCGCCGCGGGAGCAGGGCGTGTTGCAGCCTTTCCTGGGTGCCGGGGCCCATCACCAGCAGGCTGTCATGGGGTAGCCAGGCATTGAAGGCCGGAGCGCGACGGTCCTTCCAGCGAAAGCGCAGCGGGCGCTCGGCGCCCAGCGAGACGGCGGCGATCAGCGGGTCCTGGCCAAGCTCGGGTTCGTCGTCGCTGTGCCAGCCCATGCGCTCCTCGCCACCGGCATAGCGGTTGAGCAGTACGCTGTTGAAGTGGCATTCGGTGCCGGTCATCGCCAGGGCGATGATCACCAGGTCCCGGAGCTCGGCCACGGCCGGGTGCCAGGGCTCGGGGAGGAAATCGCGGCCCGAATAGCGGTAGCAAGCCTCGGGGTCGCCCATCCACACCTGGCAGCGCGGGATGGGGTGCTCGCGGCCATAGAGGCGCAGGCTCGGGCGCTGCCAGCTCAATTCGGCATCGAGGATGGCCAGGAGTCGGGTGGCAACGGGCTCCCCCAGCAGGGGAGTCGTGAGCCAAAGGGGCGGGTCGGGCAGCAGGGTCTCGGTCGGCATCGTCCAAGGATGCCATGGCGCTGCTGATGCGACGAGCCGCGCGACGAGCGTCAGCCGAGCAGGGCCAGGCTCACGCAGGCAAACAGAAGCCCGAGCAGGGCGCCGGCAACCACGTCGCTCAGGTAGTGCAGGCCGAGGCCGACCCGGGAGAGGGCGATCAGCGCAACCAGCGGCACCAGCCAGGGCGCGAGCCAGGGGAGATGGCTCGTGGTCAGCGCCAGGAACATCATCGCATGCATGGTGTGGCCGCTGGGAAAGCTGTAGCGGTCGCGGGCCGGTTCGCTGCAGCGCACATTGCCCACGAAGGTGATGAAGGGGCGCTCCCGGCACAGCCGCGTCTTCACCAGGCGGTAGACGGCGATGGCGATCAGGGCCGTCAGGGTGTATTGCAGCAGGTGCCGCCAGCCGCCACTCTCCTGCAGCAGCGGCTGGGCGAGCACGAGGATCACCCAGGCGGGCCAGTCGCCGAGCCTGCTGGCCAGGCGCAGCAGCCCGAGCCAGGGGCGATAGAGGTTGAGACGACCGATGCGCTGGCAGAGTCGCCATTCCAGCAGGTCGAGGCGGTCAAGCAGGGCGGGGGCGCGTGTGTCCATGGGGTGTCTCCCGTGCGTTGTCGAGGGTGTAGAGGAAGGTGTCGGCGATCGCCGGCCAGCCGTAGGCCAGTGCCCGCTCGCGGGCATTTCGCCCCAGGCGGGCCCTTCGGGCCGGCTGCTGGCAGAGGGTGACGGCGGCCTCCCGAAAGCCGCCAGCGTCATCCACCGCCAGCGCCATGCCGTTGAGGTCGTGGTCGATCAGTTCGGCGCCGGCGGCATGGCGGAAGGCCACCGCGGCCAGTCCGCTGGCCATGGCCTCGAGCAGCACGTTGCCCCAGGTCTCGGAGAGCGAGGGGAACACGAAGAGGTCGGCGCTGGCATAGTGGCGCGCCAGGGCGTCGGCGGGGATGAAGCCGGTGAAGTGGGCATGGGGCAGCGAGGCCGCCAGGGCCTTGCGTCCCGGGCCGTCGCCGACGATGACGATGCGGGCATCCGGGCGGGCCTCGCCGATGGCCACGCAGCTCTCCCGCAGCAGCGTCAGGTTCTTCTCCGGGGCCAGGCGGCCCACGTGGAGGATGACCGGGGTGTGTTCGCCGGCTCCCCAGCGGGCGCGCAGGTCGGGGTCGCGATGGGCCGGCGAGAAGCGCTCGCCGTCGATGCCGCGTGCCATGACCCGCACCTCCCGGAAGCCGTCTTCCGTGAGCTCATCGGCCTGCCGGTGGGTCGGCACCAGGGTGGCCTGGCTGCGGTTGTGGAAGGTGCGTAGCCTCCGCCGCACCGGGCCGCTCAGCCAGGGAATGCCGTAGTCCTGGCAGTAGTGGTCGAAGTTGGTGTGCCAGCCGGCAACGCAAGGAATGCCCAGGCGTTTGGCGACGCCCTGGGCCGACCAGCCCAGCGGCCCCTGGGTGGCCAGATAGACCACGTCGGGACGCTGTTCGCGCCAGAATTCACCGAGGCGGCGGGCGGCGGGGAGCCCCAGCCTCACCTCCCGATAGCCGGGCAGGGAGACTCCGCGTACCCGCAGTTCGGCCTCCATGCCGTCGCTGCGCGGAGGCGCAGGGATGACCGGCCTCGGGCGCACCAGTTGCAGGCGATGGCCTCGGGCAAGGGCTTCCCGGCTCAGGTGACCCAGGGTGTGGGCGACGCCGTTGATCTCCGGTGCCCAGGTCTCGCTGACCAGACAGATACGCATGTGCATCCCCGCGGCGTGGCGGGCCCGTCTTGGGCCCCGTCACAGGCGAGAATGCAGAAACGCGATGACACCCCGGCGTCGCCGGGGTGACGGTTAGGTGACGCGCTTCAGCGCAGCACGCGGCGTGGATCGACGGGCTTGCCGCCGTGACGCAGGTCGAACAGCAGGTCATAGCGTTCGCTGGCGCTGCTGTAGCCCACCTCACACACCGGGGTGCCCCGGCTGACTCGGTCCCCGTTGGCCACCAGAGGCTTCTCGCACAGGGCGTAGACGCTTTGGAGGTTGTCGGCGTGGTGGACGATCACCACCTGCCCCAGTTGGCGCATGCTGTCGGCGAAACGTACCTCGCCGTCGGCGACCGCGCTGGCCTGGGCGCCGCGATTGGTGGCCAGCAGCATCGGCTGCAGGGTGCCGCGGCCGTCGGCGCCGAAGGCGCGCACGATGCGGTAGTCCTCCAGTGGCCAGGGCCAGTTGCGAGCCGAGCGGGGCAGGTCGCCTGGGGGGGGCAGGCTGGCCCGGGCCGGCGCCGGGGCGCTGCTCGAACCGCCACTAGACCCGGTGGATGCCGAACGACCGGCGATGGCCGTGCCTGCGCTCGCGAGGGGCACCTGTAGCACCTGGCCGACCCTCAGGGCGGTGGGCTCGACGCCGGGGTTGGCGGCCTGGATGCGCGATGAGCGGGTGTTGAAGCGTCGCGCGATGCTCGAGTAGGTGTCGCCGGGGCGCACCTGGTAGCGGTAGGGCCCCCCTGAGGGGGCACGCTCCTGCTGGGTCGGCATCAGCAGGCGCTGGCCCACGGCGAGCCGCCTCGAATCGGCGTCGGGGTTGAAGCGCTGCAGCCGTTCCAGGGGCACGTTGCCGCGCCGGGCAATCTCGCCCAGGGTGTCGCCGCGCTGAACCACCACCCAGCCTCCGCTCTCCGCGGTGCTGGCGCTGCGCACGCTGTCGGGGGCGTCCGGCCGTGAGGCACACCCACCCAGCAGCAGCGTTGCCAGCATCAACGCGAGAGCGAGTCGTCCTTTTCCTGCCACAGGGCGTTCAGCCATGAGTGGAACCGCTCCTTGAAGTCCGGATCGTCCTGATAGTCTCCCTCGAGCATCCAGTCGGGGATCGGCAGGATACGCGTCTTCATGACCACGCGCTGCTCCTGTCCGCACAGGAAGGCCCAGAAGGTGGGATTGGGGTTGTCATAGCTCAGGGTCACGTCAAGGATCCCTTCCAGACGATCGCCGAGCAGGTTGAGCACCTGGGCGATGCCGCCGGCCCTGGGGCGCAACAGCTCGCGAAAGGGCGCCCCCTGGGCCTCGCGCTTGGCCGGGGTGAACCGGGTGCCCTCGAGAAAATTGAAGATGGCGATGGGGGCCTCCCTGGCGCGACGGCACATCCGCTCGGTGGCCTCCTGGTCGCGCCGAGCTAGGTGGGGATGGCGTGCCCGCTGTTCCGCGTTCATGCGGCGCATGAAGGGGTACTCCAGGGCCCACCAGGCGAGACCCACGATGGGGACCCAGATCAGCTGACGCTTGAGGAAGAAGCGCGGCATGGGGATGCGCCGATGCAGCGCGAAGAACAGCACGAAGATGTCGGTCCAGCTGCGGTGGTTGGAGATCACCAGCCACCACTGATTGCGGCCGAGTCCCTCGGGGATCTCGAGCTCGAAGTGAGGCTTGAGCCAGCGTCGCATCCACCACAGGTTGACGCCAATCCAGTTCAGGGCCAGTGCGTTGAGTCCCTGTAGCACCCGTCGGCGCAGGGCACGCCCGGGAGTTACCAGCTTGAGCAGGGTGAGCAGGATCAGGGGCACGCCCCAGAACAGGGTGTTGACGGTGAGCAGCAAGAGGCTGACGAGGCCCTTGAGGGTCTGCATGCGTCACTCCGTGGACGAAGGGGCAGGAGAGGATCAGATGAGGCAATGCTAAAGGATCGTCGGGCGGCTGCCCAGCGTCATCAGTCTTGCTCCTGCTCGGGATGGCCCAGCGTCTCCACCAGCACCTGACGCAGGGCCAGGGCGGCGGCGGAAAGTTCGCCGTGGGTGAACATCCCGACGGCGCGCTCGATGGCCGGGTCGTCCAGCGGCAGGCAGCGGGCGCCGAGCTCCTCCATCTGCTGCGCGCACAGCGAGGGCACCGCACTGACCCCGAGACCGCTGGCCACCATGCGACCCACGGTGGCCAACTGGTGGCTCTCGAAGGCGGAGGGCAGGCGAATGCCGCGTTCGCCGAGCTGCTGCTCCAGTAGCCGGCGCACCATGGAGGGGCGCTGCAGCGCGATGAAGTCATGGGTCAGCAGGGTCTCCCAGCTGAGCCTATGGTGATGGGCCAGCAGCGAGCGGGAGGGTACTACGGCCACGAAGCGGTCGATGAACAGCGGTGTGAAGGTGAGGCTGCCCGCGGCCTCCGGCTCGAAGGCGATGCCCAGTTCCACCTGGCGGTCGCGTACCATGTCGATGACCTGCTCGTTGATCACGTCGTGAACCGTCACGTTGATGCGCGGATGCCGATTGCGAAAGACCATCAGCGCCGGCGGCAGAAGATTGCTGGCGAATGACGGCATGGTGGCCACCGTCAGGCGGCCCAGTTGGAGGGTGAAGCGCTGACGCATCAGTTCCTCGGTGTTGTCCCACTCCGCCAGTAGGCGCTTGGCCAGCGGGACGAAGGACTCCCCCTCCGGGGTGAGACGCACGCTGCGGGTGGTGCGGATCAGCAGGCGTCCGCCGAGGCTCTCCTCGAGCCCCTTGATGGCCAGGCTCAAGGCCGGCTGCGAGAGATGGAGCCGCTCGCAGGCCTGGGTGAAGCTCAGGGTCTGGGCCACGGCGAGAAAGGCGCGAAGCTGCTTGACGGTCATCGCATGCTACCAAGGTCAAATTTATAAGCTATTACAATCAATCAATAAAAAAAACAAACTTAACAAATATATCGTCAGGGCCAACACTGTCTCCATCGTGTCCCGGGATCCGCTACCCTTCTTTGGCACGTTAGGTCCATGAGACTCACTCCCTGTTGATCGCAACGTTCCATTGAGCGCAGCGTCCCACGCATCGCAACGTTTTTTCACAACATCTGTTCACAACAACATGAGGCGCCACTATGGCCGGATTCGACAAGCGCGTTAACTCCTACGAAGAGGCAATGGCAGGCATCGAGAGCGGCATGACCGTCGTTGCCGGCGGCTTCGGGCTCTGCGGCATCCCCGAGAACCTGATTGCCGAGATCAAGCGTCTCGGTGTCAAGGACCTCACCGTGATCTCCAACAACTGCGGCGTCGACGGCTTCGGCCTGGGCCTGCTGCTGGAAGACAAGCAGATCTCGCGTTTCTTCGCCTCCTACGTGGGCGAGAATGCCTTGTTCGAGCAGCAGATGCTCAACGACGAGATCGAGGTGATTTTGACGCCTCAGGGCACCCTGGCCGAGAAGATGCGTGCCGGCGGTGCGGGCATTCCCGCCTTCTACACGGCCACCGGCTACGGCACGCCGATCGGCGATGGCAAGGAGGTGCGCGAGTTCAACGGCCGCCACTATATCCTCGAAGAGGCGTTCCACGCTGACTTCGCCATCGTCAAGGGCTGGAAGGCCGACCGTTTCGGCAACGTGGTCTACCGCGACACCGCCCAGAACTTCAACCCGCTGGCCGCCACCTGCGGCAAGATCACCGTGGTGGAAGTGGAGGAGATCGTCGAGCCGGGCGAACTGAGCCCCGATCAGATCCACACCCCGGGCATCTATGTCGACCGGATCATCCAGGGCAGCTTCGAGAAGCGCATCGAGAAGCGCACCGTCCGCGAGGCCTGAGGCCACCGCGATGCGTTGACGGCCGGCTCGGCCGGCGCTTCACCCTGAGCTTCTCCCCCGAAGCTGTTACATCGAACAACGAGGCAACAAGATGGCACTTACTCGCGAACAGATGGCAATGCGCGTGGCGCGCGAACTCGAGGACGGCTTCTACGTCAACCTGGGCATCGGCATCCCGACCCTGGTGGCGAACTATGTGCCGGACGGCATCGACGTGATGCTGCAGTCCGAGAACGGCCTGCTCGGCATGGGGCGTTTCCCCAGCGAGGAGGAGGTCGACGCCGACATGATCAATGCCGGCAAGCAGACGGTCACCGCTCGCCCCGGCGCGGCGATCTTCGACTCCGCCGAGTCCTTCGCCATGATCCGCGGCGGCCATGTGGATCTGACCGTGCTCGGCGCCTTCGAGGTGGATCAGGAGGGCAACATCGCCTCCTGGATGGTGCCCGGCAAGCTGATCAAGGGCATGGGCGGCGCCATGGACCTGGTGGCCGGTGCCGAGAACATCATCTGCACCATGACCCACGCCTCCAAGCACGGCGAGTCCAAGCTGCTCGAGAAGTGCACCCTGCCACTGACCGGCGCAGGCTGCATCAACCGGGTGCTGACCGACCTGGCCTACCTGGAGATCAAGGATGGCGCCTTCCACCTCAAGGAGCGTGCACCGGGCGTCTCCGTGGAGGAGATCGTCGAGAAGACCTCCGGCAAGCTCATAGTGCCCGATCACGTGCCGGAGATGACCTTCGACTGATCACATAGGCTGTGTTCCTCGCCGGCCCGGACGCACTGCGTCCGGGCCGGCGTCGTCATGTCCGTCGTCATGGCGTTGTGGCAAGCGATGGGGGGGTAGCAGGAAATAAGGGTGTGGAACGTGTTGCTCAGGCGATCTCGCAGCGGGTGTGATGGGGCAGCAGCAGTTCCACGGCGCGCTCCTGGTTGGCGCTCACCGATTTCTGCACCAGCGCCAGCCCGCCGCTGTCGATGCGGTGCTCATCGCCATCGGCGAAGGCCAGGCGCTGGGAGCAGGCGGGGTAGAAGCGATAATCAAGCAGCCCCGAGACCGGGAAGATGCCATGGTGCCGGTCGCTGCTGCCCTGTAAGCCATTTTCGCCGAGTCGGGCGTCGAAGTGCTCGAGGGAGTCGCCGAGACGCTGGCAGTCGAACCCGGCATGGTGGAGGCGCGGGCCGTTGACGGCGAGCAGGCCGGCCAGGGGGTGGGCCGCTTGCAGCGCCTGGTAGGTAACCCAGTCCGGCATCGGCCAGGGGCGTCCGCGGCACAGCAGATTCTGGCCCCGTTGGTCCGCCTTGGGCGCCAGGGCCATGAGCGACTCGAGTCGCTGGCGGGGCTCCCTGGAGAGGGTGCCGAGTTGAAGCTCGGCCAGCACCAGCCAGGGGCCATCATCGGGCGGCGAGAGCAGCGTGACGAGCAGGCCGCGATCGGCCATGGCGTGGCGATGCCCGGGGCGATAGCCGAGGCGCGCCAGGCTGGGCAGCAGGGCATCCATGCACCAGGGCCCGTGATTCAGCGTCAGCAGCGCCAGGTATTCCGCCGGAGCATCGACCGGCCAGAGCCTCAGGGCCCCCACGTCCGGGTGCTGGTGGATAAAGTCCAGCCACAGCTGCTGGACAAACTCTTCCCTCTGCATCGTTGGCTTCCCTTGTCGTGGATGCTGGCGGGAAGTATAGGCAGGTGAGCCCTCTGGCCATTCAACGCCGGGATGACGCTTTGAGCCGGCCGGCCCTGCTCGGGGCGAGGGAAGGGGAGCGGGGGTCAGACGCTGCGGGCCGGCTCCAGCAGGCGGTGCTGGCGAACGTAACTCTCGAATTCTGTGTAGCCGCCGATCGGGGTCTCGTCGATGAAGATCTGCGGCACGGTATGCACCGGCCTGCCGATGGTCTTCTCCAGATCGGCTTTGGTGATGCCCTCCGCCTGGATATCCACGTAGCGAAAGCCCTCGATGGCACCGGCATTCTGCAGCCGGGAGGCCAGTTCGTTGGCGAAGACACAGTAGGGGCAGCCTGGGCGGCCGAAGATGACAACGAACATGCGGACTCCTGGTGGGGAAAGTGTCGTATGCGCGCATTGTGACGGATCGAGGCTGGGCTCGCCAATAGCCGGGATCAAGGCGCGCCATTGCTGCGTCCTATCAACGACTGGATCAAGAGGGCGGTCATCTACCCCTATCCAGCCTCACCGGCATCGGCGCGGCGCAGCAGCTGGCCCAGTTCGCGGTAGATGCCGGGGCTTGTGACCAGCAGGTTCTCGCCGTAGAGATCCTCGGGGTAGCCCGTGGGGCAGGGGTAGAGGTGGCCGGTGCGGGCGCCTGCCTCCCGGGCGATCAGCCAGCCGGCGGCGAAGTCCCAGGGGGAGACGCTCTCGTAGTACCCATCGAGCCGGCCGCAGGCAACGTCACACAGGTCCAGCGCCGCCGAGCCGTTGCGGCGCACGTCCTGGCAGTGCTGAAGGACAGCCGTCAGGCGACGCATCAGCGGCGGGCGGCTGTCTCGCCGGTAGGGAAAGCCGGTACCCACCAGGCTGTGCTCGAGGTTGCCGGTGCGGCTTGCCTGGATGAGGCGGTCGTTGCAGAAGGCGCCCTGGCCGGCCAGGGCGGTGAAGGTCTCGCCGAGGAAGGGGGCATGGACCACGCCGAGGCGCACGCGACCGGCCACCGCCCAGGCGATGGAGACCGCCACGTGGTGCAGGCCATGGGCGAAGTTGACGGTGCCATCGATGGGATCCACCACCCACAGCGGCACATCGTCGTTCAGCACGTCGCGGTTCGGGGCCAGTTCCTCGCTGAGTCGCGCCTCGTCGGGGAAGCGGGCCTCGAGGCGGGCGGTGATATGGGTGTCCACGGCAATATCCACATCGGTGACCAGCTCATGGCCCGGCTTGTAGCGGTGGCCAAAGGTCTGCCGATCCCGGGCCTCGCGGATCATCTCACCGGCCTCCCGGGCGATCTCGACAGCCAGGATCAGGCGTTCGGCATCGGTCATGAGGGGCTCCAACGGGTGGGTGGGACAGTCCTCCAGCATAGCAGGCCGAGCTGTCCCGCGAGGAGGGTGGGGCTATACTGCGGTGCATTTGCCGAGGAATCCCGGATGCATGTCCTGACCCCCGAGCACTACGCTCGCCTGCGCCGGCTGGCCGAGGCCTGGACCCGTGTCCATCTGCGTGAGGCCAAGGCCTCACCGCTCTTCAACCCGCGCCTGGCCGCCGATGCCCTCTGCTTTCAGCGCCACGGCGACCCCGTTCTGGGGGAGCAGCTGGTGGGTGTCCTGGTGACACCGGTCTCGCTGTGGCTGGTCATGGTGCCTGCCGCCGAAGCGGGCGAGCCGCCCGAGGCAGGCAGCCGGCACTGGCTGACCCTGCCCTCGGGGGTCTACCCCCTGGAGACTGTCCTGCTGGGCGAGACCCGGTGGTGCCGGCGACTGGTGCTTCTCGATGATCTCTCCGATGTGGCCAGCCGTCAGGCGGCCAGCCGGCTCGCCCAGCAGCTGATGGAGCGGGTGATGGCCCCCGGCCAGAAGGGTGAAGGTGGCGTCTGACGCGGCCCCGCCTTATGCTGGTTGCGCTGCATCATTGCGATGCTCGAATTTCCACGATAAGGAGTCGTCCATGACAGGATCCGCCACTTTCATTCCCCGCGTCGCACTCGTGACCGGCACCACCAGCGGCATCGGCGAAGCCGTGGTTCGTCATTTCCGCGAGCTGGGTCATCAGGTGCTGGCCGTGGACTTCAACCCGGCGGGCGCCGAGGTGGCCGAACGCGTCGGTGCGGCCTTCTTCGAGGCCGACCTCACCGACGGCGAGGCCTGCAAGGCCGCGGTGGCCGAGGCCATCCGCCGCTTCGGTCGTGTGGACATCCTGGTCAACAATGCCGGTATCCAGCACGTCGCGCCCATCGAGGAGTTTCCGGAGGCAAAATGGCGCCAGATCATCGACCTGATGCTGACCGCGCCCTTCCTGCTGACCCAGGCCGCCTGGCCCTCCATGCGTGAGAACGGCTGGGGCCGGGTGATCAACATCGCCTCGGTGCATGCCCAGGTGGCTTCCCCCGGCAAGTCCGCCTACATCAGCGCGAAGCACGGCATGATCGGGCTGACCAAGACCGCGGCACTGGAGGGTGGGGCCCAGGGGATCACCGCCAACGCCATCTGCCCGGCCTACGTGAAGACCCCGCTGGTGGACAACCAGATCGCCGACCAGGCGAAGCTCCATGGCATGGAGGAGCAGGAGGTGATCGAACAGATCATGCTCAAGAACGCTGCCGTCAAGCGGCTGATAGAGCCTTCCGAAGTGGCCGAGCTGGTCGCTTACATGGCCTCGGACTCTGCCGGCGCCGTCACCGGGTCGAGCTGGAACATCGACCTGGGCTGGACGGCGCAGTAACCCGCTCCGGGCCGTCTCGCGCGGTTAGCGCCGCACCGGTCGCTTCTGCAGCTTGCGCTGCAGCGTGCGCCGGTGCATGCCCAGCGCCCGGGCGGTGGCGGAGATGTTGCCGTCGTGCTCCTGCAGCACCTTCTGGATGTGCTCCCAGGCCAGCCGATTGATCGAGGGTGGCTGTTCGGCCACCCCCGTCTCCGGATTGCCGGTTTCCCTGTCGAAGGCGGCCAGCACCTCGTCGGCGTCCGCCGGCTTGCAGAGGTAGTTCACCGCCCCCAGCTTGATCGCCTCCACGGCAGTGGCGATGCTGGAGTAGCCGGTCAGCACCACCACCCGGCACTCCGGCACGACCTCCAGCAGATTTGGCAGCAGCTTGAGGCCGGAGTCATGCTCCAGCTTCAGGTCCAGGGTGGCGAGCGTCGGCTGCTGCTGATGCGCCACAGCCAGGGCCTGCTCGGCGTCATGGGCCACCAGCACCTCGAATCCGCGGCGGCGCAAGGCGCGATCCAGCACGTGGCAGAACATCTCGTCGTCGTCGATGATCAGCAGCCGCTCGGCGGTGGTTGACTCTTGCATGGCGTCCTCGTGTTCGCGGGTGATGGCTCAGCTGGCCGGGTCGCTGCGCGGCAGCACCACTTCGGTCAGGGTGCCTCCCTCGGGGTGATTGTACAGGCTCACGCCGCCGCCGAGGCGGTTGATGGTGGCGTGGGTCAGGAACAGGCCGATGCCGAGCCCCTTGCTCTTGGTCGAGACGAAGGTCTCGCCGAGCTGGTCGGCGATGGAGAGCGCGACGCCCGGGCCATGGTCGCGGATATCGACGATCACCTCCTCGGCGTTCCAGTCCAGGCCGATCAGGATATCGTCCGGGTTGGCGTCGGCCGCGTTGTTGAGCAGGTTGGTCAGCGCCTGCTCCAGGGTGGTATCCACCGAGATCCAGGGTCGTCCGCGGCGCTCGGCCACCTCCATGCGGTGGCTGACATCGGGGCGCAGCACCAGCCAGCGCTGCACCACGCCGGCCAGCCACATTTCGGCATCGCGCACCTGGGGCTCTTCCATGCGTCGGCGGTCGGCGTTCTCGACCAGTTGGCGCAGCCGTGTCTTGCAGGTGTCCACCTGCTGGCGCAGCAGTTCGATGTCCTTGAGCAGCATGTGATTGTCCCGGGCGTCATCGCGCATCTCGGTGAGCAGCACCGCCATGGTGGAGAGCGGGGTACCCAGTTCGTGGGCGGTGCCCGCCGCCTGGGTGGCCACGGCCAGCACCTGTTCGTTGCGCAGGGCGGCTTCCCGGGTGCGTGACAGCGCCTGCTCCCGGCTGCGCAGCGCATGGGCCATCTTGTAGATGAAGAAGGTCACCAGCCCGGCCGACAGGGCGAAGTTGAGCCACATGCCCAGCACGTGAAGGCTGACACCGTGATCGGCAAGGCCCCCGTGGGTCAGCTGTGGCACCGGGTGGTAATGCACCATCAGCAGCGAGTAGGCCAGCAGCGCCGAGGTGGCGATGATCCAGGCATAGCGCCAGGGCAGGGTAGCGGCGGCGATGGTCACCGGCACCAGGTAGTAGGTGATGAAGGGGTTGCTGGAGCCACCGGTGAAGTAGAACAGCAGGGTGAGGCCCGCCACGTCGGCCAGCAGGTGGGCCAGGTACTCGACGTGGGAGACGACGCGGTGGCGTCCCAGGCGCCACCAGGTGGCCAGGTTGACCAGCGCCATGGCCAGCACTACCCCGATCACCGCCTTGACCTGGAGATCGAAGCCGAGCAGTTCCACGCCGATGATCACCCCGGCCAGGAACCCGGTCCAGGTGATCCCGCGCACGAGGGTCAGGCGCACCAGATTGCGACTGGGGGTGGAGAGGGGCAGTGGCTGGGTGGCGGTCATGGCGGCTCCTCGCTGACAGGCCCACCATCATAACCGCTGCGGGGCCGCCCTACATTTCGCAGTCCGACCGGCGTAGAATGCCGCCACCGCCTCATCGGCAACCATTCACGCACCCCTGCGGTGCCACGACGACGAATTCGCCATCGATGTCAGACGCCACCTTGGCCCGTGAAGTCGGGCTGCGACGCACCTTCGCAATCATCAGCCACCCCGACGCGGGCAAGACCACCATCACCGAGAAGATGCTGCTGTTCGGGAACGCCATCCAGATGGCCGGCTCGGTGAAGAGCAAGCGGGCCGATCGCCACGCCACCTCCGACTGGATGAAGATGGAGCAGGAGCGCGGCATCTCGGTGACCACCTCGGTGATGCAGTTCCCCTATGGCGGCCGCATCGTCAACCTCCTCGATACCCCGGGCCACGAGGACTTTTCCGAGGATACCTACCGGACATTGACGGCGGTGGACTCGGCGCTGATGGTGATCGACGGCGCCAAGGGCGTCGAGGCCCGGACCGTCAAGCTGATGGAGGTGTGTCGCCTTCGCACCACGCCAATCCTCACCTTCGTCAACAAGATGGACCGTGATATCCGTGAGCCCATCGAGGTAATGGACGAGGTCGAGGAGGTACTCAAGATCCAGTGCGCGCCCATGACCTGGCCGATCGGCATGGGGCGCCACTTCAAGGGCGTCTACCACCTCTACAATGATGTCGTTCATCTCTACACCCAGGGGCAGGGCAGCCGCATCCCCGATGACTGGCGCATCCAGGGGCTCGACAATCCCGAGGTGGATGCGGTGCTCGGCGAGGATCAGGCCGAGGAACTGCGCATGGAGGTCGAACTGGTGCGGGGCGCCTCCCACGAGTTCGATCACGCGGCCTACCTGCGCGGGGAACTCACGCCGGTCTACTTCGGCACCGCCATGGGCAACTTCGGCGTGCGCGAGATGATGGATGGCTTCGTGGAGTATGCGCCACCGCCTCAGCCCCGCGAGACCGACACCCGCACCGTGGAGGCCGAGGACGGCCGCTTCACCGGCTTCGTGTTCAAGATCCAGGCCAACATGGACCCCAACCACCGGGATCGTATCGCCTTCCTGCGGGTCTGTTCGGGCAAGTACGAGAAGAACATGAAGATGCGCCACGTGCGCATCGGCAAGGACGTCAAGATCGCCGATGCCCTGACCTTCATGGCCGCGGATCGTACCCAGGTGGAGGAGGCCTGGCCGGGCGACATCATCGGTCTGCACAATCACGGTACCATCCAGATCGGCGACACCTTCACCCAGGGCGAAGACATGCGCTTCACCGGCATTCCGCACTTCGCCCCGGAGCTCTTCAAGCGCGTGCGCCTCAAGGACCCGCTCAAGATGAAGGCGCTGCAGAAGGGCCTGCAGCAGCTCTCCGAGGAGGGCGCCACCCAGGTCTTCATGCCCGTGGACAACAACGACCTGATCCTCGGTGCCGTGGGTACCCTGCAGTTCGACGTGGTCGCTCACCGCCTCAAGGAGGAGTACAAGGTGGAGGCGGTCTACGAGGGGGTGAACGTCAACACCGCGCGCTGGATCTACTGCGATGATGCGAAGAAGCTCGAGGAGTTCAAGCGCAAGGCCAGCACCAACCTGGCCATCGACGGCGGCGGCTACCTGACCTATATCGCCCCCACCCGGGTCAACCTGCAGATGACCCAGGAGCGCTGGCCGGAGATCCGCTTCCAGCCCACCCGGGAGCACTGACTCCCTTCCATGCTGATAGACGCCCACTGCCACCTGGACTTCCCCGATTTCGACGCCGACCGCGAGGCGGTGTTCGCACGGGCCAGGGCGGTGGGCGTCACGCATTTCGTGGTGCCGGGCACGACGCGCAAGCGCTGGCCCGACGTGCTGGCGCTGGGGAAGCGCGATGACGTCAGCGTCTGCCTGGGGCTGCACCCCTACTTCATGGGCGAGCATGGCGAGCAGGACCTGGCGGCCCTGGAGACGGCACTGGACGAACATCCCGAGGTGGTGGCGATCGGCGAGTGCGGCATCGATGCCCGCTTTCCCGAGGTCCTCGACGCCCAGTGGCGGCTCTTCGATGCCCAGCTGCGCCTGGCCAAGGCTCGCCGCCAGCCGGTGGTGATCCACTGTGTTCACGCCAACGATAAGGTCGCCAAGCGGCTGCGCCAACTCGACCTGCCCGCCGGCGGGTTGATTCATGCCTTCGTGGGCTCCCCCGAGCAGGCGGCGGCGTTTCTCGACCTCGGCTTCGTCGTCGGCCTGGGCGGCGCTGTCACCTTCGATCGGGCGCAGCGCCTGCGGCGGGCGGTGGCGAGCCTGCCTGACGAGGGCTATGTGCTGGAGACCGACAGCCCCGACATGCCGCTGGCAGGGCGCCAGGGCGAGCGCAACGAGCCGGCGCGGGTGGCGGAGGTGTGCCGGGTCGTGGCCGAACTGCGCCAGGAATCCTTCGAGGCGGTGGCGGCGGCCAGTACCGCCAGCGCCAGGCGGCTTTTCCGGCTGTGACTAGCGCCTGGCCGCCAGGCTCTCCGGGTCCAGCCGTTCGATGGGGTAGGGCAGCGTCAGTCGCTTGAGCGCCTGGCCTGCCACGCTCAGGGGGCCCAGGTCCTCCTTGGTGCTCAGCACCGCCAGGATCTCCGCCTGGTCATAGGCGTCGAGCTC
This sequence comes from Halomonas sp., assembly GCF_014859505.1. Lineage (GTDB taxonomy): Bacteria > Pseudomonadota > Gammaproteobacteria > Pseudomonadales > Halomonadaceae > Halomonas. The sequence continues at coordinate 15,860 of NZ_JACUUD010000022.1, forward strand.
GGCGGCCACCACCTCGCCCACCGCCTTGCCGTCGGCACTCTCCACGGGGCTTGCCAGGGCGGGGAGCTCTCCGCCTTCCAACTGGGCCCTGACCAGGCGACGCTTCACCTGGCCGCGGAAGTGGGCCCGGGCCACCACCTCCTGCCCCGTGTAGCAGCCCTTCTTGAAGCTGATGCCGCCCAGCGCCTCCCAGTTGATCATCTGCGGCAGCAGGGCATCGCGGTGGGCGGGCGTCAGCCAGGCCAGCCCGGCCTGGATGTCATGCAGGCACCAGATGGCATTGCCCACCGGGGTGGCCTGCTCGGCGAGGCACGTCCACAGCGCCGCGGCAGCCTCGGCGGCCAGGCAGATCAGCTGGCGCGGGCGCGGGCCAGGGTGGGTCAGCAGCTGGGTCTCGGCATCCCCCGCCTGGTGCCACACCGGGGGCGGCGCCAGGTCCAGCCTCACCTCGGCCAGCGCCGGGGCGTCCTGGCCGATCAGGCCGATCAGCGCCAGGTCATCGCGCACCCGGAGCTCGGCCTTGTAGAAGGCGGCGAACTTGCCCAGGTGCTCCGCCAGGGATTGCACCAGGCCGCGCTGGATCAGCAGCCGGTAGTGCCCCTCGGCGATGCGCAGCAACTGGGCATTCGCCAGCATGCGTCCCTTGGGGGTGCAGAACACGGTGAGGGGGGCGAAATCGCCGTCGGCCAGGCCCACCTGGGCGCTGGCCTGGCCCTGCAGGAATCTCTCGGCGTCGGGGCCGGTCACGTCGAGCACGCCCAGGTGGACCAGCGGTGTCACCACGGTGCCATCCAGGGCCTGGCGGGCCGGCGCCGGGGTGTCGAAGGCGATCCGGTCCTCGGCGTCCTGCCGTCCGCCACAGGCGGTGATCCAGTCGTGCATGGGGGGCTCCTTGTCGTCTGCTGGGTGGCTGGCTCCTCTTATGCGGGTAGCCGTGCGACATTGCAACCGCTGTGGCCGCTCCGGCGCCATGCTAGACTCGCGGCAGATTTCTGCAGGGCGCTTGCGGCATCCCGCGACAGGCCCCGCCGCACCTCTCGCCACCACCTCGGAGAGCCGTCTCGATGGCGCACCAATCGCTGAGCTTCACGGGCGTCGAGAACGCCGACCAGATCAACCGTATCACCACCGCCCTGATGATGCTCGACGGCGTCGACAGCGCCGAGGTGGGACGCCATGGCGCCGAGGTCGAGGGGCGCGCCCGGCGCGAGGCGCTGATCAAGGCCATCGAGGCCCTCAAGCTCCCCGTCCAGGTCAAGTGAACAGGAGGTTCCCATGAAGAAGACCATTGAGGTCGTAAGCGTACGCAACCACATCTTTCGCCAGCGGGTCGAACTGGACGGCTTCGACGACCTCTTCGTCGATGTGCCGGTGGCCTATGGCGGCGAGGGCAGCGCCCCGGATCCCCACGACTACTTCGACCTGTCGCTGGGGGCCTGCAAGGCGATCACCTCCATGATGTATGCCAAGCGCAAGAAGTGGCCCCTGGAAGGGGTGAGCGTGAAGGTGCATCGCGATGACAGCGAGGAGCGCCATGGCACCTACCGGCTCGACGTGGAGATGACCTTCCACGGCATCGAGGACCCCGACCAGCGTCTGCGCCTCGAGGAGATCAGCCACAAGTGCCCGATCCATCGCCTGATGACCAGTTCCACCGTGGAGGTTTCCACGCGGACCACCGTCGAGGCCTGACATTCCGGACCCTACCCGCGGAGACGCCATGAGCAAGCCCTTTCGCCTCGCTTCGAAGTTCCAGCCCGCCGGCGATCAGCTCACGGCCATCGACAGCCTGGTCAAGGGGCTGGAAGCGGGGCTCGCCCACCAGACGCTGCTCGGGGTGACGGGGTCGGGCAAGACCTTCACCATGGCCAACGTGGTCGAGCGCCTGCAGCGCCCGACCATCGTCATGGCGCCCAACAAGACCCTGGCGGCCCAGCTCTACGGCGAGTTCAGGGCATTCTTCCCCGACAACGCCATCGAGTACTTCGTCTCCTACTACGACTACTACCAGCCCGAGGCCTATGTGCCGTCGTCGGACACATTCATCGAGAAGGATGCTTCCATCAACGAGCACATCGAGCAGATGCGCCTCTCGGCCACCAAGGCGCTGCTGGAACGCCGCGATGCGCTGATCGTGGTCTCGGTATCGGCCATCTACGGCCTGGGCGACCCCGAGCAGTACCTGAAGATGCGCCTGCACTTCACCCGCGGCGAGCTGATCGACCAGCGCTCCTTCCTGCGCCGCCTGGCGGAGCTGCAGTACACCCGCAACGACATGGACTTCAAGCGCGGCACCTACCGGGTGCGCGGCGACGTCATCGACATCTTCCCGGCGGACGCCGAGGACGAGGCGGTGCGTGTGGAGCTGTTCGACGACGAGATCGACACCATCAGTCTGTTCGATCCGCTCACCGGCGAGGTGCGGGGCAAGGTGCCGCGCATGACCATCTACCCCAAGTCCCACTACGTGACGCCTCGGGAGACGATCCTCGGCGCCATCGATGCGATCAAGGCCGAACTGGTGGAGCGCCTCGAGTGGCTGCGCAAGCACGACAAGCTGGTGGAGGCCCAGCGCCTGGAGCAGCGCACCCTCTACGACATCGAGATGATGCTGGAGCTGGGCTACTGCAACGGCATCGAGAACTACTCCCGCTACCTCTCCGGACGCAACCCTGGCGAGCCGCCGCCCACCTTCTTCGACTACCTGCCGGCGGATGCGCTGCTGTTCATCGACGAGAGCCACGTCAGCGTTCCCCAGGTGGGGGGCATGTACAAGGGTGACCGCTCCCGAAAGGAGACCCTGGTGGAGTACGGTTTCCGGCTGCCCTCGGCGCTGGACAACCGCCCGATGAAGTTCGAGGAGTGGGAGGCGATCAGCCCCCAGACGATCTTCGTCTCCGCGACCCCGGGACCCTACGAGGCGGCCCATGCCGGCCAGGTGGTGGAGCAGGTGGTGCGACCCACCGGCCTGCTCGATCCGGAGATCGAAGTGCGGCCCGCCAGCACCCAGGTGGACGATCTGCTTTCGGAGATCCGCCTGCGCAGCGAGGTGGGCGAGCGGGTGCTGGTGACGACGCTCACCAAGCGCATGTCCGAGGATCTCACCGAATACCTGGACGAGCACGGCGTGCGCGTTCGCTACCTGCACTCGGACATCGATACCGTGGAGCGGGTGGAGATCATCCGCGACCTGCGCCTGGGCAAGTTCGATGTGCTGGTGGGTATCAACCTGCTGCGCGAGGGCCTCGATATTCCCGAGGTCTCCCTGGTAGCGATCCTCGACGCCGACAAGGAGGGCTTCCTGCGCAACGAGCGCTCGCTGATCCAGACCATGGGCCGCGCCGCGCGCAATGCCCACGGCAAGGCGATCCTCTACGGCGACCGGGTCACCGACTCGATGCGCCGCGCCATGGAGGAGACCGACCGGCGCCGCGCCAAGCAGGTCGCCCATAACGAGGCCCATGGCATCACGCCGACCACGGTGACCCGCTCGGTGGCGGATATTCTCGAGGCCGCCCAGGCCCCGGGCCGCAAGGGCAAGGGGCGCCGTGGCGAACGCAAGGTGGCGGAGAAGGAGGCGATCTACGACCCCGCCGAGCTGTCTCCGGCGGATCTGGCTCGGGAAACGACCCGGGTGGAAGACGCGATGTTCGAGGCGGCCCAGAACCTGGAGTTCGAGGCGGCCGCGCGGCTGCGCGACCGGCTGCATCAGCTCAAGGAGCGTCAGCTGATGCTGGGTGCCATCTAGTGCCGGAGGGCCCCGAGATTCGCCGCGCCGCCGACCGGGCGGGTGGTGCTTCCCGGCGGCGCTGGCGCTTTGCCGTGTTCGAGCGCGAGGGGCTGGCCTGCCATCGCTGCGCCACGCTCATCGAGCGGATCATGGTCGCTTCCCGGCCGATCTATGTGTGCCCACGGTGCCAGCCAGCCGTCTGATGCTTTCTTTCTTTCCAGGCTTATACCGTTATCATATTCTGCCATAGCAGCAGCTATGGAACCTTCGGTGGCACTGATGTCGACAGGCGGCAGGGTGGGGTATAATGCGTGCCGTTCGAGCCCGCCACACCGGCCAGGGAGCCGGAACGCTAGCGGGCAAGCCGACAACGCCAAGGAGCCCCTTGCTGATGACCGTGATTCGCCAGGACGATCTGATCCAGAGCGTCGCCGATGCGCTGCAGTACATCTCCTACTACCACCCCAAGGACTTCATCGACGCCATGGCCCAGGCCTACGAGCGCGAGGAGAACCCGGCGGCCAAGGACGCCATCGCCCAGATCCTGATCAACTCGCGCATGTGTGCCATGGGGCACCGTCCGATCTGCCAGGACACCGGCATCGTGACGGTCTTCCTGCACGTGGGCATGAACGTCCGCTGGGATGCCGAGATGAGTCTGGACGACATGGTCAACGAGGGAGTGCGCCGTGCCTATGCGCTGCCCGACAACGTGCTGCGTGCCTCGGTGCTGGCCGACCCGGATGGCGCCCGCAAGAACACCGGCGACAACACCCCGGCGATCATCCACCACAAGATCGTCCCCGGCGACACCGTGGAGGTCTATGTGGCGGCCAAGGGCGGCGGCAGCGAGGCCAAGTCCAAGTTTGCCATGCTCAACCCCTCCGACAGCGTGGTCGACTGGGTGATGGAGCAACTGCCCAAGATGGGGGCCGGCTGGTGCCCGCCCGGCATGCTGGGCATCGGCATCGGCGGCACCGCCGAGAAGGCCATGGAGATCGCCAAGGAGGCGCTGCTCGACCCCATCGACATCCAGGAGCTGCAGGCCCGCGGTGCCTCCAGCCGCGCCGAGGAGCTGCGTCTTGAGCTGTTCGACAAGGTCAACAGGAGCGGTATCGGCGCCCAGGGGCTGGGCGGCCTGACCACGGTGCTCGACATCAAGGTCAGGGACTTCCCGACCCATGCGGCCAACAAGCCGGTGGCGATCATTCCCAACTGTGCCGCGACGCGCCACGCCCACTTCACCCTGGACGGCTCCGGGCCCGCCGCGCTGCCGGCGCCGAAGCTGGAGGACTGGCCGGAGATCACCCGCGAGGCCGGCGACAACGTCAAGCGCATCAACCTCGACACCGTCACCCCGGAAGAGGTGCAGACCTGGCAGCCCGGCGATACCCTGCTGCTCAACGGCAAGCTGCTCACCGGCCGCGATGCCGCCCACAAGCGCATGGTGGATATGCTCGCCAAGGGGGAGCCGCTGCCTGTGGACATGAAGGGTCGCTTCATCTACTACGTGGGCCCGGTGGATCCGGTGCGCGACGAGGTGGTGGGTCCGGCCGGTCCCACCACCGCCACCCGCATGGACAAGTTCACCCGTACCATGCTGGAGGAGACCGGCCTGCTGGGCATGGTCGGCAAGGCCGAGCGGGGCCCGACCGCCATCGAGGCGATCCGCGACAACAAGGCCGTCTACCTGATGGCCGTTGGCGGCTCCGCCTACCTGGTCGCCCAGGCGATCAAGAAGTCCCGGGTGGTGGGCTTCGAGGACCTCGGCATGGAGGCCATCTACGAGTTCGAGGTGGAGGACATGCCGGTGACCGTGGCCGTGGACAGCCAGGGGACCTCAGTGCACCAGACCGGTCCCGCCAAGTGGAAGGAGATCATCGCCGAGCGCGTCTGATCCCCGTCCCAGGGCAACATAGCGGCCCCGCCACCTGGCGGGGCCGTTCGCCTTTGGGTATCCTGTAGAACACTGTTTTTCAGGGAGAGAGCATGACCTCCTGGCTGTTCGGCCTGGCCATCTTCCTTTTCCATGTGCTGGGGATCCTCTCGGCGCTGCTGGCCCTGTTGTCGAGCCGTACCTCGCAGGGCGCCATCGCCTGGATCCTCTCCCTGATCACGCTGCCCTACGTGGCGGTGCCGGCCTACTGGATCTTCGGCCAGCCGCGCTTCTATGGCTACGTCTCCGCCCGCGGCGAGCGCGATACCGTGCTGCGCCGGGTGCTGGCCCGCTATCGCGAGCAGTTGGCACCCTTTGTGGCCGACACCCGTGACCCCGACGTTCGTGCCGTGGAGCAACTGGCGATGATGCCGATGACCAGCGGCAACCGCGCCGAGCTGCTGGTCGATGGGGAGGCCACCTTCGACAGCCTCTTCGACGGCATCGAACACGCCGAGGAGTACATCCTCATCCAGTTCTTCATCGTGCGTAACGATGCGCTTGGCATCGCCCTCAAGCATCGCCTGCAGCGTGCCGCCGAGCACGGGGTGAGAGTCTACTTCCTCTATGACGAGGTGGGCAGCCACAAGCTCAATGAGGGTTACCTGCGTGATCTCGTCAGCAGCGGGGTGGAGGTGAGTGCCTTTCGTTCGTCGCGTGGGTTTCGTCACCGTTTCCAGCTCAACTTCCGCAACCATCGCAAGGTGCTGGTGGTGGACGGCCGCGAGGGGTGGGTCGGCGGCTTCAACGTCGGCGTGGAATATCTGGGGCAGGGCCGTCACGGACCCTGGCGGGACACCCACCTCAAGCTCGCCGGACCCAGTGTGCTGGGCCTCCAGGAGGCCTTCTGGGAGGACTGGCATTGGGCCACCGGCGAGGTGATCTCCCTCTCCTGGACCCCTCAGGTGACCTGCGAGGAGTGCCATCAGGTGGTCATCGTGCCCTCGGGCCCGGCCGACCGCCAGGACACGGCCGGGCTGCTGGTGCAGCATGCCATTCATAGCGCGCGCGAGCGCTTCTGGGTCACCAGCCCCTACTTCGTCCCGGACCAGGGGGTCCAGGACGCCCTGCGCCTGGCCGCCATGCGCGGGGTCGATGTGCGCATCATGATCCCGGAGCGCCCCGACCACCTGCTGGTGTTCCTGTCGGCCTTCTCCTTCCTGCCCGACATGCTCCGGGCCGGCGTGAAGGTCTATCGTTATCAGCCAGGCTTCCTGCACCAGAAGGTGATGCTGATCGATGATTCGGCGGCCAGCGTGGGCACCGTGAATCTCGACAACCGCTCCTTCCGGCTCAACTTCGAGATCACTGCCTTCCTGCCGGATCGTCTCTTCGCCGCCCAGGTGCGCCTGATGCTGGAGAAGGACTTCGCCGACTGCCGGCGCATCAACGTGGACGAGATCACCTCGCGACCCCTGTGGCGCAAGCTGGTTTCGCGGGCCGCCTACCTGCTGTCGCCCATCCAGTGATACATTATCGTTTCACGATGGCCGCCGCGTCGGCCGCCCTGCCATCCGCGGACCGGGAGTCACGGTGAACCTCGAGACCAAGTGGCTGGAAGACTTCGTCGCTCTGGCCAATACCCGCAGCTTTTCCGCCTCGGCGCGACAGCGACACGTCACCCAGCCCGCCTTCAGTCGCCGCATTCGCGCTCTTGAGCAGGCCGTGGGGGCCACGCTGGTAGATCGTTCCACCACTCCCGTTGACCTCACCTCCGAGGGGCAGCTGTTCCTGGTCACCGCCCGCAACCTGGTGGAGCAGCTCAACGAGAGCCTTGGGCACCTGCGCGGCCTGGCCATCGCCAACGAGGCGCTGGATATCGTCGCCGCCCACTCGCTCGCGCTGAGCTTCTTTCCTCCGTGGATATCGCGCCTTCAGCAGGGCATAGGGGAGCTGCCTACCCGTCTGGTGGCCATGAACGTGGGGGAGGCGATCCATGTGCTGCGTGAAGGCAAGTGCGACCTGATGCTGGCCTACTACGATCCCTACGCCAGCATGCAACTCGATTCGGAGCTGTTTCCCTCGTTCTCCATCGGCCAGGTGAAGATGCTCCCCGTCAGCCTGCCCGATGACGCGGGCAGGCCACGCTTTCCGCTGGAGGGCTGCGAGTCGATTCCCTATCTCGCCTACACCCAGGGGGCTTTCCTGGGGAGCAGCGTGCGCATGCTGCTCAAGAACGATGCCCTGCGCCTGCGTCTGCGCACCGTCTACGAGACCGCCATGGCTGAAGGGCTCAAGGGGATGGTGCTGCAGGGCATCGGCATGGCCTGGATCCCCGACTTCTGCATCCGCGAGGAGCTCAAGAGCGGCCGGCTGGTGCGCGCCGGGGGTGAGGAGTGGGATGTCCCCCTGGAGATCCGCCTCTATCGTTGCTCCATGGTCCACAAGCCCGGCGTGGAGAAGTTGTGGCGGCAGATGCAGAAGCTGCCGCGGGACTTCCTCCAGGCCTGACAGTCGCGTCTCAATTCCCGCCGAAATCGGCCGGCAGGCCGAGAAAATTCTGGATGATGAAGAAGTGGTCCTCGAAGAGGGCCTCCGGCTCCAGGTCAGCCAGCGCCACCCAGCGGGCGTGGTCGCCTCCCTTCACCGGCTTTAGCCGGGGCAGCTGCTGGTCCGGGGTCAGGGCGAAGTAGAAGGCCTCGGCCAGGGTGCGTCCCCGCCAGCTGCGATGGGGCTCGTCAAACAACCTCTGGCCGCGCAGGGATCCCTTCAACACCGGCTCCGGCACCTTGAGACGAATCCGCTCGCGAAGTTCCCTGAGGCAGGCATCCAGCAGCCGCTCATGGGAGTTGATGAAGCCGCCGGGCAGGGCGAGTAGCCCCTTGCCGGGTGCCGCGGTGCGACGCACCAGCAGCACATGCCCCGACTGCACCACCACCGCATTCACCGTCACGAAGATGGGCGGATAGGGCGCCTGGGCCCAGGCGCTTCGGTATTGATCCAGCAGGCGCTGCTCCTCGCTCAGTTGCCGATAGTGCTCGCCGGTGCAGAAGGTGCGGACGGCGCTGACCACCCCTGGCGGCAGGTCGTGGGAGGCCCCGGTCGTCAGGTAGTCGTCGGCTGAGGAGATGGAGCGAAACAGCCGCTCGCGGATCTGGCTTGCCGAGATGCCTTCTACCAGCGGCACGCTCACCGACTCCCACTGGGGGAAAAGGGACAGGTAGTAGCTCGACTGGCCACGGCTTGCACCGATCAGGCCGATGCGTGGCAGCCTGGCGCTCTGGGGGCTGGCGATATCGCGCACCTTGCGCTGCACGTCGCGCACCCAGACATCGTTGTTGTAGAGGGCGTCGAGCAGGGGCACCACGGCCAGCCGGGCGTTCTCCTCGTCATCGAAGCCGCTGCGGAGCATGGCGCGGCGTTCGTCGAAGTGCCATGGGTTGCGCATCGAGCGCGCCTGCCAGGAGGAGCCCACCAGCACGATGACCTGGCGAGCGCGCTTGAGCGCGTCGTGGATCACCGCCAGATGCCCCAGGTGGGGCGGCTGGAAGCGGCCGATGAACACCAGGCAGTCGAAGTCGAAGGTGTCACTGTCGATATCCGGGCAGGCTGGCATGGCGGATCCTGGAGAGAGTGTGGGCAGCAGCGGCCCATTATGATTGGCCCGTCCGGGGATTGGCAATGCGGGCGGTTGGGCGGCAGGGTGACGTCCATTCGCGTATCCTGTTGGCGACACAGGGATGCGGGGAACCTCATGATCAACCTTCGAACACTCATGCCATCCACCCTCGGCGCCATGTTGCGCTTCTGGTGGAACGTGACCCACAACGCGATTCGCCTGTGGCTGGAGCGCAACGCCTTCAGCTATGCGGGATCGCTGGCCTTCTACACGCTCTTCTCGCTGGCTCCCACGATGATCATCGCGGTCACCGTCATCGGCCTGGTCCTGGGAGAGGATGCCGCCCAGGGACAGATCGTCGCCCAGTTGCAGGACACCATGGGCCATGACGCCGCGGCGGCCATCGAGCAGGCAGTCGCCCAGTCGCGCATCGAGGAGTCGGGGTTGCTGCCGACCCTGCTCGGCTTCGGCGCGCTGATGGTGGGTGCCACCACGGTCTTCGCGCAGATGCAGTTCTCCCTCAACACCATCTGGGGGGTGACCGCTCGTCCCAGCGCCAACAGCGCCCTGGTGTTCATCAAGAACCGTCTGATGTCGCTGACCGTGGTGCTCTCCATCGGCTTTATCCTGCTGGTGTCACTGGTGCTGGGGGTGGCGGTGCGTGCCATGCTCCAGGCCGCCGATGATCTCATGCCCTTCGTGGGGTTTCTCACCACGGGAGTGGAGTTCCTGGTTTCCCTGGCGGTGATCGCGGCGCTCTTTGCCACCATCTTCAAGGTGCTGCCCGACGTGGTACTGCGCTGGAAGGACGTGCTGGTCGGTGCCGTGGTCACGGCGGTGCTGTTTGCGGTGGGGCGCTCGGGGATTGCCATCTACCTCTCCCACACCGCCACCGCTTCCACCTACGGAGCCGCCGGCTCGGTGGTGATGATCCTGTTGTGGGTCTACTACTCGTCCCTCATTCTCCTGTTCGGGGCGGCCTTTACCCGCTGCCACCTGGACGAGCGGGGCCGCCCGGTAGTACCGCGTAATACCGCGGTGGTGGTCAGGCGGGAACTGATGGATGCCAACCAAGGCTGAATATGATCGATCACCGCCGTTCGGCCATGGCCGTCGTGGCCCTGCCAGGCGATTTCGGCGGCCTCGGAAGCAGGGCTGGCGACGACGGGCGGGAGACTGGTACAAAGAGAGCATCATCAAGACACGACCCGGGAGGGGACCATGGAGACATGCTGCGTGAAGGCGCTGGTGACGGGCAAGGTGCAGGGAGTCTGGTATCGCCGGGCAACCCAGGAGAAGGCCCTCCAGCATCGGGTCACCGGCCATGCCCGGAACCTGCCCGATGGGCGAGTGGAGGTGCTGCTGTGCGGCGGCCCCGATGCCGTGAAGGCGGTCAGCGAGTGGCTCTGGAAGGGGCCGGAGAACGCACGGGTCACCCATGTGGAGCTCGAGGTGATCGAGGCCCACGTACCCGATGATTTTCGGACCAGCTAGCTCCTAACTCAGCACATCGGCAATCCAGTCGCTCACCGTCTCGCCGTCCACCCCCAGGCAGACGTCCACCGCCGGCGTCCGCGACCAGCGTGAGTCGATGAAGGCCCGGCCCTCTGGGGCGAACAGCGTCTGGCCCTCGGCATCGTCCTCGGTGACCACCGTCAGGTGACCGCGCGCCGTGGTGAACAGGTCGGGTCTGAGCAGCCAGGCGAGGGCACAGCTGTCGTGGGGACAGCAGCCGTCGATGCCCAGGAACTCCTGATAGAAGTCGCGATAGAAGGCGTAGCTGCCGGCCAGGACCCTGCCTAGTTCGCCCTGGCCGGACTCGATGCGCGCCATGTGCGCCGGGGTCAACACGCAGCGGTGGGTGACGTCGAGCCCCACAAGGGTCAGCGGCCAGCCGGCTGTCAGCACGCGGCGCGCTGCATGGGGATCGTTGAACATGTTGGCCTCGGCGACCGGGGTCACGTTGCCTCCTTCGCGGATCGAGCCTCCCATGATCACCACCTGCTTGACCCGCTCGGTGAGGGTCGGGTCGAGCTGCAGGGCCGCCGCCAGGTTGCCCAGGGGGCCAACTGCCACCAGAGCGACCTGGCCGGGGTGAGCATTGACCGTGTCGACGATAAACTGTGCTGCGGTTCGGGGATTCGCCTTACCCTTCACCTCGGGCAGAGGTATGTCGCCCAGGCCATTAGCCCCGTGGATGTGAGCGGGCGGCGGGTAGCGCGTCTTGACCAGCGGCGCGGCGGCTCCCTGAGCAACCGGGACGTCGTCGCGGCCAGCCAGCTGGGCCAGCAGCAGGGCGTTGCGGGTCGCCACCTCCACGTCCACGTTGCCGTAGGTGGTGGTCAGGCCCAGTAGGTCGAGCTCTGGATGGCGCAGGGCGATGGCGATGGCCTGGGCGTCGTCCACCCCGGGGTCGGTATCGAAGATGATCGGCTGTTTCATGACGTCTCTCCTTTTAATGCCCGCTCGACATCGGCGAGGTCGGGTATGCTCTCGGCGGCGCCGGGGCGCTGGACGGCCAGGGCCGCGGCGGTGGCGGCTCGCTTCAGGCACTCGCCGACCGGCAGCCGCGCCTGCCGGGCGGCCATGAAGTAGCCGATGAAGGTGTCGCCGGCCCCGGTAGTGTCCACGGCCTTGACCGGCAGCGCCGGCTGATGCACTCGCTGGTCACCCTGCTGGTGCCAGGCGCCTTCGCCGCCCAGGGTCAGCACGACCTCGCTGGCGGGCAGCTGTGCGGCCAGGGCGTCGAGCAGGGCGTCTGCGCTGGCGTCCAGCTCAAGGCCGGTGAGACCGGCCGCCTCGCTGCGGTTGACGAACAGCAGTCGGCAGCGCCACAGCGGCAGCCCGAGTACCTCTTCGGAGATGGGGGCAGGGTTGAAGGCGATCTTCAGCCCATGGTCGTCGGCCAGGGGGAGCAGCGTGGTGAGCCCGAGACACTCGTTCTGGGTCAGCAGCCAGTCGCCGGGCTGGGTGCCGGCCACCAGCTCGCTCAGGTCGGCGCGGCGGAAGCCATGGTTGGCCCCGGGGAATAGGATGATGGCGTTCTCTGCTTGATGATCCACCTGGATGATCGCGTGGCCGCTGGGTTCATCCAGGAGGTTCACCCGGGAGACGTCGACACCGGCCCGGGAGAGGGTGTCGCGGGCCCAGGCGTCCTGGCGGCCCAGCCGGCCCCAGTGGCAGACGCGGCCGCCGGCCCTGGCCATGGCCAGGGACTGGTTGGCCCCCTTGCCGCCCAGGCCGACCCGGTAGTCATCGCTGGCCAGGGTCTCACCGGGCCTGACCAGGTGGGGGACACGATAGACGTGATCGAGGTTGATGGAGCCGAAGTTGTGCAGCATGGGCCTGCTCCTCCTTCACTCGGCCTGCCAGTCGCGCAGGTTCTCGGCGGTGAGCGCCACGATCTTCTGGCGCGCCTCCGGCGTGATCCAGGCGTTGTGGGGCGTGACGATCAGGTTCAGCGGCTCCGCCAGGGCATCGATGAGCGGATGGCCATCCCGGGGCGGCTCCACCGGCAGCACGTCGACGCCGAGCCCGCCCAGGCGACCCTCGCGCAGGGTTGCCAGCGCCGCCGGCTCGTCGATGATGCCTCCCCGGGCGCAGTTGACCAGCAGGGCGCCGGGCTTGAGGGTGGCCAGCAGGCCGGCATCGACCAGGTGGCGGGTAGCGTCGTTCAGCGGGCAGTGCAGGCTGATGATGTCGGCAGCGGGGGCGAGCCTGGCCAGGCTCGGTCGAGTGTCGGTGGCCTCGTTGCCCGGGCGGGCGGCGAAGGTCACCCCCATGCCGAAGGCCTCGGCGAGCTGGGCGACTCGACTTCCCAGCACCCCCTGGCCGACGATGACCAGCTGCTTGCCTTCCAGCTGCAGGGTGCCATGGTCCATCAGGCAGAAGAAGGGGCTCTCGCCCCAACGCCCCTCGGCCACGTCGCGCTGGTAGAGCGGCAGGCGGTTGGCCAGGCTCAGCATCAGCATCAGGGTGTGCTGGGCCACGCTGGCGGTGCCGTAGGCGCTGACGTTCTTCACCGCGATGCCCAGGCGCTCGGCGGCGGCCATGTCGATATTGTTGGTCCCCGTCGCTAGAACACAGATCAGCTTCAGATCGGGCAGGGCCTCCAGGGTGGGAGCGTCGAGCACCACCTTGTTGACGATGCCGACCTGGGCACCGGCCAGGCGCTCGCGGGCTTCCGTAGCCGTGCTCTGGTCATGCACCTCAAGGGGATCGACCCGTTCGCGAATCGGTTCAAGGTCGATATCGGGGCCGAGGCTGGCGGCGTCGAGGATAACGGCTTTCATCGGTTGGGCTTCCTTGTGGTGCCTTGGGCGGCGCGCCTTGCCCACAAGGGTGCCGGGCACGCTATAATGTCGGGCTTTGGCAGGCTTGGTTTCGCAGCGGGCCGGCCACCGCTTCGTTCTCGCCGGGTACTCCCGGCAGCGTCCTGATCGGAATAACGTGACTTTCCGGAGTGATCAAACCATGCCCATCTACGAATACGAGTGCAAGGCCTGCGGTCAGCGCCTGGAAAAACTCCAGAAGCTCAGCGCCGCGCCGCTGACCGACTGCCCCGCCTGCGAGGCCCCCGCGCTCTCGCGGCTGGTATCGGCGGCCGGTTTCCGCCTGGCCGGCGGCGGCTGGTACGAGACCGATTTCAAGTCGGGCAGCAAGAGGAACCTGGCCGGTGATTCGGCTTCCGGTGACGCCTCGTCGTCGAATCAGGCCGCCTCGAAACCGACATCGCCAGACACGGCATCACCGAAGAAGGGCGCGGCGGCCTGAGGGACGTCCTGCGTGCCGCCACTTCTCCAATTACGCTATAAAACAGGATACGACATGCGCAGCCATTATTGCGGCCAGCTCAACGAGACCCTGGTGGACCAGACGGTCACCCTGTGCGGCTGGGTACACCGCCGCCGTGACCACGGGGGCGTGATCTTCCTCGATATGCGCGATCGTGACGGTATCGCTCAGGTCGTGGTCGACCCCGACACCGCCGAGGCCTTCGCCACCGCCGACCGCGCCCGCAGCGAGTACGTACTGCGCATCCAGGGCCGCGTACGGCTGCGCCCGGAAGGCACTCAGAATCCCAACATGCCCACCGGCATGATCGAGGTGCTCGCCAGGGAGGTGGAGGTGCTCAACACCGCCGCCACGCCACCCTTCCAGCTCGACGAGCACGGCAAGGTGGGCGAGGAGGTGCGCCTCAAGCACCGCTATATCGACCTGCGCCGTCCCGAGATGATCGAGAAGCTGCGCCTGCGCTCGCGAATCTCCCACAGCGTGCGCGCCTTCCTGGAGGGGCAGGGCTTCCTCGACATCGAGACCCCGATCCTGACCCGCGCGACCCCGGAAGGGGCCCGCGACTACCTGGTGCCGAGCCGCACCCATCCGGGCAGCTTCTTCGCGCTGCCCCAGTCGCCGCAGCTGTTCAAGCAGCTGCTGATGGTGGCCGGCTTCGACCGCTACTATCAGATCGCCAAGTGCTTCCGTGATGAGGACCTGCGCGCCGACCGCCAGCCGGAGTTCACCCAGATCGACCTCGAGGCCTCCTTCGTCTCCGAGGACGACATCATGGGCATCACCGAGGCGATGATCCGCCAGCTGTTTCAGGAGGTGCTGGCCGTCGAACTGCCCGAGTTCCCGCGCATGACCTGGACCGAGGCGATGACCCGCTACGGCTCCGACAAGCCGGACCTGCGCATCCCGCTGGAGCTCACCGACGTCGACGACCTGATGCAGCAGGTGGACTTCAAGGTGTTCTCGGGCCCGGCCAGCGCCGAGGATGGCCGCGTGGCCGCGCTGCGCGTGCCGGGTGGTTCCAAACTCTCCCGCAAGGAGATCGACGAGTACACGAAGTTCGTCGGCATCTACGGCGCCAAGGGGCTGGCCTGGATCAAGGTTAACGAGCGTGCCAAGGGCATCGAGGGCCTGCAGTCCCCCATCGTCAAGTTCATGGAGAACGTGGTGGAGCAGCTGCTCGACCGCGTCGGCGCCGAGGACGGCGACATCATCTTCTTCGGGGCCGACAAGGCGCGCATCGTCAACGAGGCGATCGGCGCACTGCGGGTCAGGCTGGGCGAGGATCTCGACCTCTACACCCAGCCCTGGGCGCCGCTGTGGGTGGTGGACTTCCCGATGTTCGAGGCCGATGACGACGGTCGCCTGAGCCCGCTGCACCACCCCTTCACCTCGCCGTCGTGCACCCCCGAGGCACTCAAGGCCAACCCGGCGGGCGCGCTCTCCCGGGCCTACGACATGGTGCTCAACGGCACCGAACTGGGCGGTGGCTCCATCCGTATCCACGACCAGGCCATGCAGACCACCGTGTTCGAGATCCTCGGCATCGGCGAGGAGGAGGCCCGCGAGAAGTTCGGCTTCCTGCTCGATGCCCTGCAGTATGGCGCACCGCCCCACGGCGGCCTGGCCTTCGGCCTCGACCGCCTGGTGATGCTGATGGCGGGGGCCCGCACCATCCGCGAGGTGATCGCCTTCCCGAAGACCCAGAGCGCCGGCTGCCTGATGACCGACGCCCCGGGCGAGGTCAGCGTCGACCAGCTGCGCGAGCTGAGCATCCGATTGCGCCAGAAGGCCAAGGCGGAAGGGCAGGAATGATCGCTTCTGGCACCTGACGCAGCAGGATACCGGCGCCCCATGGGCGCCGGTGTCGTATGATGGCGACTCGCCAGGCCAAGGAGGCCACCCATGCCGAAATCTCTCCGGCTCGCCGCGGGCGGGCGATCATGCTGATCCTCGGCATCGACCCCGGCTCGCGGATCACCGGCTACGGCGTGCTCGACGTCTCCACCTCGACCCCGCGCTACGTGGCCAGTGGCTGCATCCGCATCCAGGCCGACGACCTGGCCCAGAAGCTGGCCCAGGTCTACGCGGGCGTCAGCGAGCTGATCGCCGTGCATCGCCCGGCGGAGTTCGCCATCGAGCAGGTGTTCATGGCCAAGAACGCCGATTCGGCGCTCAAGCTCGGCCAGGCCCGCGGTACCGCCATCGTCTGTGCCGCCAACCATGGCCTGCCGGTGAGCGAGTACGGTCCGCGGCAGATCAAGCAGGCGGTGACCGGCACCGGCAGCGCCGGCAAGGCCCAGGTGCAGCATATGGTGACGGCGGTGCTGGGCCTCTCCGCCACGCCCCAGGCCGATGCCGCCGATGCCCTGGCCATCGCCCTGACCCATGCCCATGCGCGCCTCGGCCTGCTGCAGACGGGTAGCTTCGGCGGCCACAGGAGCCGCAGGAAGGGCGGCTCCTGGCGGGATTTTCGACCCTGAGGCTGTCGCCCCGCGGCGACGCCTCCGACGGGCTCTCCGGGTTGTCGAACGCTGTTTCATCACAGGCTGGCCAGCCATGCAAGCGACCAGTATAGTGGCGGCATCGGCGGTGTCTGCCGCCTTGCCTGACGTGAAGGACACGGATTTCCCCATGATTGGACGCCTGCGTGGCACCCTGCTAGAGAAACAGCCTCCCTGGCTGGTGGTGGACGTGGCCGGGGTCGGCTATGAACTCGAGGCCTCCATGACCACCCTGGTGGCCCTGCCGGTCACCGGCGAGTCTGTCTCCCTGCACACCCACCTGATCGTGCGTGAGGACGCCCACCTGCTCTACGGTTTCGCTCGGGAGCAGGAACGGGCGCTGTTCCGTGCACTGATCAAGGTCAATGGCGTCGGCCCCCGGCTGGCCCTGGCGATCCTCTCCGGCATGGACGAGGCGGCGTTCCAGCGCTGCGTGCTCGATGACGACGTCAAGTCGCTGATGCGTCTGCCCGGCGTTGGCAAGAAGACCGCCGAGCGGCTGATCATCGAGATGCGCGACCGCTTTCCCCATTGGGAGCCCGGCGACGACGCCCTGGCGGGCCTGGTCGGCGGTACTACCCCGACCCCTGCGCGCCACGACCCCCTGGCCGACGCCGAGGCGGCCCTGGTCAGCTTGGGCTACAAGCCCACCGAGGCGGCCAGGATGCTGACGGGCCTGGAGGGCGAGGGCAGCACCGAGGCGATGATCAAGGCGGCCCTGAGCCGCCGGATGGCGGGGTAGCGCGATGCTCGAGAACGATCGCCTCATCGCCGCCGACGTCCGCGAGGGCGAGGAGCCCATCGACCGCGCCATCCGCCCCAAGCGGCTGGTTGACTACATCGGCCAGCCGCGTGTGCGCGAGCAGCTCGAGATCTTCATCGGTGCCGCCCGAGGGCGTAACGAGAGCCTCGACCACACTCTGGTGTTCGGCCCCCCGGGACTCGGCAAGACGACGCTGGCCAACATCATCGCCGCGGAGATGGGCGTAGGGCTAAAGTCCACCTCCGGACCGGTGCTGGAGCGGGCGGGCGACCTGGCCGCCATGCTCACCAACCTCGAAGCCGGCGATGTGCTGTTCATCGACGAGATCCACCGCCTCTCGCCGGTGGTGGAGGAGATCCTCTATCCCGCCATGGAGGACTTCCAGCTCGACATCATGATCGGGGAGGGGCCCGCAGCGCGCTCCATCAAGCTCGACCTGCCGCCCTTCACCCTGGTCGGGGCGACCACCCGGGCGGGGCTGCTCACGTCACCGCTGCGGGATCGTTTCGGGATCGTCCAGCGCCTGGAATTCTACGCCATCGGCGAACTCACCGAGATCGTTACCCGCTCGGCGCGACTGATGGGGGTCGAGACCGACAGCGAGGGCGCCCTGGAGGTAGCCCGCCGGTCCCGGGGCACGCCGCGCATCGCCAACCGCCTGCTGCGCCGCGTGCGTGACTACGCCGAGGTGCGCGGCAGCGGCCGCATCGACGCCGCGATCGCCGACCGAGCGCTGGACATGCTGCACGTCGATCATCACGGTCTCGACCATATGGACCGCCGCCTGCTGCTGGCGATGATCGAGAAGTTCGACGGCGGCCCGGTGGGCGTCGACTCTCTAGCCGCCGCCATCGGTGAGGAGCGCGATACCATCGAGGATGTCATCGAGCCCTTCCTGATCCAGCAGGGGCTGATGATGCGGACCGCCCGCGGCCGGGTAGTGACCCGCCAGGCCTGGCTGCACTTTGGCCTGGCACCGGACGAGAATGTCGCGGACGCTGCGGGGGAGACCCGGCCGTGAGCGAGTTCCGGCTGCCAGTGCGCGTCTATATCGAGGACACCGATGCCGGTGGCATCGTCTACTACGTCAACTATCTGAAATACATGGAGCGGGCACGCAGCGAATGGCTGCGCGAACTGGGGATCACCCAGCGCGAGCTGTTCGAATCCGGCATCCAGCTGGTGGTTCACCGGCTGGAGTGCCGCTATGCCAAGCCCGCCCGGCTGGACGACGCGCTCGAGGTGAGCGCCGAGGTCCGGTCCCATGGCCGCGTCCGGCTTCAGTTCGCCCAGGTCGTGAGCCGTCGCGGGGAACCCTTGTGCGAGGCGCGGGTCGACATCGCCTGCATCGATGCGACGCGCCTCAAGCCCGTATCCTGGCCGCCGGCCCTGGCTGCGCGGCTCACACACCTCTCTGACCAACCGCAAGCCCAACGAGGATGCCCGTGAACGACTCCATGTCCATACCCCACCTGATCATGAGCGCCAGTACCGTGGTGCAGCTGGTCATGCTGCTGCTCACGGTGGGCTCGATCCTCTCCTGGGTCGTGATCTTCCAGCGTACCTTCGTGATGCGCCGCGCTCGCCGCACCCACCAGGCCTTCGAGGAGCGCTTCTGGTCCGGGGTCGACCTGAACGAGCTCTACCGGGAGACCCCGGCCGAACAGGAGACCCAGGGCGCAGAGCACGTATTCCGTGCCGGCTTTCGCGAGTTCAACCGCCTGCTGCCCAAGACCCGCAGCCCCCAGGCGATCCTCGACGGCGTCCAGCGCAGCATGCGGGTCGCCTGGTCCCGAGAGGAGGAGCGCCTCAGCCTGCATCTGGTGTTCCTGGCCACCGTGGCCTCGGCCAGCCCCTATATCGGCCTGTTCGGCACCGTCTGGGGCATCATGGGCTCCTTCCAGGCGCTCTCCATGACCCAGCAGGCGACGCTTGCCACAGTGGCACCATGGATCGCCGAGGCGCTGATCGCTACTGCCATGGGCCTGTTCGCCGCGATTCCCGCGGTGATCTTCTACAACCGGCTCTCCTCCGAATCGGGCCGTCTGCTGGGCAAGTACGAGGACTTCGCCGAGGAGTTCCACTCCATCCTGCACCGCAACCTGCAGGGCCGGCCCGAAACCGGCGCCGCCTGAGGGAGTCTGGAAATGAATGGACCTTTCAATCGCGGCAGCGGGCGCAAGCCCATGGGCGAGATCAACGTCGTGCCTTTCATCGACGTCATGCTGGTGCTGCTGGTGATCTTCATGATCACGGCTCCCATGATGACCCAGGGCGTCCAGGTCGATCTGCCACAGGTCACCTCCGAGCCTATTGAAACGCCGGAGGACAGTGAGCCAATTATCGTCGCGCTTGACCGCGAGGGGCAGATCTACCTGGAGCTGGGCAGTGACTCGACGCCGGTGAGCCTGGACGAACTCGCCGACCGGGTGATCATCCTGCTGGAGCGTGGTCCCGGCACGCCGGTGATGGTGCGGGGAGACCACAGCGTCTCCTACGGTCAGGTCGTCACCCTGATGAGCACCCTGCAGGTCGCCGGCGTCGCCAACGTCGGGCTGATCTCCGAACCACCCGGCGGGGAAGGCTGAGGAGTCCAGATGGCCATACAGGACCCACGGGTGGGGTACGGCCTGCCGACGATCCTGGCGATAGCGCTGCACGTCGTCGTGGTGCTGTTCAGCGTGATCAGCCTGCCGACCAGCGAGCCGGAACCCAGCTCGTCCTCCATCGTCCAGGCCACCCTGGTCAGCACCGAGACGGTGACCGACCAGGCCCAGCGTGCCGAGGCGGCCAGGGCCCGCGCCCTGGCACGTCAGGCAGACGAGCTGCGTGAGGCCGAAGAGGCCGCGCGTCAGGCCGAGGAAGCCGCCGCCGCCGAGCAGTCAGCCCGGGAAGCACAGCGCGAGGCGGAGGAGCAGGCCCAGGAAGAGGCCCGTCGTGCCGCCGAGGCGGCAGAGGCCGACGCCAGACGACGCGCCGAGGAGGCCGACCGCCAGGCCCAGCTGCGTGAAGAGCAACGTGAAGCGCAGAGCGAACAGCAGGCGTTGGAGGCCGAGCGCCAGCGTCAGGCGGAGCAGGAGGCTCAGCGCCAGCGTGAGGCCGAGGCAGAAGCTGAACGCCAGCGTGAGGCCGAGGCAGAAGCCGAGCGCCGGCGCCAGGCGGAGCAGGAGGCCCAGCGCCAGCGTGAAGCCGAGGCAGAAGCTGAACGCCAGCGCCAGGCCGAAGCAGAAGCCGAGCGCCAACGTCAGGCGGAGCAGGAGGCCGAGCGCCAGCGCCAGGCCGAGGCAGAAGCCGAGCGCCAGCGTCAGGCGGAGGCAGAAGCCGAGCGCCAGCGTCAGGCGGAGGCAGAAGCCGAGCGCCAGCGTGAGGCCGAGGCAGAAGCCGAGCGTCAGCGTCAGGCGGAGCAGGAGGCCCAGCGCCAGCGTGAGGCCGAGGAGGCCGCGCGGCGTGCCGCCGAGGA
>NZ_JACUUD010000127.1 GCF_014859505.1 Halomonas sp.
AATTTTGCCGTTTTACTGCCCTGCCCCACCGCCCACTTGGGGGCCCTAATCGGCATTTTTGCCGATAATCGCATTTCACGGAACCCACGGCAAAAGTGCCGGAAATGCGTTTTCACGTTTTGGCTGGCTTCGTTAACCAATTGATTCCAGACGAAATTAGCGATAAGGGAAGGCTGCCGATCCGCTCTGTCATGCAGCCTTCTCTATATTTCACTTGACTCTCCTCACCCCGGCTAGTGTGGATCACCCTGCCAAGCGGTCCATCAGCCCTGCTGAGTCTCTCGGTAGCTTCTCAGGCTTACTGCAAAGCGTGAGAGGAATACCAGCATCACACCGAGCATGCCACCGAGCACCAGGGAGAGGGCGAGAATCAGCGTGCGGCGCGGTTCGCTGGGGCCGGCCGGCGGGAAGGCGTATTCGACCACGTCCACCACGCGTTCAATGTGGTTGGGCTCGACGCCCTCGTCGACGCCATAGAGCTGACCACTGGCAAGCAACTCCGCGATCCTGATCCGCTGCTCCAGTTGCTGTTCAGTTTCCCTTATCTCAAAGTTGCTAAGGCCTTCACGAATGTTGTCTTCAAGAACTTGAAGCTCAGCCTCCAGCGCCTGATAGCCCATGAAATAGAGAGGCAGAGAACCATCACCGCTGATATTGGCGTAGATAACTTCAGATCCACTGGGCTGACGGCCAAACTGCTGTGGCGTTGTGGGCTTCTCGATCCCTAGGTTTCTAGCCACTGCAATGGCTTGCTCTAGCGTAAACAGGCGATCCTCTCGACTGCGCTGCATCGTCTCTTTTTTAAGCTGAAGATCAGTGATCAACCTGGCGATTTGTGCACGGTTATGGTCATCAAAGCGACTGCGCAGCGTACTCCAAACATTAATGGCCGTGTCTCGCACATAGGTGTTGAGAATATCAGAACCAGCCTCTCCTTCAGGATATGAGTAGGTTAAATTCATTACCTGCTGACCATTACGCTCCGCAGCAAGTCCATCGATGCTGAACCTCCCACTGAACACCCTGCCCAAATCGACTTCTTCGGACAACACAAACTTCTCACGATTGTCGTTAACAAAGGCCTCGAAATTCTGAAAACTTGAAAGACGATTACCCA
Source organism: Halomonas sp. (assembly GCF_014859505.1). Lineage (GTDB taxonomy): Bacteria > Pseudomonadota > Gammaproteobacteria > Pseudomonadales > Halomonadaceae > Halomonas. The sequence goes on from NZ_JACUUD010000127.1 coordinate 1,118, forward strand.
GAGCTCGATAGGCCTCGTCAGGACTAATGGAAAATCCATTGAGAAGATTGAAGCCGGAAAAGTTGGCAGTAGACGCAGGCACCGCACGAAACCGTGTCTCATAGGTCGGCGTTGTGACCGCCAGGTAGGCGAAGGCTGCCACCACTGCCACCACCACGGCACCGACGATCCAGTACCAGCCCTCGACCAGCATCAGTGCCAGGTCGCGCAGATCGATCTCGTCGTCATAGCGGTTCTGCAGGTCTTCACTGCTCATACGTCGGGCCATCCTCTGGATCACGAGCTCTTGCGGGGTGGGGCTTCAGGCACGCTACCGCTCGGGGATTGTTCCGGGCGCATTCCCAGGCCCTTGTTGCTTCGATGCGGGAGGCTGGCGTGCATCAGGAGTGCATCAGGGTTGGCTGATGCAAGTGGGCGGAGGCAATCGTCCCTTGCCTGTACTCCTGCTGGGCGTAGGCCAGCTTCCCTGCGGTGTCTTGTACGTATCGTTCAGGTGAACATTCTACGTCAGGGGGGGGGAAGGGCTCTACCTCTCTTACAAATTTTGACTATTGGGATGATAGGTACGGTGCAGTACTGGGGAGGCCTTCGGCCTCCATTCGCCCGGCGGAGCCTGGCTCCTACCAGTAGCTGTCTGCCTTGGTGGCAGCGCCATGCGTTCTCAGCACCGCAAGGCGGCTTCGCCTCCATTCGCCCGGCAGAGCCTGGCTCCCACCAGTAGACTTCAGCTTCAGTGGCAGCTTCCATTCGTCGAAGCGTCGAACCGCGGGCAAAGCCCAGCTCCCACCAGTAGACTCCAACTGCAGTGGCAGCTTCCATTCGTCGAAGCGTCGAACCGCGGGCAAAGCCCAGTTCCCACAAACACACAACCCCAACCCCCTGTCCCTACCCAAGCCGGCGCCCTAAAGGGCGTCGGCGTTGGCGGGGTACGGCAGCGCGCGGTCGAGCAGGCTGCGCCAGCGGGCGATGATCGGGGCGTCGGAGTGGCTGACCTCGGCGAGCAGGCGGCGCAGCTCCTGGCGCGCCTTGTCGTCGGCGGGGTCGATCAGGGTGAGCCACAGCTCCAGGCCGTTGATCTGCTGGTGCAGGTTGCCGTCTCTGCGGGCCTGTTGCTGGGCCAGCTCGACCAGGGCGATGATCTCCTCCCGCGGGTGGCCGAGGCGGTGGCGAACCCGGGCCAGGTGCACGGCGAGCTCCGGCACGAACAGGGTGGTCTTCTCCCGGGCCAGCATCAGGGTCTGGTCCAGGTAGTCCTCGGCGCGACGGAACTCCCCCAGCGCAACGCAGGCGTCCACGAACCACAGCGAGGGGCGGCTGTAGGGGTCGCGGCCGGTGAGCTCGGAGAGCTCCTCCTGGGCCTGCTCCACCTGAACGAGGCCCTCGCGGTCGCCGGCCATGGCGCGCTGCCAGCCGAGCACGCCGCGGGCGGCCATCTGCCAGAGGTGCAGGTCCTGGCTGCCGGTGAGCTCGTGGGCGCGTTCGGCGCGGGTGGCGGCCAGGTGCACGTGGCCGAGCTGGCGGTAGAGGGAGGCGGCGTACATCAGCGCCATGGCCAGGCTGCCGGGGTGGCCGATCTTCTCGGCCAGGCGAATGGCGGATTCCACCTGGGTCTCGGCGCGGCGGTAGTCGCCGCGCAGGCAGAGCGCCCAGCCCTGGAAGCAGGCGGCGGTCACCTGGGGGTGGTCGGAGAAGGGCAGCCACTCGATCATCATCGGCGATTCGAGGGGGTTGATCTCCTCCAGATGGTCGTAGGCGCGCTGGATGCGCCCGGCCCAGTACTCGCAGCTGGCGCGAGCATATTCGGCCAGGCGGCGATAGCGCGGGTCTTCCATGCGCTCGGCGAGGCCGGCCAGGCGCGAGGCGAGATGGAAGGCGTCGGCATGAGCGTGGCGCTGGCTGCATCCCACCCACAGCCCCCAATTGACCAGGAAGGCCTGCTCCAGGTCGGCGGTCTCGGGCTCCTCTTCGCTGCCCAGGTGCGCCAGCAGCTCGCGGGCGCGCACGAAGCTCTCGTGGGCGGTGGGCGAGCCGTGGCCCTCCAGGGCGAAGGCGGCCTGGCCGCGCACGGTGAGCAGGCTGACTTCGCGTTCGGCCTGGTCCTCCACCTGACGCAGGCTGACCAGGCCGAGATCGGCCATCTTCAGCGCCGTGCGGTTGGCGCTCACCTTGAGCGCCTCGCGGGCGGCCAGCTCGTAGTAGCGGGCGCCGCGGGCGTAGTGGCCGCTGCGTCGCAGGTGGGTGGCGAAGTCCCCCGGGTGGCGGCTGATCCACATCGGGAAGCGCTCCTCGATCAGCTCGACCACCTGGCGGTGGATCGTCGTACGCACGTCCCGCGGGCAGGAGAGGTAGGCGGCCTCCTGCAGCAGCTGGTGGGTGAACTGGTACTCGCGGCCGTCCTCGTCGCCCTCCACCGGCTCGATGATCTCGAGGCGACGCATCTGCTCCAGCGCCTGGCCGAGGCGCAGCTTCTCCCAGCCGCTGCACTCGGCCAGGAAGTCGAATCGGAAGCGCCGGCCCAGCACCGCAGCGGCGTGAGCCACCTCGCGGTCGCCATCGAGCTGGTCGATGCGGCTGGCCAGCAGGCCGAGCAGGCCGTGGGGCAGCTCGTCGAGGTGCACGCTGCGCCCCTCGCGGCGGTCCATGTCGACCCGTCGGCAGATCTCCTGCAGATAGAGCGGCACGCCATCGCAGCGCTCGATGATCTGACCGCGCAGCCGTGGGCTCAGGTGGATGCGGTAACGGCGGGCGAGCTGGGAGAGCAGCCGAGAGGACTGCATGGCGTCTAGCCGGCCCAGGGTGATCTGCTGGTCCCAGTGCAGCCGCGCCGGCAGCGCCTCGCGGCCGTGGTGGCTGGCCACCAGCATGAAGCCGCAGTTGATCGGCAGGCGCGCTTGCAGGCCGGCCAGCAGCTTGAAGCTGGGCTCGTCGAGCCACTGCAGGTCGTCGATCATCAGCACCAGGGTACGCTCGGCGGCAAAGGCGGTGATCAGGCGCTGCAGCAGCCCCACCACCAGCTCCACCGCCTCGCCGCTCTGGGTGAGCAAGGCCATCTCGCGAGGCTCCCGGGCGCCCAGGGCCTCCTCCAGCAGCTGCTGGCGGGCCTCGTCGAGGTCGGCAAGCCCGAGGGTCTCACGCAGATCGGCCAGGGCCTCGGGGGTGAGGGCCCCCTCCAGGCGCCAGCGCAACAGCTGGCGGGCCACGCCATAGGGTTCCTGCACCGAGAGCCGGGTGGTGGGCTGCCAGCAGATGGCGGCGTCGCGGCTCTGCTCCAGCTGGCGGAAGCCCACCATCAGCGCCGACTTGCCCATGCCGGAGGGGCCGCGCACCAGCAGGCTCTGGCGCAGGCCGATGCCGGCCCGGGCCAGGGCGTCGCGCAGGGTGCGCAGCTGGGTCTCGCGACCCACCAGGCTGGGCGGCAGCGCCTCGCGGCCGCCCTCGTTGGCGCCCAGTACCAGCGCCCGCAGGCGAATACGGCCGTCGCTGGCCACCAGGCGGGAGCTCAGCCGCGGCTGCAGGTCCAGCGCCGGCGGCATGTGCTGGCTCGCCTCCTGGGAGATGACCAGCTCGCTGCCCTCGGCGGCGGCCATCAGTTCCAGCGAGCCCTGGGTGACCTGGCCCAGCGGGTCGACCAGGCCGCGCTCCGGCAGGTAGACCACCCGGCCGCTGTTGAGGCCGGCGGCGAGTTCGACGCGCGGCGGTTCACCCTCGCCGCTCCAGTGGCGGCGGCTCTCCTCGGGGAGCATGCGCCGGCAGTGCTCGTAGAGCGCCACCAGCTCGGCCAGCTGGTGGGCGGGGCCGTGGGTGCCGAAGCAGGCCAGGCCCAGGCCGCCGGTGGCGCCGGGCAGCCAGAAGCCGCCCAGGTGGTGGCACTGCTCCTCCAGCCAGCGCAGCAGCTCGCACTGCAGCATCAGGCAGGCGCGGCTGGCCGGACGGCTGGAGAGGTCGCCCTTCAGGCGCAGGCGAATGGCCATCACCGAGAGCTGGCGTTGTTCGATCTCCTCCTCCCGCAGCGGCGCGCTGTCCGCCGCCAGGGTGCGGGCGAAGCCGAGCCCGCCGGCGGCGGCGTCGGCGTGGGTGTCGGACCAGTAGCGGGCCAGCTGCAGGAAGGCGGGCTCCGGCTGCTGGCCGGAGAGCGCCAGCAGTTGCAGGTAGGCGTTGTACTGTTCATGGGCGGCGGCCAGCTGGCCCTGCTCAGCGAGCTGGCGCACCAGCTTCTCGTGGAAGGGGCCGTACCCGGAGAAGCGGTTGACCAGGTCCACCAGCAGGCCGTCGGGGACGCTGTCGTGCTGCTCCAGCACCGACTCGGCGAAGCGGATCACCCGCTGGCGCCAGTCGTTGCGTACCTGGACCAGCCAGCGCTGGAAGTCGCCGCAGTTGTTGAGCTGCAGCTCCTCGGCGAGATCGCCCTGGTAGTGGTCGAGCAGCGCGGCCAGGGTCGGCAGGTCGCACTCGCCCTCCAGCAGACGCTGCACCTCGTGGAGGTCGAACTGCCAGCGGGTTGGCAGATGGAAGGCAATGGTCTGACGCGAGACGGCGAGCACCTCGTCGGCGTGCTCGCCCAGGGACTGGCGCAGGCAGTGCAGCGCATGGCGCAGGTTGGTGCGCCCGGAGGAGAGCCCCTGGTCGGGCCACAGCAGCTCCGCCAGGGTGGCGCGGCTCACCGGCTGGCTGTGCAGCAGCAGGTAGACCAGCAGCGCCTTGACCTTGTCGTAGCTGAACTGGGTCAGCACATCCTCGCCGAGGGTAAGCGAGAAGTGGCCGAAGAGGGCCAGCCGATCCGCTTGTGGGGTATCGGTTGCGTCAGGTGCATCTCGCATGGTGTCGGTCCTGCGTAGCATGGGGCCGGTCTTGTGCCGGCACGCCACTGTGAAAACGGAACGCCGTGTCGGGCGTCTGCACCAGCTCGGCTTCGCGATCGGCGAAGAAGGCGATACGGGACTCGATGGACGATGCGGCCAGGTGGCGGGCCAGCATCAGGTAGTCCTCGTAGTGGCGCCCTTCCGACTTAACCAGAGTGCGATAGAACTTGGCAAGTTCGGGGTCCAGGTGAGGGATCAGCCGCGCGAAGCGCTCGCAGCTGCGCGCCTCGATGAAGGCGCCGATGATCAGGATGTCCACCAGCCGCTCGGGCTCCTCGGGGCGCACGTGGCGGCGCAGCCCCTCGGCGTAGCGCGAGGCACTGATATGCCGGTAGCGAATGCCGCGGCTCTCCATCAGGTTCACCACCTGCTCGAAGTGCAAGAGCTCCTCCCGGGCCAGCTGGCTCATCTTGGTGAGCAGCAGCGGCTGGTCCACGTAGCGGTAGAGCAGGCTCATGGCCGTGGAGGCGGCCTTCTTCTCGCACTGGGCGTGGTCGATCAGCAGCAGTTCGGGGTTCTGAAGCGCCCAGACCACCCAGGCATCCGGGGTGCGGCAGCGCAGGAAATCGAGCAACTCGGCGGACAGCAGGTCGTCGGCGCTGGCGCGGTGGGGCTCGGGCAGGGTCACGGACATGAAGGGCTCTCGGCAGAACGGTCTAGTGAAGAAGAAAGGCGGCGGGCCTCGGCGGCATCAATGAGCTCGTCGGCCAGGCGCGAATGGAGCTCGGCGGCGGCGAGCCCCTCGCCCTGCCCCGTCGGCGCCAGCCCATAGCGGGCTAGCTCCCGGATCTGCTCGCGGCCGACCCGCAGCAGCTCCACCGCGCGTGACAGCCCGGGCTGCTCCGGCCGGAAGCGGATGCGGTGGCGCTTGAGCTGGACCTCCAGGGCGGCGGCGTTCACCAAGCGCAGATAGCGGCCGGCCACTGCCTCGCGCAGGGCGTCGAGCTCCCGGATGCGCGCGGCACGATCATCGCCTGCCAGGGCGAACCAGTCGCGGATCTCGGCATCGCTGCGCTGGCAGCCGCGGCAGGTGCGATCCCCCAGGGTGGTGGAACAGAGCCCCACGCAGGGCGACGCGATGGCGCTCACGCTCTTTCTCTCACGCGCTTTCTCTCAAGGTCTGCGCCCACGCCCTTTGCCTCGTTGAATGCAGCGTTGATAGTCGTGGGAGATAGTAACGCGAAATGAACGTTTGAAACAGCCGCCTCCTGCTAGCCCTTGGTGGCGGTTGACACTTCGACGAAAGGCGCGACTGGTGGGAGATGGGCTTTGCCCGCGGTTCGACGCTTCGACGAATGG
>NZ_JACUUD010000128.1 GCF_014859505.1 Halomonas sp.
CTATGCCAGGGATGGCATCGGTAGCGCCCAGGGATGGGTTCACAGCGCCTCCTCGTCGGTCCGGCGCCCCGGGGGCTGTCGACGGATCAGCCCCGTCTACCTTGCTTCATCCCCCACCGTGACAATCACCCTCACCGAATCCAGGCGCAGGCGGGTGCCCTCGATGGCCTCGTCCAGCGCCTGGCGCTCGGCGCGCAGCGCGGTGAGTTCGTCCTCGCGCACCGCCGGGTTGTGGCGGGCCAGGGCCGTCAGGCGGGCCAGCTCCCCGTCCAGCGCCTCGCGCATGCGTCCCTGGGCCGCCTCGGTGATGGAGGGCAGCTCGCGCTCCGCCTCGCCCTCGCCGCGGTCGAGCAGCTCGCGCAGCACCTCCAGGCGGCTGCGGATCAGGTCACGGGCCATGGCCTTCTTCACCTTCTGCAGGTTCTTCGAGAGCCCGGTGAAGGAGATCTTGTCGGTCAGGTTGGCGCCGGACTCGTCGAGCAGCACGCGCACCGCGGTGGGCGGCAGGAAGCGGTTGAGATGCAGCTTACGTGGGGCCGGGCAGTGGGTGCGGAACACCAGCTCGGCCATGATCCGCCCGGGGGGCAGCGCCGGGTGCCTGAGCAGCGCCAGGGCGGTGTTGCCCATGGTGCCGTCCAGGATGCGACCCATCATCTCGCGCAGCAGCGGATGCTCCCAGGAGAGCCGCTGGACGTCATCCCGGGATAGCGCGCGCAGCCGCGAGAAGGTGGCCGAGAAGCCCTCCTCGCCCTTGGCCAGGCCCGGCAGGCCATCGAGCATCTGGGGGCTGGGGTGCAGGTGCAGGATACCGCCGCCCAGTTCCTGGCTGTCGACCCCGAAGATGTCCAGCGCCAGGTCCAGGTAGCGGGGCAGGGCGCGGTCCTCGTCCAGTTCGCTGATCGCCGCGGCCACCGCCTCGGCGCGGCCGGGGCGACAGGCGTTGAGCTCCAGCAGACGGTTGCGTCCGGCGTCGCTCTCGGCCAGGCGGCTCTCGAACAGCGCCCGCGTCTCCTCGATCACCTCCGCCATGCCCTCGTCATCGAGCAGCGCCTCGGCCAGGGGGTCGCCGAAGGCGTCGAAGATCTCGCTGCCGATGCCGTGGGGGGCGCTGAAGGCATCCATGCCGTCGCGGTACCAGCGCAGCAGCTTCTCGCCGGGGCTGCCCTCGAACACCGGCACGTGAAGCTCGATGGCGTGGCGCTGGCCGATGCGGTCCAGGCGGCCGATGCGCTGCTCCAGCTGGTCCGGGTGCAGTGGCAGGTCGAACATCACCAGGTGGCGGCAGAACTGGAAGTTGCGCCCCTCGGAGCCGATCTCCGAGCAGACCAGCACCTGGCAGCCCTCCTCCTCGTCGGCGAAGGCCGCCGCGGCGCGGTCGCGCTCCACCAGGGAGAGCCCCTCGTGGAACACTGGGGCGTGGTAGCCGCCCAGCACGCGCAGCGCCTCGGCCAGCCCCAGGGCGGTCTCGCGGTCGTGGGCGATCACCAGCACCTTGTCGTTGGCCAGGCCTGCCTCGCCGTCGTCGGCCAGACGCTCCAGCAGCCAGTTGATCCGCGGGTCGATCTGCCACCAGGGCTCCTCGTTGAGCGGGTCGTCGACCAGCGCCCGGTACATGGCATCCAGGTAGATCAGCACCTCGGGGTGGTCGAGGCCGGTCTCGATCAAGAGCTCGTCCAGGTAGTCCTCGTCGCGCTCCAGCCTGCGCAGCACCCGGCGGTAGGCCGAGGGTGGGGCCAGCTCGGTGACGTGGAGGCGGCGCTCCGGGAAGCCGCCCACGTGGCGGCGGCTGTTGCGGAACATCACCCGGCCGGTGCCGTGGCGGTCGAGCAGCTGGTCGCGCAGCTGGTCCCGGGCGGCGGTGCGCTGGGCCTCGTCCGCCTCGGGGTTGGCCAGGGTGGCGAGCAGCGCCAGGCTGTCGGGTTCGTCGATCACCGCGGCGACCCGCGCACGGTCCGCATCATCGCCCGGCAGGCGCTCCAGGGCATCGATCGCCTCGGCCACCTCCACGTAGTGGGCCTCCTCCTCGCGGAAGCGCGCCAGGCTGTGGTAGCGGTCCGGGTCGAGCAGGCGCAGGCGGGCGAAGTGACTGGCGAGCCCCATCTGTTCCGGGGTGGCGGTGAGCAGCAGCACGCCCTCGCTCTCGCCGGCCAGGCGCGCCACGCAGGCGTAGCCGGGGCCCATCTGCTCCTCGCTCCAGTCCAGGTGATGGGCCTCGTCGACGATCAGCAGGTCCCAGGCGCAGGCCAGAGCCTGCGACTGGCGATGGGGGTTGGCGAACAGCCAGTCCTGGCTGGCCAGGATGATCTGCCCGGCCTCGAAGGGGTTGGCATCGCCGTGGGCCTGGCTCTGCTGTTCGTCGAGCAGGGTCACCTCGAGGGCGAAGCGGCGCAGCAATTCCACCAGCCACTGGTGGCAGAGGCTCGCTGGCACCAGGATCAGCGCCCGCTCGGCGCGGCCGGTGAGCAGCAGGCGGTGCAGGATCAGGCCCGCCTCGATGGTCTTGCCCAGCCCTACCTCATCGGCCAGCAGCACCCGCGGAGCGTGGCGCCGGGAGACCTCGTCGGCGATGTAGAGCTGGTGGGGAATCAGGTCGATGCGCGGCCCGGCCAGCCCCAGCGCCGGGTTCTGCTCGATGCGGTGGTGGTGGTGCAGGGTGCGAAAGCGCAGCTCGAACCAGTCGTTGCGGTCAACCTGGCCGGTCAGCAGGCGGTCGCGGGCCTGGTCGAACTGGGTGGTGTCGGCGAGTCGCGCCTCGGGGAGCTCGGTGAGCTCGCCCCGCTCGTCCTCGCCGATATAGACGATCAGCCCCTCCAGCTCCTTGGTGTCGTCCACGATCAGGGTCCAGCCCTCGGCGGCGCGGATGCGGTCGCCGCTGCCGAATACCACACGGGTCAGCGGAGCCTGGCGGCTGCTGTAGGTGCGTGTTTCCTGGCTGGCGCCGAACAGGACGGTAACGCTGCGTGCATCGCAGCTCAGGATGGTGCCCAGGCCGAGTTCGGCCTCGCCGTCGCTGATCCAGCGCTGGCCGGGGGAAAAGTCGCTCATGATGCCTCGGAGGATGCTGAAAGGGGTGCGCTCACGGCCGCCGGGACGGGGCAGGCCGAACAGGGCGCATTATCCTACAGCAAAGGGCGGCGCGGCTTAAGCATGGCGATTCGCCGCGCCACGTGTTGCCTGGCAGTCAGTGGCGGTCGAGCCAGGCGCCGAGCTGGGCCCGGGAGAGCTCGCCCACGTGGCGCTCCACGGCACGGCCGGAGGCATCGAACAGCAGGGTGGTGGGCAGCCCGGGAGATTCCAGCAGGGCCATCAGCTCCTGGCGCGGGTCGAGCAGCGGGTAGCGGAATTCGAGCCCCTGGTCGTCCAGGTAGCGAATCACCTGCAGCAGCTCCTCGCCCTGGTTGGCCACCACCACGGTGACGCCGTCGCGGGCGTCTGCCTCGGCCAGCAGCGGCATCTCCCGCAGGCAGGGCGGGCACCAGGTGGCCCACAGGTTGAGCACCACCGTCTCGCCCTGCAACTCGCGCAGGTTGACGCTTTCGCCGTCGAGGGTCTCCAGGGCCATATCGGGCAGCTCGTCCACTGGCATGCCGCCGCCCAGCGGCGCCAGGGTTACCAGCACCAGCCACAGGCTGGCGGCCCCCACGGTCAGCGCCATGGCGCCGATCAGCCGCAGCAGGTGCTGGCGCAGCGCCCAGCCGGTCCACAGCAGCGCGGCCAGCAGCCCCCACAGGCCGTGGAAGCCCGGCTGCCACAGCTTGAGGATGTCCAGCGGGGCCGCGGCGTAGGCGTCCAGGTGCAGCAGCACGTGGCCGGTGCGCGCGCCCACCAGCCAGGCCAGCACCAGGCCATTGAACCAGTTGGCATGCTCGCGGCGTGGCAGCCCCAGCAACCAGGCGCTCAGCGCCAGCAGCAGCAGGGCGACGCCCAGCGCGTAGAGGCGCGGCACCGATAGCAATACTGGCCCGAGGGCGATGGCATCCATGGCGTAATTTCCTGTGGGCGACTGGCGAGTGGCGCAATGCCGTTTCGGTGCAGGGTCGGCGACCGGCCCACGAGCGGGTACACTTGGTCACCCGGAGAGACGCTGCCGCGTCGACGCCCTGATCCTGCCAAGCCTACTGCCGGCCGGCAGGGCTGTCATCCATCCGTCACCCTCGTCACGGGAGCCTGCATGGCCAAGCCAGCCTTCGACACCCTGCGCGCCCTGGCCATCGCCAGCCAGGCGCTGGGCTTCATCCTGATCATCACCCTGGAGACGATCATGGGCGATGCCGCCCGCTACTGGCAGGGCTGGACCCTGGCGGCCATGGTCGCCGCCGCGCTGTGCATCGCCCTGGTGCGGCTCTATCGTCGCAACAAGGCGCGCAAGGCGCTGGCGCGACGGCTGGCCGACGACGATGGCGATGCCTGAGGCGTCGCGGCCCGCCGGCGGGCCGCGCCTGTCCCAGCTCGCCCCGCTGCTGGCGCTCCTGCTGCTGGCGGGCTGTGCCGGCGCCCCGGTCGTCCGCGAGCACACCACGGCGCTGCCGCCCTGGGAGGTGGCCGAGACCCGCCTGGGCGGCTGGGCCGCCGAGCAGGCCGAGGCCCACCCGGGCCAGAGCGGCCTGGCGCTGCTGGCCAACGGGCTGGACGCCTTCGCGGTGCGCGGCCTGCTCACCGCCCGGGCCGAGCGCCGCCTCGACATCCAGACCTACCTGATGGGCGACGGCCTGACCACCTGGGTTCTGCTGGCCCGGGTGCTGGACGCCGCCGAGCGCGGCGTCGAGGTGCGCCTGCTGATCGACGACATCGGCGCCGTGGGGCAGGGCCAGCGGCTGGCCGCCCTGGACAGCCACCCCAACCTGCAGGTGCGGGTCTACCACCCGCTGCCGGTGGGGCGCGCCCACCTGGCCACCCGGGTGCTGGCCACCATCCCGGTGCTGCCGCGCCACCACCGGCGCATGCACAACAAGCTGTGGATCGCCGACAATGCACTGGCCATCGCCGGCGGCCGCAATCTGGGCGACGAGTACTACAGCGCCGGCGAGCCACGCAACTTCGCCGACCTGGACCTGCTGGCGCTGGGGGCGGTGGTGGAGCCCCTCTCGATGAGCTTCGACCTCTACTGGAACCACGGCCTGGCCCAGCCGGTCGGCCGCTACCACCGCGTCGACGCCGATGCCTGGCGGGTCCTGCGCGACGAACTCGCCACCCGGCTCGACGAGGAGAGCGACTCCGACTACTTCCAGGCGCTGCGTGAGCGCCACGAGGAGCGCGACCGCCAGCGCCTGGTGGATGCCCTGCACTGGGGGCAGGCCGAGGCGCTGTGGGACCCGCCCGGCAAGCCGGCCTGGCGCGGGCGTCCGGCCCTGGCCGAGACCATGGCGGGGCAGCTGTGGGCGCGGGTGGTGCCCGAGGCCCGCCTCAGCCTGGTCTCGGCCTATTTCGTGCCCACCGCCGAGGGCAGCCGGGTGCTGCAGGGGCTGGCGGAGAGCGGCATCGCGGTCGAGGTGGTCACCAACTCCCTGGAGGCCACCGACGTGGCGGTGGTCCACGGCGCCTACATGCCCCATCGCCGCGCGCTGCTGGAGAGCGGCGTGGCACTCTTCGAGCTGCGCGCCGAGCACGCGATCGGCGAGGGGGTCGCCATGGGCATGCCGGGCACCTCCGCCTCGGCGCTGCATATCAAGGCCCTGGCGGTGGATGACGACATCGTCTTCGTGGGCTCGGCCAACGCCGATCCGCGGTCGGTGTGGTGGAACAGCGAGTTGGGGGTGCTGGCCGAGAGCGAAGGCCTGGCCCGGGAATTTCGCGAGCTGGTGGAGGAGGGGGCGAGCCCCGAGATGAGCTATCGGGTGACCCTGGACGAGGGCCGGCTGGGCTGGGAGATGCACCATGACGACGAGACGGTCCGCCTCGCGCGGGAGCCCGGCGGTCTCTGGCGGCACACCAACGCCTGGCTGAGCCGCCTGCTGCGGCTGGAGCGCTGGCTGTAGCGGGCGCCGTCCGTCGAGACGCGAGCAAGGAGATACGCGATGAATGACCCCCGGACCCGCGACGCCGAGGAGGCGAGCCAGGACGTGGAGCTGCGCCAGGCCCGGCGCGAGCGCATCAAGGTCACCCTCGGCCTCTTTCTCGGCCCCCTGGCGGCGGCCCTGCTGCTGTGGATGGAGGCCCCGGCGGACATGCCCCCGGCGGCCTGGCAGGTGGTGGCGCTGACCGCCTGGATGGCGGTGTGGTGGGTGCTGGAGCCGGTACCCATCGCCGTCACCGCGCTGCTGCCGGTGGCGCTGCTGCCGCTGCTCGGCGTGGGCACCATCCACTCGGTGGCGGCGCCCTATGCCAACCCGCTGATCTTCCTCTTCCTCGGCGGCTTCCTGCTGGCCGAGGCGATCCAGCGCTGGGGGCTGCACCGGCGCATCGCCATGCTGGTGCTGCGGGTCTCGGGCAGTCGCCCGGACCGTCTGGTGGCGGGCTTCATGCTCGCCACCGCGGCGCTGAGCATGTGGGTCAGCAACACCGCCACCGCTGCGCTGATGGTGCCCATCGGCCTCTCGGTGCTGGTCATGCTGGAGCGCCAGGGCGGTGCCGGGGGGAGTCGCAACATGGCGCTCACCCTGCTGCTGGGCATCGCTCTGGCCGCCAACATCGGCGGCATGGGCACCCTGATCGGCACCCCACCCAACGCCCTGCTGGCCGGCTTCATGGGCGAGAGCTACGGCATCGAGATCGGCTTTGCCCAGTGGATGGCAGTGGCCGTGCCGCCCTCGCTGCTGCTGCTGGCGCTGGCCTGGTGGCTGCTGACGCGCCTGGTCTACCCGGTGGAGCGCAGCGAGGTGCCCGGGGTGGCCGAGATGCTCGCCGACCAGGCCCGAGACCTGGGGCGCATGACCCGGCCCGAGCAGCGGGTGGCGGCGATCTTCGCCCTGGTGGCCCTGGCCTGGGTGACGCGCCCGCTGCTGGAGCGTGCCCTGGGGGTGGCGCTCAGCGACGCCGGCATCGCCATCATCGGGGCGCTGCTGCTCTTCGTGGTGCCGGCCCGCTGGCGGCAGCGCCAGTTCCTGATGGATTGGGACAGCGCCAGGCACCTGCCCTGGGGTGTGCTGATCATGGTGGGTGGCGGCCTGAGCCTGGGCACCGCCATCGAGGAGAGCGGCCTGGCTGCGGTGGTGGCCGAGGGGCTGGGTGCCTTCGGCAGCTGGCCCACCTGGAGCATGGTGGCCATGGTGGCG
>NZ_JACUUD010000129.1 GCF_014859505.1 Halomonas sp.
GCCCTGGACACTGAACGTGGCGGGGGAGGGCTTTCACTTCGCGACTCGCCAGGCTGCCTGCGACGCCCTGATGCTGGCCCTCGAGGAGACCCGCGTCGTGGACGTGGGCATCGCTCAGCTCAACGTGCGCTGGCAGCCGCAGCTGTTTGGCGCCGGCAAGCGCTTTCCCCACCCCTGCGATGCCCTGGACCCCTACGCCAACCTGGAGGAGGCGGCGCGCCTGCTGCGCGGCCACTTCGAGGCCACCGGCGACTGGGTGCAGGCGGCCGGTCGCTACCACCGTCCCGCCGGCGGGGAGCCAGCGGCCCGCTACCGCCGCCTCGTCGCCGCCGAACTCGAGCGGCTGAAAACATCCCGCCAGCGGCAGCTGGCAGCCAACTGAGGGAGATGCCATCGATGACCTGCTCTGCCCCCTATCGCTGCCCCTACTGCGGGGCACCGGCCTGGCGCGAGCCTCGCGAGATCGAGCCGCCTATCGATTACTGCCACGAAGAGGCCCATGGCTCCCGGGAGGAGTACATGGAGGAGTGCATGGAGGAGTGCGGTGAGGATGCGTCGGGGGAGGTGCCTGATGCGTGACCGTCGCTGCCGGACGTTACCCGCTCTGATGGGTGGGCTCCTTGGGCTGCTTGCCGGGGGTGCTCAGGCGGAGACCATGCCTGAAATGTCCCTGGCCGAGCGGCCTGCCCTGGAAGTGCTGGCCGATCATGGCGGGGAGCCGGCCCGTCCTTACTTCGTCGCCATCGGCATGGCCGACGTGCCCGAGGAGGAGGGCTATGCCCCGGATCCGCGTGCGCCGGTGCCGTTCAGCGAGGCGGATATGCTGCCGGTGACCAGCGAGCGGCTATCGCCCGGCGAGGTACGCTTTCGCCCGCTGGAGCTGCCGAGCCGCATGACGCCCTTCTTCCTGGTCGGTGACGATGCGCTGTCGCTGCGCTGGCTGGAGGCCCGAGGGGAGACCCTGCGCGAGCTCAACGCGGTGGGGCTGATCGTCGAGGTGGCCACACCCGAGGGGCTTGAGCGCCTGCGCGAGGCGGCGCCAGGACTCGAGCTTCGCCCCACCCCGGGGGACGACCTGGCCCAGCGGCTGGGCCTGGCCCACTACCCGGTGCTGGTGACGGCTCAGGGGCTGGAGCAGTAGGAGCACGCAATGAACCAGACACACCCCCTGGAGGCGCTGCTGCGCCCGGCGGTAGAGCTCAACACCGCCCTGGTCTGCCTGGCCTGTGCGGTGCTCTGCATCATGGCGCCCTGGTCGCTGGCCCTGTCGCCCAGCGTGGGCTTCGGCATGGCGGCAGGCTTTGCCGCCTTCGGGCTGTGGCGTGCTCGGCAGGCCTGGGTGGTGCTGCGCTACCGTCGCAACATGAAGCGCCTGCCGCGCTTCGCGCTGCGCAGCCGGCAGATTCCGGTCAGCCAGCGGCTGCTGTGGATGGGCAAGGGCTTCAAGTGGGAGGCGCGCCACACCCAGCGGCTGCATGAGAGCCAACAGCCCCACGTGCAGCGCTATCTGCGCCCGGGGCCGGCCTACCGCCTGGCCCGTGAGCTGGAGAACCGGCTGGAGCGCTATGGCGCCGGTCGGCCGCTGGTGAAGATGCTCGCCGCGGATGTGCCCTGGAATCCGGTGCGCCCGCTGCCACCGGTGGGCGGTATGGCGGCACTGCACGCCGTGGAGTGGAGGGAGCGCGACGTCTACCTGCCCCTGGGGGAGCGGGTGGGTCACACCCTGGTGGAGGGCACCACCCGGGTCGGCAAGACCCGGCTCGCCGAGATCCTGATCACACAGGACATCCATCGCGGCGACGTGGTGATCGCCTTCGACCCCAAGGGCGACGCCGACCTGATGATCCGCATGTATGCCGAGGCGCAGCGGGCGGGCCGCGGGGATGCGTTCTACGTCTTCCACCTGGGCTGGCCGGATATCTCGGCACGCTACAACGCCGTGGGCCGCTTCGGGCGCATCTCCGAGGTGGCCACCCGGCTCGCCGGCCAGCTCTCCGGGGAGGGCAACAGCGCCGCCTTCCGCGAGTTCGCCTGGCGCTTCGTCAACATCGTGGCCCGGGCCCGTCATGCCCTGGGGCAGCGCCCGACCTACGAGCAGATCCTCTCGGACGTGGTGAACATCGATGGCCTGATGATCGAGTACGCCCAGCAGACCCTGACCCGCCACGACCAGCACGCCTGGGAGCGCATCACCACCATCGAGGGCAAGCTCAACGACAAGAACATCCCCCGCCAGTTTCAGGGCCGCGACAAGCGGGTGGTGGCCATCGAGCAGTACCTGCAGCAGGTCAAGGTGGTGGACGCCGTGCTCGAGGGGCTGCGCAGCGCCGTGCGCTACGACAAGACCTACTTCGACAAGATCGTGGCGAGCCTGCTGCCGCTGCTGGAGAAGCTGACCACCGGGCGCATCGCCGAGCTGCTTTCGCCGGACTATGACGACATCGAAGACCCTCGGCCGATCATCGACTGGCAGCAGATCATCCGCAAACGCGGCATCGTCTACGTGGGCTTGGATGCCATGAGCGACTTCGAGGTGGCCCAGGCAGTGGGCAACTCCATGTTCGCCGACCTGGTCTCGGTGGCCGGCCATATCTACAAGCACGGCATTGATGACGGCCTGCCGGCGGTGAACGGCAAGCGCATGGGCAAGGTGCCGATCAACCTTCACTGCGACGAGTTCAACGAGCTGATGGGCGACGAGTTCATCCCGCTCATCAACAAGGGGGGCGGTGCCGGCATCCAGGTCACCGCCTACACCCAGACCCTCTCCGACATCGAGGCGCGCATCGGCAACGCCGCCAAGGCCGGCCAGGTGGTCGGCAACTTCAACAACCTGGTGATGCTGCGGGTGCGCGAGGAGAAGACCGCCGAGCTGCTGACCCGGCAGCTGCGCCAGGTCAACGTGGCCACCCGCATGCTGGTCAGCATGGCCTCAGATTCCAGCGACATCGCCAACGATATCGACTTCACCTCCTCCGGCGGCGACCGCATCAGCACCGTGCAGGTGCCGATGATAGAGCCGGCGGATGTGGTCTCGCTGCCCAAGGGGCAGGCCTTCGCCCTGCTCGAGGGTGGTCAGCTCTGGAAGGTGCGTATGCCGCTGCCGCTGCCCGACAGGCACGAGGACATTCCCGGCAGCATCGCCGAGCTCGCCGAGCGCATGAAGCGCGACTACACCACCGGCGAGCAGTGGTGGACCGCGGTGATGCCGCCGCCGGTGAACCTGGAGCTGGGCGAGCTCGGGGCTGAACTCCCGATGCGGACCAGCGATGTCCAGGAGCCGCCGCCTGCGCAGGCAGAAGCCCGAAGGGAGGAGCATGACAAGGACGAGTCCAGAACGCGCCGGCAGGGGGAGGAGGCCGAGGATCAGCTGCTCGACGAGTGGCCGCTGGCTCAAGAGAGGGAGAACCGTGATGAACATCGAGACAACGCCCATGACGCCTGATGCCGCGGCAACCGCCATCGTCTCCAGCGTCGCCCTGGAGAGCGGCTCCCTGAGTGAGCTGCCGCCGGCCCTGTTCGGGCTGCTCGACTACGTGGTCATCGGCATCGACCGCGTCGAGCTGACCCAGCGCGCCTACCGCAAGGGGCTCTCGCCGGTGTGGGAGCAGGGCGAGCACCCCCATGAGGGGCGGCTGATCCTGCACTACCACGACCGCCGCTGGTCGCTGCTCTGCTCGCTGACGCCGGTGAGGGTGCACTGAGATGGCCACGGCAGAGCGCGCCCAGGAAACCCGACGCGGCTGGCTCTCCACGCTGTTCGGCCTGCCGTTTCAGATCATGGCGGTGCTGGTGGTCTCGCTGCTGATGTCGGTGCTGATCGAGTGGGCGGGGATCTACTGGCAGTGGTGGAGCCAGCCCGGGGCCCAGCACGCCCTGGAGACCCTGGAAGCGGAGGTGGCCCGGCTGGATACCACCTTCACCCGCTCGCTGCTGGTCTCGGACCCGGTCGCCCTGGCGACGGGGGCGGTCAGTCGCGCCTACGACTGGCTGTTCGTGAAAAGCGGGATCTCGGCCTGGCTCGAAACCAGCGCCCATCAAGGCGGCTGGCTCGGCACCCTGCACATCTACGTGCAGGGTGCGCTCTACGTCACGCTGATGACCCTGACCCGGGTGGTCATCCTGCTGCTGACCTCGCCGCTCTTCGCCCTGGCGGCCCTGGTCGGCTTCGTCGACGGCCTGGTGCGCCGTGACCTGCGCCGCTTCGGTGCGGGGCGCGAGTCCGCCTTCATCTACCACCATGCCAAGCGGGCCATCACGCCGGTCTTCGTGGTGGGCTGGCTGCTCTACCTGAGCGTGCCCTTCGCCATTCACCCCAACGCCTTCCTGCTGCCCTGCGCGGCGCTCTTCGGCCTGCTGGTCAGCATCGCCACAGGCAGTTTCAAGAAGTACCTCTGAGGCCTCACGTCGAGGGCCTTCCGTGGCCTCGCCGCTATCGTCCAGAGCCTGCGCGGGCTCCGGCGCTTGCGTGCCTAGGGTATTGAGCGAGCACAGATAAACGTCGTGTGCGGCGCTTATGGTTTCCTGCTGCGCTGCACCCCGGTGGGCGACAGGATGACGGCAAACACAGCCAACGGATGGACTGTCTTGCCATGACGCTTCGCCGCTTGCGACGGGCCCTGTCGCCCCTGCTTCTGACGCTGCTGACTGCTCAATTCGGTACCGCGTATGCCGCCGAGCGCGACGGCGTGCGCGATGAGATCGCCCGCCAGGATCTGGCCCTGATTCAGGACCAGCTGGCCCAGATCCAGCGCATCGTGGATCGGCTCGAGAGCCGCGTCGGAGAGTTCGACCCCCACACCACCCGCGTCTTTCTGGACGTGCCGCGCCTGCGTCGTGACATCGAAGCGGTGGCCGAGGGCATCGACGACGTGCTCGAGCCCCCACGCTTGCCGCCCCGCCAGCCGGCACCGCTCGCCGGCGACTACCTGCGGGAGCGGTACTGATGGAGGCCTTCGCCGCCGGTGCCGGCTTCGAGGCGCCACCCCTGGGTGTCCTGATTGCCGGGGTGGGCTGCACCGTGGTGCTGCTCTGGGCGTGCTGGAGCGCCATCTCCTCCTACCGAGGCTACGCCAAGGGGCGCGTCAGCGGCGACGACTTCGGCTTCGCCGCCCTGCGCGCCGTCTTCCTGGTCGTGGTGATGTTCTGGATTTTCCTCTGAGGCTGCAGGCCTCGCACTTTCGTCACTCAGCTATTCACGATTCAACAAGGAGCTCGATATGACTGCCGTGCGTTCTCTCTTCTCTTGTGCCCGTACCCGAGGGCTCGCCGCCCTGACCGCGATGGGGCTCGTGCCGGCTCAGGCCATGGCGCAGGGGCTGCCCACCATGGAGGCGCCGTCGCGAGGGGAGGGGGAGGGCCTGCTGACCACGCTGCAGAACTACCTGTTCGACTTCGGCGCCCTGGGCGGCCTGATCCTGGCTACGGTGGCCTTCCTGATTGTCGCCATCGCAGCCATAGCGACCTTCAACGAGGCCCGGGTGCGCGGCGAGTGGTCGAAGTTCGGCGTGGTGGTCGTGGTCGGGGTGGTACTGATCATCGCCATCATCTGGCTGGCCACCAAGGCGTCGGAGATCCTCTGATGGCCAACCGTCTCGACTTTCTGCCGACCCGCCTCAACGCCGCGCCGGTGGTGTTTCGGGGGATGACCGGGCATGAGGTTGGGATGATGGCCCTGGGCGGCCTGGCCGCGGGCCTGCTGCCGGGCGCGATCGGTGCCTGGCTGCTGGGGGCCATCGCCATGGTGCCCACCGTGGCCTTCGCCTGTGCCGGCATGGCGCTCTACTTCGGTGGGGCCGGCATGCGGCGGCTGCGGCGCGGTCGTCCCGCCGCCTGGCTCTATCGCAGCCTGCAGTTCCGCCTGGCCCGGCAGGGCATCCTCCTGTGGGGCGGCGAGACTCTGATCACCCGCTCCGGCCCCTACTCGCGGCGGCGGATGCGCTACCAGCCGGGAGGACGGCCATGAGTCGCTTTCGTCACGCCCTGAGCGCCCGGGACGCCCATATCACCACCCTGCGCCTGGTGATCGCGGTGCTGGCCCTGCTGAGCGCCGGCCTGTGGTGGGGCTGGAAGTCGGCCCCGGAGAACCTGACCATCCACAATCCGCCCGACCTGCGCTCCGGCAGCACCCGCGCCTGGTGGGAGGTCGACCCGTCGAGCGTCTATGCCTTCGGGTTCTACGTCTGGCAGCAGATCAACCGCTGGCCTTCAGACGGCCAGAGCGACTATCAACGCAACCTGCAGGCCTACTCGCCCTTTCTCACCCCTTCTTGTCAGCGCTACCTGGACAACGACTACGAGACCCGCAATCGCCGACAGGAGCTTTCCGGGCGCGTGCGAGGCATCTACGAGATCCCCGGGCGCGGGTATCGCGCCAGTGCCGTCGAGGTGCTGAGCCGCGATGCCTGGATCGTGACCCTGGATATGGCCATCGACGAGCAGTATGCCGGCACGCCGGTGCGCGACCTGTTCATTCGCTATCCGCTGCGCATCGTGCGCGCCGACGTGGACCCCCAGCGCAACCCCTGGGGCCTGCAGGTGGACTGCTTCGAGGGCACCCCGCAGCGCCTGGCGGTGCCCGGCCGTGAGGAGGAAGGAGACCTGCTATGAAGCGCGTGATACTGGCCTGCCTGGCGAGCGCGGTGCTGGCCGGCGACGCCCTGGCGGTGGAGATCATGCACTGGGAGCGCCGCCCCCTGGAGATACCGCTGCCGGTGGATGAGGAGCGCATCGTCACCCTGGACCGCAACGTGCGGGTGGGGCTGCCGCCGGCCCTGGCCAACCCCGAGGTGCTGCGCGTCCAGAGCGCCGGGGGCGTGCTCTACCTGAAGGCCTTCGAGGCCTTCGAGACCCAGCGCGTGCGGGTGCAGGACGTGGAGAGCGGGGATGTGCTGCTGCTGGACCTCTCGGCCCGGGAGGGAGCCAGCGGTGAGGAGATCCTGGTGGTGGACAGCCGCGAGGCGTCGCCGGCCAGGGCAAGTGCATCCTCGGGTAACAACGGAGGGCAGGCGTCAGAGGCGTCCCGGCCGGCGACTCAGGCATCAGGCGGTGAGGCTCAGCAAGCCACCGCCACGCCGGTGCCCGTGCTGCTGACCCGGCATGCCGCCCAGTCCCTCTATGCGCCGCAGCGGACCATCGAGCCCCTGCGCGGCGTCTTTCGCGTGCCCATGCGGCTGCCCGAGTCGCTTGGCAC
>NZ_JACUUD010000130.1 GCF_014859505.1 Halomonas sp.
GATGCTCGACTATGGCTTGGTGGACTATCAGATGGTCTCCAACCAGCAGCGTACCCTGGGGGTCCAGCTCGGACGCAGCAAGAACCCCTTCGGTTTCTACAACCAGACCCGGGACGTGGCCTTTACCCGCCCCAGCATCCTGCTGCCCCAGTCGATCTATTTTGACAGGACACGGTCATTGGCACTCTCTGGCGATGGCATTGCTCTCTACCATGAAGAAAATTTGCCGAAAGGGTCTCTGCGGACACAAATCGGATTAGGCAAGCCACAGGCTGAGGATGATCTTCGCAGAACCATGAGGCTAGAGAACACTCCAGGCCGGCTTAATCCGCGCGAATCTACCATCGCACAAATAAAATATGAACATGATGGTGGCCGGTTCATCGCTGCAGTCAGTACTGCTGACGCCAGAGTAAGATTCGAACCTCAAACCGCTCAAATGAACTCCGGTGACTTCAAGTTCCAGCCTTGGGTGATCTCTTTACAATACAACGCTGAGCACTGGAGTCTTACCGGGGAATACGCTATCAGGAGTTCCACGCTAGAGGGCTTTGCCAACCCATTCCTCAACTTCGACGTTACTGGCGAAAGTTGGTACGTGCAGTATACCCGGCGCTTCCATGAGAACTGGCAGTGGCTGGTACGCTATGACAGCCTGATCAACAACCGCGACGATCGTTCAGGCTCCGCCTTTGAGGCCAGTGGTGCGGGCCCGGCCCATAGCCAGTTCGCGGAAGACTACACCATGGGCCTTCAGTGGAATATCAATCCGCGGGTTCTGCTCGCTGCCGAGTACCACCATGTGGATGGTACAGGTTGGCTTCCCATTCAGGACAACCCCGACCCTGCCGAGACCAGCCGCCGCTGGAACATGCTGCTGTTCCAGCTCTCCCTGCGCTTCTGACTGGTCCGATGCTTGCCATGCGCCCCCCCTACCGAAGGCCCTGCCGCCTGAGCCTGACCTGGCGAGTGATCGCCCTCAGCAGCCTGCTTCTGGTCCTGCTGGTGGCGCTGTTTGCCTGGCTGGTGCATGCCAACCTGACTCGCCAGTTCGAGACCAGCCGCGCCGAGCACGGCGAGCGCCAGGCCCGCGAGATCCGCCTGGCCCTGGAGCGCTCCGAGGAGGGTCTGCGACAGCTGGCCTCCCTGGTGGCCTCGGGCCAGGGGCTGGGCGAGGCGCTCCAGGTCGGCCAGCCGGAGATGCTGGTCGACTCGTTGGAGACCCAGTGGCCCACGCTGCAGCTGGAGGCAGGGATCGACGAGATCCTCGTCTACGATATCGACGCGAACCAGCAGGCCGCCTGGGGCGAGGGGCAGTTGCACAACGAGCGGCCCGTCCAGGAGTGGGTGCGCCGCGTGCTGCGCGACGAGATGCCCCACTCTGCCCTGCGCTGCTCCAGCGACTGTCGGCAGTATGCGGCCGTACCGGTGCTGGTCGAGGGGGAGAGCGCCGGCGCCGTGATCCTCTCTCGCTCCCTGGCCGACGTCACTCGCCAGGCCCAGCAGGTCTCCGAGAGCGACGTGGCGCTGCTGGTAGTGGGAAGCCCGGCCGTCCCGGAACTGCCGGAGGAGCGGGTGATTCCCGCCTGGCGGGGACAGCTTATCGCCATGACCCGCCAGGAGGCCTACCTGCCGATCCTGCGCAGTGCCGCGTCCCAGGTCTCGGTGCGCGGACTGGAGCGCCAGCCTCTGCGCCTGGAGCATCGGGGCCGAAACATCGAGCTCAGCGCGGTGCGCATGGACGAGGACGAAGACCGCCGCAGCATCGGCTATTTCCTGCTCGCTTCGGACATCACTCCCCAGATCAAGGCCATCGCCCACGACACCCGGGTGCTGGTCGCCGTAGGTCTCGCCGGCTGGCTGGTGGCCGAGCTGATGCTGCTGGCGATCCTGCTCAGCCCCATGGCCCGGCTACGGCGAATCGCCAGCGTGCTGCCCACCCTGGCCCAGGGGGGATTCGCCGAGGCCAGGGCTTCCATCCCCCGCCCCCGGCGCATCCTGGCCGACGAGATCGACGTGCTGCAGGGCACCACCCTGGCTCTGGCCGACCAGCTCGAGACCCTGGAACAGGAGGTCTCGGCCCGAGGCGAACAGCTCGCCGAACGGGTCGAGGAGCTGGCCAGGGAGCGCGACTTCATCGGCAGCCTGCTGGACACGGCCCGGGTCTTCATCGTGACCCAGGACGCCAGTGGCCGCATCAGCCTGGTCAATGACTATGCGCTGACGGTCATGGATACCGAAGAGGAAGCGCTGCTGAATCGCCTGTTCGAGGATGTCTTCGCGCCGGGTCAGTCCTCCTCTGGCCCGCCCCTTGCCGCTCCGCACCTGGAGGAGCGCCCGCTGGTTACCCCCGATGGCCAGCAGCACACCATCGCCTGGTACCATGCCCCGCTCCCCGGGAGTAACGGGGCCGCGCCGGGGAGGATATCGGTCGGACTGGATATCACCGAACGCAAGGCCGCCGAGGCGCGCCTGACCTGGCTGGCCGAACGCGACCCCCTGACCGGGCTCTACAACCGCCGCTACTTCCAGGAGGCCCTCGGTGCAGCGCTCAAGCATGGCTTGAGCGGGGCCATGCTGCTGATGGACCTGGACCAGTTCAAGGATGTCAACGAGCTCTGCGGCCACCAGGCC
This sequence comes from Halomonas sp., assembly GCF_014859505.1. GTDB lineage: Bacteria > Pseudomonadota > Gammaproteobacteria > Pseudomonadales > Halomonadaceae > Halomonas. The sequence goes on from NZ_JACUUD010000130.1 coordinate 2,635, forward strand.
GGCGACCAGCTGCTGCGCAAGGTGGCCCGGGTGCTCACCGAGGAGCTCGGCCACCGGGGCGTTATCGCCCGCCTGGGAGGCGACGAGTTCGCCCTGCTGCTCAGGGACGCGGATGCCGATCTTGCCGTGCGCATCGCCCAGCAGATCAGCCAGATCCTCGAGGGCACAGTCTTTGTGGCCGCGGAACGGCGCCACCGGATCTCGGCCAGCACCGGTATCGCCCTCTTCCCGGACCATGCCGACAACCCCATCGACCTGATGGCCAGTGCCGACATGGCCATGTACAAGGCCAAGGCCTCCGGCACCCAGCGCTGGCACCTGCTGGCCACCGCGCAGGGCGCCCGCGAAGAGCTGCAACAGCGGGTCTACTGGGAGGAGCGCGTGCACCGCGCGCTGGAGGAGGATGCCTTCGAGCTGATGGTGCAACCCATCGTGCGCCTTGAGGACCGTGACGTGCGCCACTACGAGGTGCTGCTGCGCATGCGCGACGAGCAGGGTGGCCTGATCTCGCCGGCTGCCTTTATCCCGGTAGCCGAGCGCAGCGGGCAGATCATCGCCGTGGACCGCTGGGTCCTGCGCCACAGCCTTCGGGCACTGAGCCGGGTACAGGAAAAAGGGATTAGCCTGGCGGTAAACCTCTCCGGGCAGTCCCTGCATGAAAACGAGCTCACGCAATATCTCACCGACGAGATTGCCGCCAGCGGCGCCGATCCCGAGTACCTGATCCTGGAGGTCACCGAGACCGCCGCTGTCACAGATTTCTCCACGGCCCGGGGGGTACTGCAGGCCATCCGGGACATCGGCTGCCGCACGGCCCTGGATGACTTCGGCGTGGGCTTCAGCAGCTTCCACTACCTGGGCCAGCTGCCGGTGGACTACATCAAGATCGATGGCAGCTTTATCCGCAACCTGGCGGTCAATGCCGATAGCCGCGTGATCGTCAAGGCCATCGCCGATATTGCCGCCGGGTTCGGCAAGCAGGCCATTGCCGAGTTTGTCGACCAGGAAGCGCTGATACCTTTGCTAAATTCGTATGGCATTGCTTATGGCCAAGGCTTCTATCTAGGCAAGCCTCATATAATTCAAGATCTCTTTAAGCCGGCGAATTATAATCATAATAAATATGGAAAATCCTAGACAGCCACATGTCAAAAATACTTTTTTAAATTAAGGTGACAGAATGAAGCCACTTGCATCAAATGTCGATGATAGCGAAAAAGTGAAGTCGCTACTGGAACGTTTCATGAGAGACTTTAGCTTCCAGATCGCAACAAGCGATCTGGAAAGGCAGCAAGTTTATCGACTTCGGCACGACGTCTACTGTGAAGAGCTTCATGGCATTGAACCGGTTGATCCTATCAAGCGGCTTGAATACGATATCTTTGATCATGACGCACTTCACTGCATGATTCGCCATCATCGTACGGGAATGGTGGCCGCATGTACTCGACTTGTAATCCCACAACCTGACGCACCACCTCCTCTCGACAAGCTGCCACTTCAATCCTATGCCGGAGAGAGCTTATTCCAGTCAAATCTTCATCCTGACAACCTGCCAAAGGACAGTTATTATGAAATATCACGACTGGCAATCGCTCGGCAATTTAGGCTGCGTCTCAAGGGCAATGAAGTGCCAGGTATCACCGATAACCCACATGCATTCACGGCGGAAGAAAAAGAAATCTTTTCATTATTGATCAGCGGCCTTTTTCTAGCCGGGTATGCACTCGGACGCATGACGGGCAAGCAACTTTGCTTTGCGATGATGGAGCCAAAGCTTCGTCGCCTTCTTGCAATGTCAGGCTTTCATTTCACTCAAGTTGGTGAGCCAATTAACTTGCACGGTAAGCGCAGCGCATACTGCCTTAACCGCGAGCAGGCGGAGGCTGGTATGCACAGGTCCTTGTTGCCTCTCTATCAGCATATCAAGGAAGAACTGGAACCCCAATTGGACGCCATACGTCGGAGCTCGTCGGACAGCTTGCTCTATTCATAACAATCCTGCAGACATCGCCGGCTCAGGAGTCGGTGTTCCCGGCCAGCGCAGCACCATGCTGTCCAGCACATTGCGGTGCTCCCCGCGCGTCAGGTCGGTGCTCCCCTCGGTCGAGGGAATGATGCCGCTATCGGCGTCCACCGCCTCGACCAGGGCATCGCGAATCGGCAACGCCAGTGGATAGCCTACCTGCCTGGCCAGCACGTATGGTCGCTCCAGCGAAGGTGTGCTGCCCGCCTCATGGCTTGTTGGGCCGGCGCCTCGACTGATCCGGCCGGATCATCCTGACCCGCACCTTGGGGCGAGCCCCTTCGGGAGGTGCCTCGCCTTCGCCGCTCTCTTCCCCGGAAGGCGGCACAGGTGTGATCTTTACCCAGGCAAAGGTCGGTAGTGCCAGCTGCCAGTAGATGGCGGCCAGGCGCAGGCCCAGCGTCACCAGCAGCGCCAGGGCAATGGTCAGGGTGACGGGTGCCGAGAGGGCATCCAGCACCACGTAGGTGATGCCACCGGCGATGGCCGCCGTGGCGTAGATCTCCTCGCGCAGCACCATGGGCACCCGGCGCGCCAGGATGTCCCGGACCATGCCGCCGGCCACCCCCGTGAGCAACCCCATCAGCACCGCGACAACCCCGGGGGCCTCGAGCAGCAGCGCCTTATGGGTGCCGATCACCACGAACAGCGCCAGCCCGAAGGCATCGGCCACCGGCAAAAAGCCGCGGGAAAGACGATGGATATAGTGAAAGCCCAGAATGGAGAGGCCCACCGTGGCCAGGATGACCCACAGATAGGTAGGGTCGGTGACCCAGAACACCGGCCGCACCCCAAGCACCAGATCGCGCAGGGTGCCGCCACCGATGCCGGTCACCGCTGCCAGCACCAGCATGCCGAATGGGTCCATGCGAGAGCGGCAGGCCAGGATCACGCCCGACAGCGCAAAGACGATCACCCCCGCCATGTCCAGCCAGTAGATCAGACCGCTCACCGTTGCTTGCCTCCCGACGGCTCATTCAGTGGGAAATGGGCGCACAGCATAGCCCAAATTCTGCCCCGTGAAAGCGGTGCCTCAGTCGGTTTCCGCCCCCTGGCGGACAATTCCCCGCAGCAAGCGGCCCAGCACATCGGAGCCGGTCAGGATACGCGGCGCCTCGTTCCACAGCAGGATGACATCCTCGTCGAGCACATCGTCCTCGCGGTGCACCGGACGCACCCGGAAGCGGCCGATCACCTCGCCGAGCGGGGTGCGCGGGTCACGCACCAGGATCGGTCGATGGCAGTAGGCCAGCGGGAAGAACTCGCCGCTGTCGAACAGGGCCGCGCGCAGGAAGGCGTTGACGTCCACCACCAGCCGGGGGGTGCCGGCCTCATCCACCAGCACGGCACGGCTGGTACCGGCGCGTTCGAGCCGACGCAGGAAGGGGTCGTGGCGATCACGCGTCAGCGGCGGAAAGCGTGGCCGCTCGCCGTCGAAGGGCAGCGTCAGGAGGCTCTCGGGCGCCAGCGGCTCACCCTCGCGGCCGAGCGGCACATCGTCCAGCGAGAGGAAGTTCATGGCGCCGCGCCCTTCGACCCGGTCGATCTCGGTCTCGGTGGACTCCATGTGCAGGCGGATCAACTGGTGGAGATCGCGCTCACGGTAGTAGGGAATTGCCTCGCCGCCCAGCCAGCGGTCGAGCACCCAGGCGGTGGGCCTGGCCACCGGCCACAGCAGCAGCTGGTAGCCACGAATCAGCGGCGACAGCAGCGCGGCCGTGCGCAGGGCATGGCGCGAGAAGTAGGCCTGGGGCAGGATCTCGGCGAGCAGGGTGATCACCACGGTGGAGAACAGGAAGGCCGCGACGGCCCCCATCACCGAGCCCGAGAGCAGCGCCAGCAGCACGTTGACGGCAACGTTGCCCCACAGGATGGTGACCAGCAGGAAGTTGGCATCGTGGCGCAGCGCCCTGACCCGCCGGGCCCGCGGGTTGCCGCGGCGCGCCTCGATCTCCAGCTCCAGCTTGTTGATCGAGAAGAAGGCCAGGTTGAGCCCCGAGAACATCGCCGACTGGCTGAGGCAGAGCAGGATGCCGATCCAGGTCAGCAGGGTCATCGAAGCCTCCTTGTCGATTGCCGAGTGCCGAGCGCTAACGCGCGCAGGCGGCCCGTAGGCCGCCTGCGAAGCGTAGCATCAGCTGACGAGGGAGGTCAGTCGACGCTGTGGCCGTGGGACTCGAGCCAGTCGCGCAGGAAGGCGATCTCCTCCTCCTGGGCCGCGATGACCTCCTCCGCCAGCTGGCGGATCTCCTCATCCTCGCCGTGCTCCAGCACGATGTTGGCCATGTCGATGGCCCCCTGATGGTGAGGGATCATGCCGCGCGCAAAGTCCACGTCGGCATCGCCGGTGAAGCCGACCATCATGTCCTCATGCATGCGGTCATTGGCCTCCCGATAGGCCTGCACCGCCGGGTTGTCGGCCTGCTCGTCGGCCTGCTCGTCGACCTGCTCGCCGACCTGCTCGCCGCCGTGGTGAGCCTGGCCATGGTCGCCATGAGCAGGGGCAGA
>NZ_JACUUD010000131.1 GCF_014859505.1 Halomonas sp.
GCGATTCACGAGGGCTCCCGGGATATCGCCAGCGGCAACCAGGATCTGTCGGCGCGCACCGAGGAGCAGGCGGCCGCCCTGCAGGAGACCGCCGCCAGCATGGAGCAGCTCGCCTCGACGGTGAAGCAGAACGCCGACAATGCGCGCCACGCCAGCCAGCTGGCCGAGGATGCCGCGCGCACCGCTGGCGAGGGTGGCCGGGTGGTCGACGGGGTGGTCTCCACCATGCATGAGATCCGCGAGAGCTCCCACCGGGTCAGCGACATCATCAAGGTGATCGACTCCATCGCCTTCCAGACCAATATCCTCGCCCTCAACGCCTCGGTGGAGGCCGCCCGTGCCGGCGAGCAGGGGCGCGGCTTTGCGGTGGTGGCCGGCGAGGTGCGCAACCTGGCCCAGCGCTCCGCCGATGCCTCTCGCCAGATTCGCGAGCTGATCGAGATCTCGGTGGCCAAGGTGGAGGCCGGCACCGAGCGCGCCGACCGCGCCGGCAGCACCATGGGCGAGATCGTGGCGGCGGTGCAGAAGGTCAGCGACATCATGGACGAGATCGCCGCGGCCTCTGCCGAACAGAGCAACGGCATCGATCAGGTCAACCAGGCCGTGGCGCAGATGGATGAGGTCACCCAGCAGAATGCCGCGCTGGTGCTGCAGGCGGCCAGCGTCGCGCATCAGGTGGAGTCCCAGGCAGAGCGACTGAGCCTGGCCGTGGCCGGCTTTCGGCTGGACGGGAAGGGCGCCGAGATGGCAGCCACCATCGCCGACGATATCGACAGGGCGGGGCCTGGCGGCGATGGCCATGATCCCGCCCTGGCCCGCTGGATGCCGACGCTGATGCCGTCATCGCCGGGGCGCGAGACCCGGACGAAGGCGCGCGGCCGCGCCGACAGCGACCAGGAGTGGGAATCCTTCTGACCCTGACAGCAGTGCCCAACCACCTGTACCGATAACCAGAAGAGCGGTAGCTGCACACCGCTAACCGCCTCGGAGAACACAGCATGCGCGACAACCAGCCAGTGACTGGACGGGAGTACGAGCTTCAGGACGAGCACTTCCTGATCTCGCGGACCGACCTCAAGGGACGCATCACCTACGCCAACCCGGCCTTCATCGAGGTCAGTGGATACCGCCATGAGGAGCTGATCGGTTCGCCCCACAACCTGGTGCGCCACCCCGATATGCCCCCCGAGGCCTTCGCCAACCTGTGGGAGACCCTGGCTCAGGGCGAGGGCTGGCGAGGCCTGGTCAAGAACCGGCGCAAGAACGGCGACCACTACTGGGTGGATGCGAGCGTCACCCCGGTCATCGAGGATGGCGAGGTGATGGGCTACGCCTCGGTGCGGGTCAAGGCCGAACGCGAGCAGATCGACAGGGCGGAACAGGCCTATACCAGGATGCGTGCCGGCAAGGGGCGCCACCTCTATCTGAACAAGGGGCAGCTTCGTCGGCGCGGCATCCGAGGCGCGCTCGGCCGCCTTAACCTGGCTACCGTGCGGGCTCGCATCAGCCTGATGGTGGTGGTGGCGGCGCTGATGCTGCTGGTCAGTGGCGGGCTCGGGCTCTATGGGCTCAACGCCTCGGGGGAGCGGCTCGCCGAGCTCAACCGTGACGGACTCGAGGACGTGGTGCGGCTGCAGCAGCTCGGCCAGCTGATCGGTGAGGCCCCGCAACGCATGGCCAGCCAGGAGCGCATGGCCCTGCTCGGTCAGCGCCACGAGCTGGCCGCGGGCCTCGAGGAGACCAGCGCCCGTATCGAGGCGATCTGGGCAGAATTCATTGGGCGCGAGGCCAATCAGGCGCCGGAGACCCGCCAGTTCGAGCAGCAGCTCGAGGCCTTCCTGCAGGAGGGGCTGCTTCCCCTGGCTGGGGCGCTAACCGGTGAGGCCTTCGATGCCATGATGGCGCTGAACAACCAGGTCAGCCCGCTGCAGGAGCAGGCCGCCAGCCTGACTGCTGACGTCAACCAGCTGATCACCCGGGAGCGCCGCGGTGCGGCGGCGATGGCGGCCGCCGCCGAGGCTGGCCAGCGCACCATGCTGTTCGCCCAGGGCGGCGTGCTGGCGGCGGCGCTGCTGCTGCTGATCGCGCTGGGCATGACGACCCTGCGTGCCGTGACGCGCCCGCTGGATCGGGCCGTCGGCTTCACCCTGCAGATCGCCGCCTGCAACCTGGCGGCGAGAGTACCACCGCATGGCCGTGACGAGGTGGGCCGCTTGTTGGCAGCCCTGGACGTGATGCGCAAGAGCCTCGGCAGCATCGTGGGCGACGTGCATGCGGGCATCCAGGTGGTGACGCCGGCCGCGCGGGATATCGCCGTGGGCAATGACGACCTCTCCACCCGCACCGAACAGCAGGCCGCGTCGCTGCAGCAGACCGCCTCCAGCATGGAGGAGATGACCGCTACCGTGCAGCAGAACACCGACAACGCGCGTCAGGCCAGCGGCCTGGCGACCGAGAATGCCGAGCGGGTGCGCGAGACCGGCGAGCTGATGCACCAGGTGGTGGACACCATGGGGCGCATCACCGAGAGCTCTCGCAAGATGGCCGAGATCATCGACGTGATCGACTCCATCGCCTTCCAGACCAATATCCTCGCCCTGAACGCTTCGGTGGAGGCGGCGCGAGCCGGCGAGCAGGGGCGGGGCTTTGCGGTCGTGGCCAATGAGGTGCGCAACCTGGCCGGACGTTCCGCCGCCGCCGCGAAGGAGATTCGGACCCTGATCGACGGGGCCGGTAAGGAGATCCAGGCCGGTGCCGCGGTGGTGCAGCGCGCCGAGGGCGCCATCGAAGGGGTGGTGGCGGCCACCACCCGGGTCAACGACATCATGGGCGAGATCTCTGCCGCTTCCCAGGAGCAGAGCGGCGGCATCGGCCAGATCAACCAGGCGGTGGCCGAGATGGACCATGTCACCCAGCAGAATGCCGAGCGGGTGCAGACCATGGCCCGGGCGGCACTGGATCTGGAGCATCAGGCCGAGCAGCTGGTCATCGCCGTGACCGCCTTCCGCGCGCGCGGTGCCGGCATGGAGCGTGCCCCCGGCCTGGCCCAGCGGCGCGGGTCGGCGGCGGTGAGTGAGCGCACACCCGCGCAGCAGAAGGCACTGCCGCCCGCCGCTGGCACCAATCGTCCGTCCGATATCGAGGAGTGGGAAGCATTTTGAGCGAGTCAAGGGAGGCGGCGTCGTTCTCCGCCGGCAACTGGGGCAGTGGAAGCTCCCTCGAGCGTGACCTGGTGCTCACCGCCGAGGACTTCGCGCGCATCCGCCAGCTGATTTACCAGCGGGCGGGGATCGTGCTGGCCGAGCACAAGCGCGAGATGGTCTACAGCCGGCTTGCCAAGCGGCTGCGCCATCATGGCCTGACGCGCTTCAGCGACTACCTGGCGCGACTGGAGCGCCAGCCGGATGCCCGGGAATGGGAGGCCTTCACCAACGCCCTGACCACCAACCTCACCGCCTTCTTCCGCGAGTCGCACCACTTTCCGCTGCTCGCCGAACATGTTCGTGGCCGGCCCGGGCCGGTTCGGGTGTGGAGTGCCGCCGCCTCGACCGGCGAGGAGCCCTACTCCATTGCCATGACCCTGAGTGAGGCCCTGGGCAGCCGGGCCGGCGACGCCAGGGTCGTGGCCACGGATATCGATACCGAGGCCCTGGCCAGGGCCGAGGCCGGGGTCTATCCCCTGGAGCAGGTGCACAAGCTTGACGCCGAGCAGATGCGCCGGTTCTTCCAGCGGGGCACCGGCCGGCAGGCGGGCCTGGCGCGGGTGAGGCCGGAGCTGCGGGCCATGGTGGAGTTTTCGCCGCTCAATCTGCTGGCGCCCAGCTGGCCGGTCAGCGGCCCCTTCGATGCAATCTTTTGCCGTAACGTGATGATCTACTTCGACAAGGCGACCCAGGCGAAGATACTGGAGCGCTTCGCGCCGCTGCTGAAGCCGGATGGCCTGCTGTTCGCCGGCCACTCCGAGAACTTCTCCTACATCACGCGAACCCTGCGGCTGCGCGGCCAGACCGTCTACACCCTGGCGCCGCCTCCCGCGGCGGGCGGCAGGTCGACGCCTGTCCGTTAAAGTTCGCTGGCTACGCGCCGATACCCTCAATGGAACCCCTTGTCGCCTGACCCGGGCGGCAAGTCATCTGCTACAGGAGAGCCCTCTTGAGTGCCGCCACGATCAAGGTGCTTTGCGTTGATGACTCAGCGCTGATTCGCGACCTGCTCAGCGAGATCATCAACAGCCAGCCCGACATGGAGGTGGTGGCGGTGGCGCCCGACCCGCTGGTGGCGAGGGATCTCATCAAGCGTCACAACCCCGACGTGCTGACCCTCGACGTGGAGATGCCGCGGATGGATGGCATCGACTTCCTGGAGCGCCTGATGCGGCTGCGGCCCATGCCGGTGCTGATGGTCTCGTCGCTGACCCAGTCCGGCTCCGAGGTCACCCTCCGGGCGCTGGAGCTGGGCGCCCTGGATTTCGTCGCCAAGCCGTCGCTGGGCATCCGTAGCGGCATGCTGGAGTACGCCGAGGAGATCGCCGAGAAGATCCGCGCCGCGGCCCGCTCCCGTCCACGGCGTGCCGCCACGCGCCACGAGGCGCCGCCTCAGCGGCTGACGGCGCCGCTGATGTCGAGTGAGAAGCTCCTGATCATCGGCGCCTCGACCGGGGGCACCGAGGCGATCCGTCGCGTGCTGGAACCGCTGCCCGCCAACAGCCCGGCCATCATGATTGCCCAGCACATGCCCGGCGGCTTCACCCGGTCGTTCGCCGAGCGCCTCGACCGGCTCTGCCAGATCAGCGTCAAGGAGGCCGAGGACGGCGAGCGCGTGCTGCCCGGGCATGCCTATATCGCCCCGGGCGATGCCCACCTCAAGCTGGCGCGCAGCGGGGCCAACTATGTGGCGCGGCTGGACCAGGGGCCGCCGGTCAATCGCCATCGCCCCTCGGTGGATGTGCTGTTTCGCTCGGCGGCGGAGCACGCCGGCCGCAATGCGGTCGGGGTGCTGCTCACCGGCATGGGCAAGGATGGGGCCGCGGGCCTGGTCGAGATGCGCCAGGCCGGTGCGCCCACCATCGCCCAGGATGAGGCGAGCTGCGTGGTCTTCGGCATGCCCCGGGAGGCCATCGCCCTGGGCGGTGCCTCGGAGGTGGTGACCCTGGAGGAGATTGCCCCGCGTCTGCTGGCGCTGGTGGCCTCCTCCGGGCGCGCCCAGCGCGTCTAGATCCATCACCGCTACAGCGACACCTGCAAGATGCATGACCCACGACAATAACGACGTCCACTGAAGGAAGAATCGAGATGGTTCGTTTCATTCGTAATATCAGCATCCATGCGGCAATGGTGGCCGTGCTGGCCTGCTTCGTGATCTTCATCGCAGCGATTGCTGCCATGGGCGTCATTGCCGACCGTAACGCGGGCAGAACCCTGCACACCCTCAATCAGATCAGCGCGGAGCAGCTCAACGAGATCAACCGCGCATATGCGCTCATGAACGTGGGGCGCAACCACCTCGAGATTGCCTCCAACCTGATCATGATTGGGCGGATGGGCGAGGCAAACGCCCATCTCGATAGCGCCATGGATCGCTTCGGTCGCGCCGAACAGCGCTTCCAGGCGTTCGTGGCGACCCCCAAGATGAACGATGGTGCCCTCTTGGCAGATCGGGTCGAGGAGCAATTCACGGCGGTGATCGAACTGCTGCGCCGGCAGCACACTGCGCTCGACCAGCTTGATACCACCACCTTCAATCGCCTGCGTGAAGAACTCAATGTTCCCTCCACGGCGCTGGATGCGGCGATGACGGAGTTCGTGGCCTACGGCTTTGCGCGGGCGGATGGCATGATCCGCGATTTCCGGGATCAGGTGCAGCGCTTCGAGTGGTTCGGCCTCGGTCTGCTGACTCTGATCGGCCTGCTGGTGGTGATGATCTATGTTGGCCTGCGCCGCGTGGTGATCAGGCCCCTGGATGCCGCCGTGGCCAACCTGGAAGCCATCGCGGAAGCCGACCTCTCCAGGGAGATTCAGGTGCTTGGGCGCAATGAGATCAGTCGCCTCTTCGCCGCCATGCGCAAGATGCAGGAGGGGCTCGCCCGGGTCGTGGGCGAGGTACGCCAGGGAAGCGGCTCGATCCATTTCGGCACCCGTGAGATCGCCTCGGGCAACGCCGATCTCTCCTCGCGCACGGAGCAGCAGGCGGCCTCGCTGGAGGAGACCGCGGCGAGCATGGAGCAGATCACCGCTACGGTGAAGCAGAACGCCGACAACGCCCGTCAGGCCAGCGGCCTGGCCCTGGAGGCCTCCACCACCGCCGAACGCGGCGGCGAGGTGGTCGATCGCGTGGTGAAGACCATGCACGGCATCTCGGACTCTTCCCGCAAGATCGCCGATATCACCGGCGTCATCGACTCCATTGCCTTCCAGACCAATATCCTGGCGCTCAACGCCTCGGTGGAGGCAGCGCGCGCCGGCGAGCAGGGCCGCGGCTTCGCGGTGGTGGCCGGCGAGGTGCGCAACCTGGCCAGCCGAAGTGCCGAGGCGGCCAAGGAGATCAAGACGCTCATCGAGAGTTCGGTGGCTCAGGTGCAGGCGGGTTCGAGCCTGGATGAAAATGCCGGGGAGACCATGGACGAGGTGGTCCAGGCGGTCCGCCGCGTCACCGATATCATGGACGAGATCTCCGCAGCCTCCCAGGAGCAGAGCGACGGCATCGAGCAGGTCAGCCAGGCGGTGGGCCAGATGGACCAGGTGACCCAGCAGAACGCCGCACTCGTGCAGGAGGCCTCGGCGGCCGCGTCCTCCCTGGAGGAGCAGGCGGGACGCCTCGAGCAGGCCGTGGCGCGCTTCCGCCTGGCGGGCGAGGCCGCCCGGATAGCGAGCGAGCCGGCCCCGGAGGCGCTCACCCTCTCCGCGCCAGGCGCGCGCGTGGGCTTGCCGGTACCGAGCAGACGGCACAGCACGCGGCGGGCGGAGTCGGCCGAGGAAGAGTGGCAGGAATTCTGATTTGGCTGCCGCCCGGTGGGCGGCATGCTCGGCCCGGCCGGCCATCATGCCGGGCCATACACTAACGAGAACATCGCGAATCGAGGTAGTGCAATGGCAGACAAGAACATGAGCATCTTGGTAGTGGATGATTTTCCCACTATGCGGCGTATCGTGAGGAGCC
>NZ_JACUUD010000265.1 GCF_014859505.1 Halomonas sp.
TGGCCCCCTCGACGATGCGCCGGAAGAGAGCGAGCCGGCGGCAGGGAATACCGACCAGGAGGCACCGGCCGCGGCCGGTGCCTCCGACACGACGGCCGGGATGGCCGACGACCACCACGCCGGGACGGCGTCAGAACGGTCCGGACTGAGCTTCGCCGAACTCGAGGCTCGCCTGGCCGAACGTGCCCGGAGCCGCGTCGACGATGACGCTGCCCCGGGGGCGGAATCCACACCCAGTGAGAACGACTCATGAGCACTACCAGCGAAAAACTTCAGAAGGTCCTGGCCCGCGCCGGGCTGGGCTCCCGCCGCGAGATGGAGGCCGCCATCGCCGATGGGCGGGTCAAGGTCAACGGCCAGGTGGCCACCCTCGGCGACCGCATCGAGATGCGCGACAGGGTGCTCTTCGACAACCGCCCGGTGACCCTGCGCGGTGCCGACGAGGTGCCGCGGCGGGTGATCATGTACAACAAGCCCGAGGGCGAGCTGTGTACTCGCAAGGACCCGGAGGGTCGGCGCACCGTCTTCGATCGTCTGCCGCGTCTCAAGGGCGAGCGCTGGATCGCCATCGGCCGCCTCGATATCAACACCAGTGGGCTCTTGCTGTTCACCACCGACGGCGAGCTGGCCAACCGGCTGATGCATCCCTCCACGCAGGTGGAGCGGGAATATGCAGTGCGCGTCATGGGCCAGGTGACCCGCCAGAACGTGGTCGCCATGGTCGAGGGCGTGATGCTCGATGACGGTCCTGCTAGCTTCACCGATGTGCAGGAGTTCGGCGGCGAGGGGATCAACACCTGGTTCCACGTGGTGATCCAGGAGGGTCGCAATCGCGAAGTGCGCCGCCTGTGGGAGTCCCAGGGGCTCACCGTCAGCCGCCTCAAGCGGGTGCGCTACGGCAACATCTTCCTCGACAAGCGGGCCAAGGCGGGCGAGTGGCTGGAGCTCTCCCAGGACGAGATCGATGACCTGGCAGAGCTGGCCGGGCTGGCCTCGCGCAAGGTGCCGGACCTCACGCCGGACGAGAAGAACCGCTGGAACCGCGACAAGCACAAGCGCAAGCCGGTGCAGGCCATGCGCAAGCCGAAGACCCGAACTCGCCACTGATCGGCGGCTGCGACAAAAGGCAAAAAAGTCCTTGTCAGCGCGGGGGCAAATCAGTAATATTTGCTCCCGTTCGGGGGGTCGTTAGCTCAGTTGGTAGAGCAGTTGGCTTTTAACCAATTGGTCGTAGGTT
>NZ_JACUUD010000132.1 GCF_014859505.1 Halomonas sp.
CGAGGGGAAGCGACTTCTGCGATTCGCACCCCTTAACCCGACAGTCTCCTAGGCGTCAAGTATCCTGCCATTCGGCAAATGACTCACGCGAACGTGGCGTCTGCGTTGGCTCAAAAGCGTCGCTGGACGACGAAAGGGTTATGACCTCTCCACTCACCTCGGTATCCGGCCACCTGGTGGCCATTGGCGGTGCCGAGGACAGAACATCCGAACTCGAAATCCTCAGACGGGTTTTCGCCCTGGCTCCTGCGGATAACCACGAGGTCGCCGTCATTGCCACGGCGAGCAGCATACCCGACGAGGTGCTGCCCGATTACGAAGCCGCCTTCTCTCGTCTGGGCGCCAGCCGCGTCCATTCCCTGAGCATACGCGACCGCCGCCAGGCGGCTGACCCCGATACCGTCCGCCTGATCGAGCAGAGCGGCGTGATCTTCCTGACCGGCGGCGACCAGCTCCGCCTGACCAACGTGATGGGTGGCTCGGCGACCCTGGAGGCCATCCGCCAACGCTTGCAGGCAGGCGCGGTGGTGGCAGGCACCAGTGCCGGTGCGGCGGCCATGCCAGGCACCATGATCTATAACGGCGCCGCCGCCGATGCCCTGCGCAAGGGCGCCGTCAACATGACCTCTGGCCTCGGACTCGTCAGAGGCATGATCATCGACAGTCATTTTCTCGAGCGCGGGCGGTTCACGCGCCTGATGGAGGTCGGGGCGAGCAACCCGGAACACCTGGGCGTGGGCATTGGCGAGGATGCCGCGGTGATCATTCATCCCCACGGCATTCTCGAAGCCATCGGCTCGGGCCATGTGATCATCATCGACAGCCGCGACCTGGCGAGCTCGAACATTGCCGACCTGTCCATCGGCGAGCCGGTGGCGGTCGAGAACATGACCCTCCACGCAATGGTCAGCGGCCACGGGTTCGACGTAATGGCGCGACGCTATCTCATTGCCGAAGAACTGAGTGCCATTCTCGCGGAGAGACAATGAACATTCTCGAGCATCGGGCCCTGCGCGGCCCGAACTACTACAGCCGCTACCCGGCGATCTACCTGCGCCTGGACATCGGTGATCTCGAGGAGCAGCCGAGCGATACCGTCCCCGGTATCGTCGAGCGCATCACGGCCCTGCTGCCGACTCTGCAGGAACACCGTTGCTCGGTGGGCCGCCCCGGTGGCTTTCTGGAACGACTGGAGCGGGGTACCTGGGCCGGTCACGTCGTCGAGCATGTGGCCATCGAACTCCAGAACCTGATCGGCTTCTCGGTCGGCTACGGCAAGACCATCGACAGCTACGACACCGGCATCTATAACGTCGTCTATCGCTACCGGGATGAAGCCTGTGGCCTGGCCGCCGGGGTCGAGGCCGTCGATCTGGTCGAGCGGCTGTTCGCCGGCGAGGCGATCGACATGCCGGCCATCATCGACCGCCTGAGGCAGGTGCGCGACGCCCACATGCTGGGGCCCTCCACCGCCGCCATCGTCGACGCCGCCGACCAGCGTGGCATTCCCCATACCCGCTTGAGCGAGGAAAACAGCTACATCCAGTTCGGCCATGGCCATCGGCAGCAACGCATCCAGGCAACGGTGACCGGCCATACGGATCTGATCAGCTACGGCATCGCCGACGACAAGGCCTGGACCAAGCAGCTACTCGGTGATGCCGGCATCCCGGTTCCCCGGGGGCGTGTATGCGACTCCTTCGACGAGGCGCTCGAGGCCGCACGCAGCATCGGCTATCCCGTCGCGGTGAAGCCGCTGATCGGCAACCACGGCCGCGGTGTGAGCACCAATATCGAGGATGAGCAGGCGCTGCGTGATGCCTTCGATATTGCCGCCCATCGCAACCCGTCGGTGATCGTGGAGCAGTACATCCGCGGCGAGGACCATCGCCTGCTGGTCATCGACGGCAAGCTGGTGGCCGCCGCGAGGCGTCGCCCGGCGCATGTGCTCGGCAATGGAATCGACACCCTGCAGGCCCTGGTCGACGCGGAGAATCGGGATCCCCGTCGCGGCATCGGCCACGAGAACCTTCTGACCCAGATCCAGATGGATGAGCAGGCGCTGCGGATGATCGGCCAGCAGGACCTGACCCTTCAGAGTGTCATCCCGGCCGGCGAGATGGTCTTCCTGAAGCCGACGGCGAACCTGAGCACCGGAGGCACGGCCACGGACGTGACCGACGACGTTCATCCCGAAGTACGCTTCGCGGCGGAGCGCATCGCCCGCCTGGTCGGGCTCGACATCATCGGCATCGATCTGCTGGCCGAGACCCTGACCCGGCCGCTGGAGGAGCAGTCTGCGGCGGTCGTCGAGGTCAATGCCGGCCCCGGCTTTCGCATGCACCTCTCGCCGACCCACGGGCAGGGCCGGGATGTGGGTCGCCCGGTGATCGACATGCTGTTCCCGAACAGCAAAGCCGACGGACGCATCCCCATCGTTGCGGTAACCGGCACCAACGGCAAGACGACGACGGTGCGCGTGATCTCACACCTGCTGCGCCAGGCGGGACGCAACGTCGGCATGGCCTGTACCGGCGCCATCGAGATCGACAGCCACGTCATCATGCGCGGCGATTACAGCGGGCCACAGGCGGCGGCCATCGTGCTGCGCGAGCCCACGGTCGAGTGCGCCGTACTCGAGGTGGCCCGCGGCGGCATCATGCGCCGCGGCCTCGGGTTCGACGAGTGCGACGTGGGTGTCTTGCTCAATATCGCCAGCGACCACCTGGGTGAACACGACATCCATACTCTCGATGAACTGGCGCGCTGCAAGACCGTGGTGATCGACGCCGTCCGCCAGGGCGGTACGGCCGTGCTCAATGCCGATGATCCCAGGGTGCTGGCCGGCCAGGAGTGGGCCCGTGGCGATATCATCTTCTTCACCCTGGACCCCGACTCACGCCCCGTCCGCCAGCATGTCCGCGACCAGGGGGTCGCCTTCACGGTCAACAATGGGCGCATCGTGATGCGTCAGGGCCAGATCGAGGCCGAGGTGATCCCGGTGGTGGACGTTCCGATCACCTTCGAGGGACACGCCCGCTTCAATGTCGCCAACGCCCTGGCCGCCAGCGCCGCGGCCTTTGCCCTGGGGCTCTCCATCGCCGATATCCAGATGGGCCTGCAAACCTTCCATCCCACTCCGGGACAGAACCCCGGGCGGACCAACCTCATCGAAGCCGACGGCATCAAGGTCCTCATCGATTACGGGCACAACGTGCCGGCGCTCGAGGCCCTCGCCGAGCTGGTCGGCTGCATTACGGCCCGGCGCCGGATCAGCGTGGCCAGCGCCCCGGGGAATCGTCGCGACGAAGACCTGTTCACGCTGGGCACCCTCTTCGCCCGGATGCACGATGTCGTCTACATCTACGAGACCGACCCCCGCGGACGCACCGTCGGCGAAGCCGCCGGCCTGCTCCGCGACGGCGCCGAATCGGTGGGCGGCGCGTGCCGGGTGGAAATCATCATGGAGGAGGCCCGGGCCGTCGACAGGGCCTTCGATGAAGCGAGCGCAGGCGACCTGCTGGTACTGCTGATCGACGACATCGAAGGCGCCATCGAGCGCTTCCGGGGTCGGCGCTTCACGTCTCCGGCACCGACGGGTCCCAACGGTGAGCCGGCATGATGCCTCTCGATGAGCGTGACGCTCCCCTGCTGACCCTGCTGCGCGTCGGGCGAATCTTCGCGCCGGAGCCCCTGGAGGCCAACGAGATCCTCATCGCCGATGGTCGGATCGCGGCGCTGGGTCGCGATCTCGCCATGCCGCAAGGTTGGCCGGTGCGCCTGGTGGAGGCTCGCCACCTCACCGCCGTCCCCGCCTTCATCGACCAGCACGTTCACGTGACCGGAGGCGGGGGCGAGGGGGGCTGCGGTACCCGCTGCCCGGCAATCACCGCCCGGGAGATCGCCGCCATGGGCATCGGCACCGTGGTGGGCGTGCTGGGCACCGACGGCATCAGTCGTTCGCCGGCGGACCTGCTGGCCAAGGTGCGCGGGCTCAGGGCCGAGGGTATCGCGGCCTACATGTACACGGGATCCTATCGGGTACCGCCACCGACCCTCACCGGCGACGTACAGCGCGACCTGGCTTGGATCCCCGAGGTCATCGGCCTGGGCGAGATCGCCATCTCGGATCATCGCTCCAGCCAGCCTCGCCAGGACGAGATCGAGCGTCTGGTCAGCGAGGTCCGGGTCGGCGCCATGCTGGCCGGCAAGCTGGGCATCTGTCACTTCCATGTCGGCGATGGCAAGCGGGGGCTCGAGCCACTGCGCCGCCTGCTCACCGAGACCGAGATCCCCGCCGAGCAGGTGATCCCTACCCACGTGAACCGCCATCGCGACCTGCTCGAGGAGGCCGCCGACTATGCGCTGAGCTTCGATGCCAGCGTGGATGTGACCGCCTTCGACGACGCCGACGAGGACGACCTGAGCGGCTTCGGTGCCGTATCGCGGCTGCTCCGACGGGGCGTCCCGGTCGAGCGCATCACCATGAGCTCCGACTGCAACGGCAGCCTGCCCGAGTTCGACGAACGGGGCACCTATATCGGCATGCGAGTGGCGGGCAACACTACCCTGATCGCGGACTGGCAGCGCCTGGTCCACGAGGAGGTGCTGCCACTGGAGCAGGCCCTCGGCCTGATCTCGGGAAACGTGGCGCGGGTGCTCGGGCTCGAGGCACGTAAAGGCCGCCTGGCCGTCGGCCATGATGCCGATGTGACCCTGCTCGACGACGACCTCCAGCCGCAGCAGACCTTCGTGGCAGGGAAACGAATCTACGCCGTTGACCCTTGACTACCGAAGATCCTCGCGCCCGGATGACGGCGGCGGCGTCCTCACCTCGGCCCAGTCGGCCAGGCGGCGGCCCAGCCAGATCAGCCCCCAGACGGCGAAGGGCACCACGAACATCACCAGGATGCCCCAGTCGCGGGTGTTGATCAGCCAGGCCAGCGGAGTGATCACCGCCAGGGCGATCAGCAGACCCAGGGCGACGGCGATTGCGGGACGTCGATTCGGCATGGAGGCGTTGCTCATGATGTTCGCTCCTCAGTAGCCGATGATCTGGCGGTAGATGCCCGGCAGCGCCAGGGCCAGGTGTTCGGGCCGGTTGACGATGGCGTAGCTGCCGCGCCCGAACAGGTGCGAGACGTACTGGTGCGCCTCGCGATCCACGGTGACGCCGAACACCCGCACCTCCTGCTGGCGCGCCTCGAGCACCGCCTTGCGGGTGTCCTCGATGCCGTAGCGCCCCTCGTAGTAGTCGGTGTCGTTGGGCTTGCCGTCGGTGATCACCAGCAGCAGGCGGTGGCGGTTGGGTCGCCTGGAAAGCTCCCGGGTCACGTGGCGGATCGCCGGCCCCATGCGGGTATAGTGACCGGGCTTCAGCGCCGAGACGCGCCGCGCCACCCGCTCGCTCATGGACTCCTCGAAGGTCTTGAGGGTATTGACCCACACCTTCTGTCGGCGGTGGGAGGTGAAGCAGTGGATGGCGTAGTCGTCGCCGCAGCCGGCCAGGCCGTGGCCCAGCACCAGCAGCGCCTCCTTTTCCACGTCGAGCACCCGGCGATCGTCCAGCCAGGCGTCGGTGGAGAGCGAGACATCCACCAGGATATCCACCGCCAGGTCGCGAGCCTGCTCGCGGGCCGACATGTAGAGGCGGTCGCTGGCCTCGCCGGTGGCGGCCAGGTCACAGCGCGAGCGGATCACCGCATCCATGTCGAGCTCGTTGCCGTCGACCTGGCCGCGCAGGATCTCGCGGCGCGGACGCAGCGCCTCGAACTCCCGGCGTACCCGGCGGATACGCCGCCGGGTGGCGTCGTCGGGCTCCCACTGCTCGCCCTCCTCGCTCTGCAGGTCGGTGATCACCTGGCAGTGGTCGGGCAGATAGCGCTGCTTGCGGTAGTTCCACTCCGGGTAGAGCTGCTTGCCGCGCAGCCGCTCGCCCAGCGCCTCGTCCGGCGGCAGGTCGAGGTCGACCTTGAGCCGGGTCGCCGCCCGCTGCTTGTGGGGGCTGATGACGATCTCCTCGATCTGCTCGGCGGCGCGCTTGGCCTCCTCGTCCTCGTTGTCCTCCACCAGGCGGTTGAGGTTCACCATCTCGGTCCAGGAGAGCATCTTCTCGAAGCGGTTGGCGACCAGCGGGTCGTCGCGCTCCGACTGGTCCTGGTGGCGACGCTCGGCCTTGCGCTTGCCCTCGCTGGCCTGCTGGGCACTGTTGGCCTCGCCGTCGTGGGGGTCCTCGTCGTCCTCCTCGCGGCCGTGGCCCAGGCCCAGGTCGACCACCTGGCCCCACAGCGGCACCGGCAGCGGCGGCCGATAGCCCCGGGGGGCCTGGAAGGGCGCCAGGGCCACCTCCGGATCGGCTACCGCCGCGGCCATGGAGGCAGCCCAGCCCTCGAGAGGGGAGTCATCACCCAGCAGGGCGCGCAGCGTGGCTTCCAGGGCCTGCTCCATGGGCGGCAGCTTGCGCCGTACCGGCCGCACCGCCAGCAACGCCCTGCACAGCTCGCGATAGCGCCCGGTGAGGCCGGGGAAGCGCTCGAGGGCCGCCTCGGTGGTCCGCATCGCCTCGCGCAGCCGCGCCAGGTCATCCTGCAGCGGGTCGGCGTGGCGCTCCGGATGCCGGGCCACCGCCAGGTAGGCGGTCAGCCAGAAATAGAGGTCGCGGTTGAGGCGCACCTCGGGGAAGACATCCAGGGTCGGCGGCAGCAGCAGGTGCTCCTCGTCGCGACGCGCCTGGTCCACGGCCTCGTCGTCGAAGCCGAGCCGCTGGCGCAGCGAGAGCCGATGCGCCGAGCTGCGCGCCACGATGGCGGCCACCTCCAGGCCGCACTCGCCACCGCTGGCGCGGAAGAAGACGCCGAGCACATGGCGCAGCTCCTCCAGGGGCACGGCGGCCTCGGGATAGCGCCGATAGCTGGCGGCACTGGAGGCCCAGCGGTGCCAGTGGCGGCCGACGAACTCCTCGACCTCGAGAAAGTGCAGCATGGCGGTCTCCCCCCTCGGCTCAGCCGAAGGTTGCGTTGATGGCTTCCAGCAGCCCTTCCTGGACATCCAGATCG
>NZ_JACUUD010000133.1 GCF_014859505.1 Halomonas sp.
GAGGGTGGCATGGAAGGCGGCGGCATGGGCGACGACCCCATGGCCGATCAGGAACCGATGATGGAGGACGAGGAAGCCGGCAGCCTGTGACCGGCTCGCCCAACCGATGAGCCGACTCGTTCTTGTCCACGACCGCCATCGGCGGCGGTCAATCACTCGCGACAACCGCGATATCCCGCGAAATGGAGGTGCAGGATGAAGACTCAGGAATCCCTCAAGGCACTCGGCATTCTCGGCGTGGCCTTTGGCCTCGTGACCGGCCCGCTGGCCGTTGCCGACATGCATGACCCGCAGGCCCAGGACCCGGCCGCCACCACCCAGCCGGGCGACCCCGCGGCCCCGGCCGATCCGGCAGACCCGGCCGCCAGCGATCCCATGGCCGACCCCGCGGCTCCGGCCGATCCGGCCAACCCGGCGGAGCCCGGTGCCCCGGCAGACCCCGGCGCCCCGGCCGATGAGCCCGGCTTCGGCAGCGGCACCGAGCCCATGCCCAGCGGCGAGGGTGCCACCCAGCCGGGTGCGGCCCAGCCGGGTGCTTCCCAGCCCGGCGGCGGGGACGACGAGTGGGAGATGCCGCAAGAGTAAGACCCGTCATGGTGGTGTTCCCCGGCGCGGCTGGACCGCACCCTTCAGCCCCTGTCACCGGCAGGGGTTTTTTCTGCCTGTGCCGTTCTTTCTTGCCTGTTCCCGGGCGCGTTCAGCTGTCGTCGAGGCGGCGGTAGAGGGTGCGCCGGGCGATACCCAGGATGTCGGCGGTGCGACGCTTGTTGCCGCCGGTGGCCTCCAGCACCTTGCGGATATAGCGGTCCTCGACCTCTTCCAGCCGTGGCCAGGCCTGGATCGAGGCTTGTGTAGCGGCTTGGGTAGAGAGGCCAGTGGCAAGGTTGTCGGATAGGGCCTCGCCGCTCTCGCGACGTGATGCCTCGGCCTGTTCGCGCAGGCGCTCGGGCAGGTCGGCATGGCGAATCTCGCCCGAGTCGGCCAGGGTCACCGCGCGCATGATGGCGTTCTCGAGCTCGCGCACGTTGCCCGGGTAGCCATAGGCGAGCAGCGCCTGCAGGGCGGCGGGCTCGATGCTCTCGATGGGCTTTTCCTGGGCGTCGGCGTGCTTGTCGATCAGCGCCGCGATCAGCCGCTCCAGGTCCCCCTCCCGCTCGCGCAGCGGCGGGATGCGCAGCGAGAAGGTCTCCAGCCGATAGAAGAGGTCGCTGCGGAACTGGCCGGCCTCGATCTCCTGTTCCAGGTCGCGGTGGGTGGCGGCGATGATCCGGACGTCCACCGGCTCCTCCCGTTCGCCGCCCACCGGCCGCACGGTCTTCTCCTGCAGGGCGCGCAGCAGCTTGGCCTGCAGCCCCGGCAGCATCTCGCCGATCTCGTCGAGGAACAGGCTGCCGCCCCGGGCCGACTGGAACAGCCCCTGGCGGTGGTCGCTGGCCCCGGTGAAGGCGCCCTTCACGTGGCCGAAGAACTCGCTCTCCATCAGCTCGGCCGGGATGCTGGCACAGTTGACCGCCACGAAGGGGTTCTCGGCGCGGGGGCTCTCGGCATGGATCGCCCGGGCCAGCAGTTCCTTGCCGGTGCCGCTCTCGCCGAGCACCAGGATCGGCGCATCGCTCTTTGCCAGGCGGGCGGCGTCGTGGAACAGCGCCTGCATCGGCTCGCTCTCGCCGATGATGCCGTGGAAGTGGCCGGGCGGCCCGTTCTGACGAAAGCGCTCGGCCAGCCGGCGGTGCTCCAGCACCCGGTACACCGCCTCCCGGACGGTCTCCAGGTCCAGCGGCTTGGTCAGGAAGTCATCGGCACCGAGCTTGAGCGCCTCCACCGCCTGGTCGATGGTGCCGAAGGCGGTGATGACGATGAAGCCCAGGGCGCTGTTCTCGGCACGCAGCTGCTCCAGCAGCGCCAGGCCGCTCATGCCCGGCAGGCGCACGTCACTGATCACCAGGGCCACCGGAGTGTGGCTGAGGGTGGCGATGGCCTCCTCTGCGCTGGCCGCACCCAGGGTGGCGTGGCCGGCCTCCTGAAGCTCCTCCTCGAGCAGCTCCAGGATGGCCGGATCGTCCTCGACGATGAGGATGGGGCAGGGGGTGGCGGGGTCCTTCCGGGTCACGTGGCGAGTCCTCGCGGGTCGGTGTCGGATGATGCCGCCTCGTCCTGGAGGCGATCATCGAGGGGCAGGACGATCTCGAAGCCGGCGCCACCGAGCTCGCTGTCGAAGACGCCAATGGTCCCGCCGTGGTCGTTGATGATGCGGTGGACCATGGAGAGGCCCAGGCCGCTGCCCTGGCCCACCGGCTTGGTGGTGAAGAAGGGGTCGAAGACCCGGGGCTTGTCCTCCTGGAGGATGCCGTTGCCGTCATCCTCCAGCCACAGGTACAGCTGCTCCCCGCGGGACTCGGCGCTCAGCCGCACGCGGCGGGTGCCCTCGGCCTGGGTGGCGTTGCGCAACAGGTTGGTGAGCACCTGGATCAGCTGCTGGCCGTTGGCCAGCAGCCGCGGGGACGTGGGGGGGAGCTCGGTGTCCAGGCGGATGCCGCACTGCTCCAGCTCCTCCTCCACCAGCTGGCGGGCCCCTTTCACCAGGGTGTCCAGGCTGACCCACTCCTTCTCGACGTTGTGGCGCCGCCCCAGCTCCATCAGCTGGCGAACGATCGCGACGATGCGCTCCACCTCGCCGCGGATGCGCCCGAGGCGGGTTCGCTCGTCGACACCGATCACCTCGCGGCGCGCCAGGCGCTGGGCCTGGCCGTTGATCACGGTGAGCGGCGCGCCGATCTCGTGGGCCACCCCGGCGGCCAGCACGCCGAGCTCGGCGAGCTTGCGGGACTTGCGCAGGCGCTTCTCCAGGGCGATCTCGTTGAGACGGCGCGCCTCGATGTCGGCATCCTTCTCGGCCATGGCGTCGAGCATGCCGTTGAGGGCCACCGCCAGGCGGCGGTACTCCTCCGGCCCGCGGGGCGCTGCGCGCTGCTCACGGTCGCCGCCCTCGACCCGGGCCATCACCTCCAGCAGGCGGTTGATGGGGCGCTCGATATGGCGCCGGAAACCCCACCAGATGCCCATCACGATGCCGGCCGAGCCGACCAGGAAGGCCAGGCTGGCCACCAGGGTCAGGAAGCCGGTGTAGTTCTCGATGCCGGTGTTCAGGCGGTTGACCTGCAGCACCCCGTGCACCTCGCCGTCGGGGGTGGTCAGCGGCATCAGCGCGGAGTAGTAGGTCCAGCCATCATGCTGACGATAGTCGCCGGTGGGCTCCCCGGCCGTGACCACCTCGCGGATCTCCTCGGGTTCGAAGAGCGACTCGCCGAGCCCCAGGCCGTAGATCTCCCGGCCCTCGAGGTCGAACACATAGGCCCCGTAGATGCGGTGGAAGGAGAAGGCCGCGTGCAGCGACTCCTCCAGCGACTCCGGAGACTCGCGAACCATGGCGTAGCCCAGCGAAGTGCCGATGGCATGAGTGATGATCTGGACCTCGGTCTGCAGCTTCGAGCGGACGTTGTCCTCCAGCGAGTGGATCGCCACCAGGCTGAAGACCACCAGGATCAGGAACAAGGGCCCGATGACGGTGAGGATGATGAGGTTGCGCAGTCGCATGCGGGTTCCCGTGGCTGGCGCAGGCCGGCCCCACCAGTGGCGGGGCCGGAAGGGCTGAAGGAAGCGTGGAGGCCGGACGCTACCCCGGCCGTGCGTGGCACACTGTCAGTCCGCCGGCACCAGCCGATAGAGGCTGCCGCGGGCGTCGTCATCGAGCAGGTAGAGGGCACCGTCGCGGCCCTGGCGCACGTCGCGGATACGGCCGATCTCGCCGTCGAGGATCACCTCGCTCTCGGCCACGCCATCGCCCTCCAGCACCAGGCGCTTGAGCAGCTCGCTGCGCAGGCCACCGGCCAGCAGGTTGCCCCGCCACTCGGGGAAGTGGTCGCTTGCCACCTCGGCCAGGCCCGAGGGGGCGAAGCGGCCCTCGAAGATGTACTGGGCGTCACGCATGCCGGGGAGGGAGTCGGCGCCAATGGGCTGGCGGGTGGAGTAGTCCACGCCCAGGCTTACCTCGGGCCAGCCATAGTTCTCGCCGCCCTCGATGAGGTTGAGTTCGTCGCCGCCGAGAGGGCCGTGCTCGGTGGCCCAGGCGCGGCCGTCGGCGGCCACGGTCATGCCCTGGATGTTGCGGTTGCCGACGCTGAACAGCTCCGCCAGGGCGCCGTCGTCAGCGAGGAAGGGGTTATCGTCCGCCGCCTCGCCGTCGGCGGTGAGGCGCAGCACGCTGCCGGCGTGGTCGCTCCTGTCCTGGGCGCGGGGTGGGTGGCTGCCGCGGTCGCCGATACTCATCAGCAGGCTGCCGTCGGGCAGCCAGGCCAGGCGCGAGCCGTAGTGGCGACCGGGGCCGGAGAAGCGGTCCTGGACGAAGAGCTCCTCGACGTCCGTCAGGGCACCGTCGCCCAGGCGCGCCCGGGAGAGGGTGGTGGCGGTGCCACCGCTGCCGGCCTGGCTCCAGGTGAAGTAGACCCAGTCGTGCTCGCCATCCCCCGTGCCGTAATCGGGATGCAGCACCACGTCGAGCAGGCCGCCCTGGCCGCGGGCGTTGACCTCGGGCACGCCGCCCAGGTGGCTGATCTCGCCCGTCTCGCTGATGTGGGCCAGGCGGCCGGGGCGCTCGCTGACCAGGAAGCTGCCGTCGGGCAGCTGTGCCACGGCCCAGGGATGCTCGAGCCCCGTAGCCACGCGCTCCAGGCGTAGATCGTGGTGTGCGGTGTCGATCCGTTCGACGATTATGTCGGGCCGGGTCTCGGCGGCCAGCGCCTGGCCACCGGCCGCGAGGCCACCCAGCAGCAGGGCGGCGGGCAGTTGTCGTAGAAAGGCAGGCATTCCGTACTCCCCCTCGTTGATCTCGCTTGGTGCGGTCAGGACTCCTGAGTGAGCCCTTCAACAGTCTAGCGACTCCAGCGAGCTGGGGGTGTTCCCTGTCGCCATCTGGCGACGCTGCCGGCTACATCAGCCAGATCAGCAGCAGCGGCAGGTAGAGCAGCGACATCAGGGTCGAGCAGAACACCAGGCTGGCCACGTAGGCGGGCTCGCGGCCGGCCTTCTGGGCGAAGAGGTAGTTGAAGACCGCCACCGGCATGCTCATCTGCAGCACCAGAATGCTCTGGGCGAGGGGCGGCAGCCCCAGCAGGGCGCCGATGCCCCAGGCCAGCCCTGCCGCCACCGGGATGCGCACCAGGCTGAAGCCGACCCCGGACTTGAGGCTGCGGACCTGGATGCTGGCCAGGGAGACCCCCAGGGTGATCAGCATCAGCGGCACGGTGAAGCCGGAGATCAGGTCGACGCTGTTGTCGAGCCAGCGCGGCAGCGAGGTATCGGTGAGCAGCAGTGCCAGCGAGATCACGATGGCGTAGACGGTGGGCGTGCGCGCCAGGGTCTTCAGCGCATTGCCCTGGCTTGCCATGATCGAGCCCACGGTGAACTGGAACAGCGACACCGTGACCATCACCGTGATGCCGAAGGCGAAGCCCGCGCTGCCGAAGGCGTAGAGCACCACCGGCAGCCCCATGTTGCCGGTGTTGGGGTACATCATGGGCGCCAGCACCACCCGCCAGTCGCGCCGGAGCAGCCGCGCCATCAGCGGGGTGGCGGCAGCCATGGCGGTCATCACCAGGGCCGCCGCCAGCATCGTGCGCCCGACGCTGCCAGCGTCGATCTCGGCATTGGCCAGCGAAGCGATGATCAGCGCCGGGGTGCCGATATTGAAGACCAGCCGGGTGACGAACTCCACCGGGTAGGGATGGCCGAGGCGGACCCAGGTGAAGCCCAGGCCGGCGCCGGCCAGCACCGGGGCCATCACGGCGAAGAGTTCGGCGATCATGAGAGGTCCTTGGCGGTTCCAAGCGCGCCATTGTCCTCATTCCGCGGGGGAAGTGGCAAGCGCCAGGGGGCAAGGGCATCGTCTGGCAGGCCCGAGGAGGAGGGCAGCATTAGCCGGCGCCCTCGGCTATGCTTCGCTGCTGAGCACAAGGATGCCCCATGACGATCACCGCCTCACCTGCGACCGGCTCCCCCAACAGCTTCCAGGCGCTGGTGCGCCTGCTGCGCTACGCCCGCGGCTACCGGCGGCGCATCATCGCCGCCACCGTCTGCTCGATCATCAACAAGCTCTTCGATATCGCCCCGGAGATCCTGATCGGCGTGGCCATCGACGTGGTGGTGAACCAGGAGCACAGCTTCGTGGCGCGGCTGGGCTTCGAGTCGGCGCAGGAACAGATCCTGATGCTGGCCGTGCTGACCTTCTTCATCTGGGCCGGCGAATCGATCTTCGAATACCTCTACAAGATCCTGTGGCGCAACCTGGCCCAGCGGCTCCAGGCCGACATGCGCCTGGACACCTACGAGCACGCCCAGCGCCTCGACATGGCCTACTTCGAGTCGAAGAGCTCGGGGCAGCTGGTCGCCACCATGAATGACGACGTCAACCAGCTGGAGCGCTTCCTGGACGGCGGCGCCAACTCCCTGATCCAGGTGGGGGTCACCGTGGTGGCGGTGGGGGCGGTGTTCTTCGTGATCTCGCCGCTGATCGCGCTGCTCGCCTTCACCCCCATCCCGCTGATCATCTGGGGCGCCTTCTTCTTCCAGCGCAAGGCGGGGCCGCTCTACGCCGACGTGCGCGAGAAGGTGGGCGATCTCGCCAGCCGGCTCTCCAACAACCTGGCCGGCATCGCCACCATCAAGAGCTTCACCAGCGAGGCCCGGGAGGCGGCGCGGCTGCGCGAGGTGAGCGAGGCCTACGTGGAGGCCAACCGCCGGGCGATCCGGGTGAGCTCCGCCTTCATTCCGGTGATCCGCATGGCGATACTGGCCGGCTTCCTGGCCACCTTCACGGTGGGCGGCATGCTCGCCCTGCGCGGCGACCTCAACGTGGGCGCCTACGGCGTGCTGGTGTTCCTCACCCAGCGGCTGCTCTGGCCGCTGACGGGCCTTGCCGAGGTGATCGACCTCTTCGAGCGCGCCATGGCCAGCACCCGGCGCATCCTCGACCTGCTGGCGGTGCCGATCACCGT
>NZ_JACUUD010000134.1 GCF_014859505.1 Halomonas sp.
CGAGCCCGAGCCCGAGCCCGAGCCCGAGCCCGAGCCCGAGCCCGAGCCCGAGCCCGCCGCGCTGCAGGAGAAGCCCGTCGCCGGTGAGAAGAAGGGCTGGTTTTCGCGCATCAAGGCCGGCCTCGGCAAGACTCGCGCCAACCTCACCGATGGCCTGGCGGACCTGTTCCTCGGCAGGAAGCAGATCGACGACGACCTGATGGAGGACCTCGAGACCCAGCTGCTGCTGGCGGATGTGGGCATCGAGGCCACCACCGAGATCATCGACCGGCTCACCGACCGCGTTTCCCGCAAGGAGCTCCAGGACAGCGAGGCGCTCTATCGCGCCCTGCAGGAGGAGCTGGCCACCATGCTGGAGCCGGTGAGCCAGCCGTTGATCCTGCCGCCCAGGGGCGAAGGGCCCTTCGTGATCCTGGTGGTGGGGGTCAACGGCGCGGGCAAGACCACCACCATCGGCAAGCTCACCCAGCGTTTCCAGCGCGAAGGGCGCAGCGTGATGCTGGCCGCCGGCGACACCTTCCGCGCCGCCGCGGTGGAGCAGCTCAAGGTGTGGGGCGAGCGCAACAAGGTGCCGGTGATCGCCCAGCACACCGGGGCCGACAGCGCCTCGGTGATCTTCGATGCCGTGGCCGCCGCCAAGGCGCGGGGCGTCGACGTGCTGATTGCCGACACCGCCGGTCGCCTGCACAACAAGGCCCACCTGATGGAGGAGCTCAAGAAGGTGCACCGGGTGATGGGCAAGGTGGACGCGCGCGCGCCCCACGAGGTGATGCTGGTGCTCGACGCCGGCACCGGCCAGAACGCCCTGGCCCAGGCCAGCACCTTCAACGAGGCGGTGCCGATCACCGGGGTGACCCTCACCAAGCTGGATGGCACCGCCAAGGGCGGCATCATCTTCGCCCTGGCCAAGCAGATGAGCACACCGATCCGCTTCATCGGCGTCGGCGAGTCCCTGGATGACCTGCGACCCTTCGTGGCCCGGGAATTCGTCGACGCCCTGTTCGACCGTGATGGCAACGACGACGCGGCATGATCGTCTTCGAGCACGTGGGCAAGCGCTACGGCGGGCGCTTCGAGGCGCTTGCCAACCTGGACTTCCGCGTGCGCCGCGGCGAGATGGTGTTCCTGACCGGCCACTCCGGCGCCGGCAAGAGCTCCCTGCTGCGGCTGATCATGCGCCTGGAGCGCCCCTCCCGGGGGCGCATCCTGGTGGCCGGCCATGACATCGATCGGCTCCACGCCAGCCAGGTGCCCTACTACCGTCGCCAGATCGGCGTGGTCTTCCAGGACCACCAGCTGCTCCACGACCGCTCGATCTTCCACAACGTGGCGCTGCCCCTGGAGATCCAGGGGGTGGAGCCCCGCGAGTCGGCGCGACGGGTGCGCGCGGCGCTGGACAAGGTAGGGCTGCTGCACCGCGAGCGCGCGTTGCCCATCGAGCTTTCCGGCGGCGAGCAGCAGCGGGTGGGCATCGCCCGGGCGGTGGTCAACAAGCCGCCGCTGCTGCTGGCCGACGAGCCCACCGGCAACCTCGACCCCCAGCTCTCCGCCGACATCATGACGCTGTTCGAGGACTTCAACCGCATCGGTACCACGGTGGTGATCGCCAGCCACGACCTGGCGCTGATCGCCCGGCTGCGCCACCGCATCCTGCGCCTGCGCGACGGCCGGCTGGTGGCCGACCAGGAGGCGGCATGAGCCGCCGCCCCGCTCCGCCGCCGCCTCGCGGTGCCCGTACCCACCGCACCCGCTCGTCGAGCCGCCTGCGCGGCTGGCTGCGCCACCATCGGGCCATGGCCCTGGACAGCGCCTGGCGGCTGCTGCGTACCCCCATCGGCAGCCTGGTGACCATGCTGGCCATCGCCATCGCCCTGGTGCTGCCGGCGGCGCTGTGGCTGACCCTGGACGGCGCCCGGCTGCTGGACGCCGAACTCACCGAGAGCGCCACCCTGACCGCCTATCTGGAGCACCACGTGGACGAGGCCCAGGCCGAGCGCATCGAGGAGGCGCTGATCGCCCATGATGGCGTCGACCGCACCCGGTTGATCACCGCCGCGGAGGGGATGGCGGAGTTCCAGCAGGCGCTGGGGCTGGCCGACGCCCTGGGGCGCCTGGAGGAGAATCCGCTGCCGGCCAGCGTGGTGGTCACCCCGGCCGACCCCTCGCCGGAAGGGGTGCGGGCCCTGGCCGGTGAACTGGAGGCGATGACGGGGATCGAGGAGGTGCGCCTGGACCTGGCCTGGATCGAGCGGCTGCGCCATCTGGCGGAGCTGGGGCACCGCGTCGCCCTGGCGCTGGCGGTGCTGTTCGGCGGCGGGGTGCTGCTGGTGGTGGGCAACACCATCCGCCTGGCGGTGGAGAGCCGCCGCAAGGAGATCGAGGTGGTGACCCTGATCGGCGCCACCCACGCCTTCGTGCGTCGCCCCTTCCTCTACAGCGGGGCCTGGTACGGGCTGGGCGGCGGCCTGCTGGCCTGGGGGCTGTTGACCCTGGGCAGCGAGTGGCTGGCGGCCCCGGTCGCGGCCCTCGCGGCCAGCTATGGCGCCAGCTTCAGCCTGCCGCGGCTGGGGGTTGACGGTTCTGCTATGCTGGTGGGCTGTAGTATACTGCTGGGCTTGCTGGGCGCCTGGATCGCGGTGAGCCGCCACCTCGCCGAGGTGAAGCCGCGCTAGCGGCGCGAAGAAAGCGCAAGCCGCGCTAGCGGCACGAGGCCCGCGTCTCGTCCCCGTAGCGACTGGAATCCACGCCTTGTGGCATGGTTTCACGGAACATATTCCGGTTTCTGGCGTCGAATGTAGATGAACCCCAATCAACTCTTGGGCTGACAAGGAGACATCCTGCACATGAGCACCAGTCTTCTTCCGGTGGGCCAACTCTCCCCGGGGCATGACCTCAACG
The DNA here is from genome assembly GCF_014859505.1 of Halomonas sp. GTDB lineage: Bacteria > Pseudomonadota > Gammaproteobacteria > Pseudomonadales > Halomonadaceae > Halomonas. The sequence goes on from NZ_JACUUD010000134.1 coordinate 2,899, forward strand.
GATACCTCAAGGCGGTAAGCGGCATCCCGATGCTGACCGCCGATGAAGAGCGTGACCTCGCCTATCGTCTCCACGACGAGGGTGATCTGGAGGCGGCTCGCCGCCTGGTGGTGTCGCACCTGCGCTTCGTCGTGCATATCGCCCGCAGCTACTCTGGCTATGGCCTGCCCCAGGCGGACCTGATCCAGGAGGGTAACGTCGGCCTGATGAAGGCGGTCAAGCGCTTCGATCCCAACCAGGGCGTGCGACTGGTCTCCTTCGCGGTGCACTGGATCAAGGCCGAGATTCACGAGTTCGTGCTGCGCAACTGGCGCATCGTGAAGATCGCCACCACCAAGGCCCAGCGGAAGCTGTTCTTCAACCTGCGCGGCGCCAAGAAGCGCCTGGCCTGGCTGAGCGGCGATGAGGTCGACGCCATCGCCAAGGATCTCGACGTGAAGCCCGAGGTGGTTCGCGAGATGGAGGGACGTCTCTCCTCCCATGACGCCGGCTTCGACGCCGCGCCGGGCGAGGATGACGAGAGCAGCTGGCAGGCACCGGTGCACTATCTCGACGATGCCTCCGCCGACCCCGCCACGCGCCTCGAAGATAGCGACTGGGAGGATGATTCCACCCGTCGCCTGCAGCTGGCTCTGACCGCCCTGGACGAGCGCTCCCGGGATATCCTGCAGCGCCGCTGGCTGCTCGACGAGAAGGCTACCCTGCACGAACTGGCCGATGTCTACGGCGTCTCCGCCGAGCGTATCCGCCAGATCGAGAAGAATGCCATGAAGAAGATTCGCCAGCAGATCGGTGACGCCCTGGTGGCTTGAGCTGGGTTTTGTGGGAGCCGATCTCCCACCAGAAATGACAGAGCCCTCGTCGGACAAGAGTCCGGCGGGGGCTCTGGCGTTTCTGCGGTGAAGCGGGAGAGACCGGCTACGCCGGCTGCGGGCTCTCCCGGAGCAGCTGGGCGGAGAGCAGCGCCCACTGGGCTTCCCAGTGCTCGGTGGGGCGGCGCTTGAAGTCGCTGCGAACGTACTGGCTGATACGCCCCTCGGCGGCGGCCAGCAGCAGGTTGGCGGCCGCCGAGGCGGGGAGGGTGAGGCGGCGCCCCTCGCGCAGCTCTGCCTCGCGCAGCACCTGCTTGAGCTGGGTCTCGAGCCGCTCGAAGAGCTGGTGGATGCGCACCCGCAGGCGCGCCGTCTCGCCGGTGAGCACGCCGCCGTCGAGCAGCCGGGAGAGCCCGGGGTTCTTCTCGGCGAAGGCCAGCAGCAGGGTGAGCAGCGCCCCGCAGCGGGGCAGCGCCTCGGGGCTCTCCTCGAGGATGCGGGTGATGCGGGCGAACAGCGTCTCCTCGATGAACGCGATGAGCCCCTCGAACATGCGCGCCTTGCTGGGGAAGTGGCGGTAGAGGGCGGCCTCGGAGACGCCGACCTGCTTCGCCAGGGCGGCCACGGTGATGCGCTTGCCGCTGTCCTCCTCCAGCATCAGGGCCAGCGCCTGCAGGATCTGCTCGCGGCGGCTGGGGGTGGGGGTTGCCTGCGTCATGTTGGTCTGTTCTTGTCTGATGGTCGACTCATGCTAGCCGCGGACCCTGTCTGCCGCAAAGCGTGGCGCAAGGGAGCAGCGCACGGCGCGGCGCCAGACCCGCGATCGGCGCGTCATGCGTCCGTGGAGGTATCGGTGATCAGGGTGCCGACGCCGGCATTGGTGAAGATCTCCAGCAGGATGGCATGGGGCACCCGGCCGTCGATGATGTGCGCGCTCTTCACGCCGCCCTTCACCGCCTCCAGGGCGCAGCGGATCTTCGGCAGCATGCCGCCGTGGATGGTGCCGTCGGCGATCAGCTCGTCCACCTGGGCGGTGGAGAGCCCGGTGAGCACCTCGCCCTCGGCGTTCATCAGGCCGGCCACGTTGGTCAGCAGCATCAGCTTCTCGGCGGAGAGCGCCTCGGCGACCTTGCCGGCGACGAGGTCGGCGTTGATGTTGTAGCTGTGGCCCTCGGCGTCGACCCCGATGGGGGCGATCACCGGGATGAAGTCGCGCTCGGCGAGCATCTCGATCAGGTCGGTGGAGATGTGCTCCACCTCGCCCACGTGGCCGATGTCGATGATCTCGGGGACGGTCATCTCCGGGGTCTGGTGCTCGACCTTGAGCTTTCGGGCGCGGATCTGGCTGCCGTCCTTGCCGGTCAGGCCGATGGCCTTGCCGCCGCACTGGTTGATCAGGTTGACGATCCCCTTGTTGACCAGGCCGCCGAGCACCATCTCCACCACGTCCATGGTCTCGGCATCGGTCACCCGCATGCCGTTGACGAAGCGCGACTCGATGTTGAGCTTCTTCAGCAGGTCGCCGATCTGAGGCCCGCCGCCGTGGACCACCACCGGGTTGATGCCCACCTCCTTCATCAGCACGATATTGCGCGCGAAGGAGTCGATCAGGGTGTCCTCCGTCATGGCGTTGCCCCCGTACTTCACCACCACGGTCTTGCCGGTGAAGCGCTGGATATAGGGCAGCGCCTCGGAGAGCACCTCCACCACCAGGCGCGGGTCGCGGGTCTGTTCGGTCATTGCGGGTTCCCTTCTCTTGCTCTTGCTCTTGATCTTGGCGGAGCCGCCGCAAGCGCGGCGGCGGGTCATCGTTGCCGTGGGCTCAGAGTGTCACGTCCAGCTCGGGGGCCACCTTGCTCAGGGCGGCGGCGAACTGCGCCCGGATGCGCTCGAGCGCCGCCTCGGTCTTGCCCTCGAAGCGCAGCACCAGCACCGGCGTGGTGTTGGAGGCGCGGCACAGGCCCCAGCCGTCCGGGTAGTCGACGCGGATGCCGTCCAGGGTGGTCTTGACCCCCTCTTCGCCGAAGTCCCCCTCGCGGGCCAGCCGGGCCACCAGGTCGAACTTGGTCTCGTCGGTGACGGTGATGTTGATCTCCGGGGTGCCGAGGTCCTGGGGGTAGCGGTCGAAGAAGGCGTCGGCGTCCAGCGACTGGCGGGAGAGGATCTCCAGCAGGCGGGCGGCGCCGTAGAGGCCGTCGTCGAAGCCGTACCAGCGTTCCTTGAAGAAGATGTGGCCACTCATCTCGCCGGCCAGCAGGGCGCCGGTCTCCTTCATGCGCGCCTTGATCAGCGAGTGGCCGGTGCGCCACATCTCGGGCTCGCCGCCGGCCTCATCGATCACCCGGGCCAGGTTGCCCGTGCACTTGACGTCGAAGATCACCCTGGCCCCCGGATTGCGCTCGAGCATGTCCTCGGCGAAGGCCATCATCAGGTGGTCGGGGTAGATCAGCCGACCGGAGGGGGTGATCACGCCCAGGCGGTCGCCGTCGCCGTCGAAGGCCAGGCCGATGTCGGCGCCGGTCTCCTGCACGGTGCGAATCAGATCCACCAGGTTCTCGGGCTTGCCCGGGTCCGGGTGGTGGTTGGGGAAGGTGCCGTCAATCTCGGCGAACAGCGGGATCGTCTCGGCACCGAGTTTTTCGATCAGCTGCGGGCCCAGTTCGCCGGCCACGCCGTTGCCGCAGTCCACCACCGCCTTGAGCGGGCGGGCCAGGCGCACATCGGAGAGGATGCGCGCCAGGTAGGCATTGCGCACGTCCACCTCGCGCACGCTGCCATGGCCCTCGGCGAGCGCATTCTCGACGATGCGCGTGTGCAGGGCGGTGATCGCCTCGCCGGAGAGGGTCTCGCCGGAGAGCACGATCTTGAAGCCGTTGTAGTCCGGCGGGTTGTGGCTGCCGGTGACCATCACCCCGGAGGCGGTGCCGTCCAGCACGTGGGTGGCGAAGTAGAGCACCGGGGTGGGCACCATGCCGACGTCGATGACGTCACGGCCGGCGGCGTTCAGGCCGCGGGTCAGGGCCGCCTGGAGGCGCGGGCCGGAGAGGCGGCCATCGCGGGCCACCACCACGGTGGATTCGCCGCGGGCGGCGGCCTCGCTGCCGATGGCGCGTCCGATCAGCTCGACGGTCGACTCGGTGAGGGTGTCATCGACAATGCCGCGGATGTCATAGGCGCGGAAGATGGAGGCGGGAACGGTCTGGGTCTCGGCTGTCATGGGTGTCCTTGTCCTGTG
>NZ_JACUUD010000135.1 GCF_014859505.1 Halomonas sp.
GCCACCTCAAGGCCATCGAGGCCTCGCTCTCCATCATCGAAGAGACCGAGGAGGCCCCGGACCTGCACAGCATCTTCAGTGCCTGACGCCGACGCTTTCGGTTCTTGCCATTCTGGCGCAATGCCTCTTCTGCTTACACCGTAATGGTGCATCTTTTGCCGTTGGTGCCTCCCCTCCGACTCGCCAGCGCCATATCGGGACTCGCTGGCGTTCGCCTCCTTCCGGTTCCGTCGAACGACCTAACCTCTTTTATGTATACGAAAAAATAAAAATTCGTACACGAAGATTAGGGCTATAGGCCGGCCCGTACTGCAGGAGAACCCCATATTGGCCCCTTTATTGCATCGTTCAAGTGGATGTCAGGCGATGATCCTGTGCCTGATCGCTACAAGATCCAGAAAGGGGAATAAAGACATGGTATACAATATGATGGTAACCGGCCTGCGTCGAAGCCGGCGCATCGCTCTGGTGTCGGCCAGCTTGGCGGTGATAGCCACCCCGGCCCTTTCCGACGAACAGGTCCTGCGGATCGCCATGACCGCGTCCGATATACCCTTGACCACTGGCCAGCCCGATAGCGGGTTCGAGGGTTATCGTTTTCTTGGCTACACGGTTTATGACGCCCTGATCAACTGGGACATGTCGTCGGCCGACGAGGTGAGTGGCCTGACGCCGGGACTGGCAGAGTCCTGGGTTGTGGACGAGGAGGACCGCCGGGTCTGGACCTTCAGGCTGCGCCAGGGTGTTACCTTCCACGACGGCAGCGAGTGGAACGCCGATGCAGCGATCTGGAACCTCGACAAGGTCTATGACGAGGACTCTCCCCAGTTCGATGCCCGCCAGGCGGGCAACGTGCGCGGCCGCATCCCCTCCATGGACGGCTACGAGAAGATCGACGAGCACAGCATCCGCTTCACCACCAGCGAGCCGGATGCCTGGTTTCCCTACCAGCTGACCTTTCTGCTGTTCTCCAGTCCCGCTCAGTGGGAAGCCCTGGACGGGGATTGGGACGAGTTCGCCCGCCAGCCTTCCGGCACCGGCCCCTTCAAGCTGGCCAGCCTGGTCCCCCGCGAGCGAGCGGTACTAGAGCCTAATCCCGACTACTGGGACGAAGCCAGGGTGCCCCGTCTCGACAGGCTGGAGCTGATTCCCATGCCGGAGTCGAGCTCCCGCACCTCGGCGTTGCTCTCCGGCCAGGTGGACTGGATCGAGACGCCGGCACCGGATGCCATACCGCGTATGGAATCCGAGGGGATGACCATTACCAGCAACCCCTATCCCCATACCTGGCCCTATCAGTTCTCGATGCTCGAGGGCAGCCCCTGGCGCGACATCAATGTGCGCAAGGCGGCCAATCTGGCGGTGGACCGGGAAGGCCTCGAGGCGCTGCTGGGCGGCCTGATGGTTCCCGCGGTGGGCACGGTGACACCTGACCATCCTTGGTTCGGCGAGCCGGATTTCGAAATACGTCATGACCCTGAGGAGGCTCGGCGTCTGCTGTCCGATAGCGGCTACGGCCCCGACAACCCCGTGGAGATCAAGGTGCTGATCTCGACCTCCGGTTCGGGCCAGATGCAGCCGCTGGCCATGAACGAGTATATCCAGCAGAACCTGGCCGAGGTGGGCATCGAGCTCGACTTCGAGGTGCTCGACTGGGAGTCGCTGTTTCCAAACTGGCGTCGCGGTGCCGACCACCAGACCAGTCGCGATGCACATGCCACTAATATCAGCTTCGGTTGGCTCGACCCCTTTGCCGCCTTCTACCGCTTCATGCACTCCAGTATGGCGCCACCCAGTGGCTTCAACTGGGGTTACATGGATGATCCGGAGTATGACCGCCTGCTCGACAAGGCTCGCATGACCTTCGATCAGGAAGAGCAGGACAGCATCCTCGCCGAGTTCCATGCCCGGATGGTGGATGACGCCGCCTGGTTGTGGGTGGCCCATGACGTGGGTCCGCGCGCCATGCACCCGCGGGTCCAAGGTTTCGTCCAGGCCAAGAACTGGTTCCAGGACCTGACCCCGGTCACCGTCGGGGAGTGAGCCGTGACGGCTGTGCCCTCTCTTGTGGGGGCGCCGCTGCCGACCCGGAGGCGAGATGAACAACTATTTCCTCAAGCGGATTCTGTATGTGATCCCCATCACCCTGGCGGTGAGCTTCTTCTGCTTTTCCCTGGTGCACCTTTCTCCCGGCGATCCCATGGACGCCGTGGTGTCGCCGGATGCTCCCAGCGAAGTGGTGGCCATGGTGCAGAGTGCCTATGGCTTTGACCGGCCGCTGCCCGAGCAGTTTGCGCTCTGGGTCAGTCGCGCAGTCCAGGGTGACCTGGGTCTTTCGGCGGCCAACGGCCGAGCAGTCACCAGCGAGGTCTTCAGCGCCCTCAAGAATACCCTGATCCTTGCCATTGCCGCCTCCATGATTGGCTTCACCATGGGCTGTACCTTCGGCACCCTGGCCGGCTACTTCCAGGGGTCCTGGCTCGACCGTCTGGTGACCGGCTTCGCCGTGGGTGGCGTCAGTATTCCCCACTACTGGCTGGGTATGCTGCTGGTGATCATCTTCTCGGTGGAGCTGAGATGGATACCCTCCTCAGGGGCCGGCCCCGGTAGCTCCAGTGACTGGGCCTTCGAATGGGCCTACCTTCGCCACCTGATTCTGCCCGCAGTGACCCTGTCGGTGATCCCGATGGGCGTGGTGACCCGCACCGTACGTGCCATGGTCGCCGATATCCTGGCGCACGAGTTCGTAGAGGCGCTACGCGCCAAGGGTCTGGCCGAGCGGCGTGTCTTCCTGCATGTGGTCAAGAACGTGGCGCCAACCGCTCTGGCGGTAATGGGCCTGCAACTGGGTTACTTGCTGGGTGGCTCCATCCTGGTGGAGACGGTGTTCTCGTGGCCCGGCACCGGGCTGCTGCTCAACAACGCCATCTTCCAGCGCGACCTGCCGATCCTGCAGGGCACTATCCTGGTCCTGGCGCTGTTCTTCGTGGCGCTCAACCTGATCGTCGATCTCGCCCAAGCCCGCCTGGATCCTCGCATCCAGCGCGGTTGATACCCGGAAGGAGTCTGTCATGTCGTCAAGTACTCTCGACGCCAGTGCGGCCCATGAGCCCCTCCCAGCGGCACCGACCAAGGGGTACTGGCATTCGGTATTCGGTCGGCTTAGCCGTGACCCGGTGGCCCTGGTTGCCGGATTGATCCTGTTGGCGATCCTGCTGGTTGGGCTGCTGGCACCTTGGGTGGCGCCGGTGGATCCCTATGCCACCAGCATGCTCAGCCGCCTGCAGCCCATCGGCAGCCCCGGTTTCTGGCTGGGCTCCGATGAGTTGGGGCGCGATGTCCTGTCGCGGCTGATCTACGGTGCCCGACTGTCACTGCTGATCGGTGTGATGCCGGTGATCAATGCCTTCGTCATCGGCAGCGCCATCGGCATCGTCGCTGGCTTCGTCGGCGGCCGTACCAATACCTTGATCATGCGGGTGATCGATGTTTTCTACGCCTTCCCCGCGGTGCTGCTGGCAATTGCCCTGGCCGGGGCTCTGGGCGCGGGGCTCATAAACTCGCTGTTCTCCCTCACCGTGGTGTTCATTCCGCCGATCGCCCGGGTGGCTGAGAGTGTGACCACCCAGGTGCGCAACGTCGATTACATCGAGGCCGCCCGGGCCAGCGGAGCCCGCAGTCTGACCATCATCCAGCGTCATGTGCTGGGCAATGTGCTGGGCCCGATCTTCGTCTATGCCACCTCGTTGATCAGCGTCAGCATGATTTTGGCCTCGGGGCTCTCTTTCCTGGGACTGGGGGCGCGGCCACCCATGCCAGAGTGGGGGCTGATGCTCAATACCATGCGGGATGCCATCTACGTGAACCCCTGGGTCACGGTGCTGCCGGGGGCGATGATCTTTACGGTATCGATCTGTTTCAACATGCTTAGCGACGGGCTGCGCACCGCCATGGATGTCAAGTTATGAAGACTGCTATCTCCAACGCCCTATCGACGAGTGATCATGCCAGTCGAGACCGTGGCGGCAAGGCTCAACCGCTGCTCAGCGTTCGTGGCCTGCGCAAGCACTTCCTCATAAAAGGCGGCGGCCCCGGCAAGCCGGCCTGCAAGGTGCATGCCGTGGACGGTGTCGACCTGGAGGTGCGCAAGGGCGAGACCCTGGGCATCGTCGGCGAGTCGGGCTGTGGCAAGTCCACCACCGCGCGCCTTCTCATGCGCCTGTTGACCCCGGATGCCGGCGAGATGATCTTCGATGGCGATCCGGTGGATGTCATGGGCGGGCTGTCGTTGCGCGACATGCGCCGCCAGATGCAGATGGTATTCCAGAATTCCTATGCCTCGCTCAACCCACGGATGAGCGTGGAGGACTCCATCGCCTTCGGCCCCCAGGTGCACGGGCTAGGCAAGCGCGAGTCGCGCCAGCGGGCGCGCAAGCTGCTCGATCAGGTCGGTCTGTTGCCCGATCAGTTTGCCAGCCGCTATCCCCATGAGCTTTCCGGCGGCCAGCGACAGCGCATCAATATCGCTCGGGCCCTGGCCCTCGAGCCACGCCTGCTGATTCTCGACGAGGCCGTCTCGGCCCTGGATAAGTCAGTGGAGGCACAGGTGCTCAACCTGCTGGAGGATCTCAAGCGGGAGTACGGTCTGACCTACCTGTTCATCTCCCATGACCTGAATGTGGTGCGCTTCATCAGCGATCGGGTGATGGTCATGTATCTTGGCCGGGTGGCCGAGCTGGGTGACAGTGAGGCGCTTTACCGAGCCCCTGCCCACCCCTACACCCGCGCCTTGATGTCGGCCATGCCCTCCATGGATCCGCTGCGTCGTACCCAGGTGGCGCCCCTGGATGGAGATCCTCCCAACCCTATCGACCTGCCGCCGGGGTGCCGCTTCTGCCCGCGTTGCCCCATGGCGGTGGCGGCCTGCCACGACCAGGAGCCCGAACTCGAAGCCTTGCCTGGAGGGGGGCATTCCTCGGCCTGTCTGAGGGCCACCGAGGTGCAGGCCCAGGGTCGGCAGCAGGAAGCTCTTGATCAGGAGGTTTCGACATGATGCCCATCGCGACTCCGGAGACATTGGCCGAGGACGAGGCGCCGGTAGCGGCGACGGGTGCCGAGTCGCTCGTCGAGGTGCGTGACCTGAAAGTGCATTTCCGAACCCCGGGTCGCCAGGTGCAGGCGGTGAATGGGGTTGATCTGTCGTTGGCCCGTGGTGAGGTGTTGACGATCCTGGGGGAGAGTGGCTCCGGGAAGAGCGTGACGCTGCGCAGCCTGATGAGACTCTTGCCCGAACAGCGCACCCTGCTCAGCGGCCGGGTGCGTGTGGCGGGAGAGGATATCCTGGCCATGTCGCGCGGTGAGCTCTCTCGCTATCGCGGGAGTATCGCCTCGATGATCTTCCAGGAGCCGATGCTGGCCTTCGACCCGGTGTTTCGTATCGGCGACCAGATCGCCGAGACGGTACGCCGCCACGAGGGAGTGAGCCATGCCGAGGGGCTGGCTCGTGCCCTCGAACTGTTTGAACTGGTGCGCATCCCCTCGGCGAAGCGACGGTTGTCGAACTATCCCCATGAACTCTCGGGTGGCATGAGCCAGCGAGCGATGATCGCTCTGGCGCTCTCTTGTCGTCCGCGCCTGCTGCTGGCGGATGAGCCGACCACGGCTCTGGACGCGACGGTGCAGATCCAGATTCTGCTGCTGCTGCGGGACCTGCAGCGTGAGTTGGGCATGTCGGTGATTTTTGTCACTCACGATATGGGGGTGGCCAACGAGATCTCTGATCGCATCGCCGTCATGTATGCCGGAAGAGTGGTGGAGACCGGCACGGTCGATGCGGTCATAGGTCGCCCGCGTCATCCCTATACCTTGGGGTTGATGCAGTCCCGAGCCTCCGGCGAGCTGCGCGGCCGGCGGCTCAGCGCCATTCCCGGTTCGCCGCCGGATATGGCTTCGCCGCCCCCGGGGTGCGCCTTCGCGGCCCGCTGCCCCAGAGCCGTGGAGGCCTGCCGCGAGGCGGTGCCCGAGCTAAGAAGCCCGGGCGAGCAACACCTGGCGGCCTGCTTCCGACTCGACAACGCGGAGGACCGATAATGACTCGGCCACCAGAGGGAGGTGTCATGCGTTTGTTGCTGCTCAACGGCAATGCCAACCGCGCGATGACCGAGCAGATGGCGCGACGAGCCGGTGAGCTGCTGGAAGGCAGGGCAGAGGTGCTGACCGAGACGGCTCACCGAAGTGTCGCCTATGTCGAATCCCGGCGTGATGCCGCCTTGTCCGGCGCCGCAGTGGTCGAGCTGGCCGAGCGTCATCTTGCCTCGGGTGAGCGTCCCGCGGATTCCGTGGTGCTCGCCTGTTTCGGCGAGCCCGGCATGGCGGCGGTACGCGAGCTCAGCCCGGTTCCGGTGGTCGGCATGCTGGAGGCGTCGGTGATCTCGGCATTGCAGCTGGGCAGTCGCTTCTCAATCATCACTCCGGGACGACGCTGGCCGAGAATGATCGACGACATGCTTCACGAGCTGGGCGCCACTCGGCGCTGCCTGGCCGTCGAGGCGGTGGAGGTGGCGGACCTGCGGCTGCCGGAACAGCGTGGCGAGGCGCGTAGCCGGGTCCAGGCGGTAGTCGAGCGTCAGCATCGAAGCCTCGAACCGGATGTGATCATCATCGGTGGCGCTGCCTTCGTGGGCATGGTCAGAGAGTTGCCAGACTACCCGGGCTGCCGCCTGGTGGACTCACTGGATGCTGCCCTCCTTCAGGCCCGGGCGCTGATGACACTCGGTTGAGCCGAGTATCTGCCAGGCAACTCGGCTTGCAAGTTCATTGGGCACATTTTATTGTGTTTGTTGTATACAATAAAAGGGTTCTGAACGATGCACCCCTCTCCCTCGGACTACCCCCGTGACTTGATCGGCTACGGCCGCAACCCGCCCCATGCCAACTGGCCCG
>NZ_JACUUD010000136.1 GCF_014859505.1 Halomonas sp.
GCCCCGGGCCTTCCCGTATAGTGAAACAACACTTTCCGAGCCCGCGCCTGCCGATGCCACAGCCCAGAGTCCAGATTCGCCCCCGCCGCCGCCCTCCCCTGCACTTCCTGCCGCTGGGCGGCTGCGGCGAGATCGGCATGAACCTGAGCCTCTATGGTTTTGGAGAGCGGAGTTTCGGAGAGCGGAGTTCTGGAGAACGGGGGACGGGAGAGAAGGGCCCCGAGGACGAATGGATCGCAGTGGACTGCGGCATGATGATCCGCCAGGACCTCCCCGACAGCCCGCTGCAGGTGCCCAACCTCGATACCCTCACCGCCCTCGGCATCCGCCCCCGGGCGCTGATCATCACCCACGGCCACGAGGACCATATCGGGGCCGCCGCCTGGCTGTGGCCGAAGTGGGGCTGCCCCATTCACGCCACCCCCCTGGCCGCCGGCCTGCTGCGCGCCAAGTTCATCGAGCGGGGCCTGGCCACCGATGCCATCCAGGTGATCGAGCCGGGCGAGGCGCTGGAGACCGGCCCCTTCACCCTGCGCTACCTGCCGCTGACCCACTCGATCCCCGAGAGCTGCGCCCTGCTGCTGGCCGCCGGCGACCATCGCGTGCTGCATACCGGCGACTGGAAGCTCGACCCCGAGCCGCTGATCGGCAAGCCCATCTCGGCGGCCACCTTCCGCGCCATCGCACCAGTGGACCTCGTCGTCGGCGACTCCACCAACGCCCCCCTGCCGGGACACTCGCGCAGCGAGGGCGAGGTGGCCCGGGCGCTGGAGCATACCATCGCCCGCTGCGAGGGACGCGTGGTGGTCTCCTGCTTCGCCAGCAACCTGGCGCGGGTGCTGGCCATCGGCCGCGCCGCCCAGCGCGCCGGCCGCCGGGTGAGCCTGATGGGCCGCTCCATGGAGCGCATGGTGGCGGTGGCCCGCGGGCTCGGCTACCTGGACGACTTCCCGCCTCTAGTGCCGGCCAGCGATCTCGGCTACCTGCCCCCCGAGGAGGTGCTCGTGATCGCCACCGGCAGCCAGGGCGAGCCCCGCGCCGCCCTCCACCGCCTGGCCCGCGGTCACCACCACGCCATGGAGCTGGGCGCGGGGGACAGCGTGATCTTCTCGGCCAAGGCGATCCCCGGCAACGAGCTGATGATCGAACGGCTCAAGGGCGGCCTCAGGCGGCTGGGGGTGACCCTACTCGACGAGTTCAGCCACCCGGAGCTGCACGCCTCGGGCCACCCCGCCCAGGAGGAGCTGCGCACCTTCTACGGCTGGGTGAAGCCGCGCCACCTGCTGCCGGTACACGGCGAACCGCGCCACCAGCAGGCCCACCGCGAGCTCGCCGAGGCGCTGGGCATCCAGGCGCCGCTGGCCCCCCTCAACGGCGACCTGATCCGTCTGGACGCCGAGGGGCTCTCCCTGGTGGCCCGCCACCCCCAGCCGCCTTGCATCGTCAACCAGAACGCCGTGGCGCCGCTGCCGGGGCTGGCCGGCCCGAACCAGGGGCCCCGCCACGGCAGCCTCTATCTGGCGGTGTCGGTCACCGCCACCGGCGAAGGGGGCTGGACGCGCATCGGCCGGCTGATGCTGGACGTCAGCCAGGCCAGCCCCATCGACGAGGAGGCCTTCACCGACTGGCTGGACGAGACGCTGGAGGCGCTGGCGGGGGACACCCTGGCGGAGCTGCGCCTGGCGCTGCAGCCGCGACTGGTGGGGTGGTTCGCCGACCACCTGCGCCGCCTGCCGGAGATCCACCTGCAGATACTGGCCGTGGAGGCACCCTCGGCGACCGAACTGGGTTAAGGGCCGGGACGCGCTGGTGCGACAGCCGAATGAGAAAAGCCGCTCGATGAGCGGCTTTTTTTGGGCCCCAGTTGGCAGCCTAGGGGAGGCCTTCGGCCTCCATTCGCTCAGCAGAGCTGAGCTCCCACCAGTAGCAACCGCCTATGGGGTCATTTTCCGACCACCAGGACTTGAGATAACTGGTGGGAGCTGGGCTTTGCCCGCGGTTCGACGCTTCGACGAATAGCGGCGAAGCCGCCCAGCGGTGTTACAGGCCAATGTGGTGGCCTCCGTATTCGCCCCGCAAGCGTGGCTCCCACCAGAAGAAACAGCCTCGGTGGGAGTTAAATCCATCACGCCTTGGTGGCGTTCTTCGGCGGACGACCGCGCTTGCGGCGGGGCGGATCGAGCACCAGGTCATCGACGGAGAGGCCCGCCTCGCTGATGGCCTCGAGGATCTCGGAGCGCTTGCGCTCCTTCTGCAACTCCTCATCCTGGCGCTGACGCTCTTCATCCTTCTTCTGCTCGATCACCTCATCGATCACCTCGGAGAGCTTGTGCAGCTGCTCCATGCTGAGCTGACGTGCGGCGGCGCGAGCGACGTTCTTGTTACGAGCGATGCGCTCCAAGGATTCGCTTGACATGGATCCCCTCCTGAACCGGAAAAATGAGACGGGCATAGCGTGTGTGTAAGGGAAAAGTATATGCATCATGGGCGGCTTGGCAAGAAAAGCCGCAGGATTCAGGGAAAGAAAAGCCGGCCATAAATGCTCGCCATGGCCGGCGATAGGCCAGGGAAAATGACCGGGGGACGCGGCCGGGGAAGCGCGGTCAGCCGCCGGTCATGTTCATGAAGCGCACCACCTGGACGTCGCCGTCGGTGGTGAAGTGGTGGCGCTCGGGCTTGAGGGGCATGGCCGCCACGATGGCCCGTTTAAGGGCGTCGATATCCCCCGGGTGAGCGCGCAGCACGCGGCGCAGATCCACCGAGTGCTCGTTGCCGAGACAGAGCAGCAAGCGCCCCTCCACGGTGACGCGAACCCGATTGCAGGTGGAACAGAAATTATGACTGTGGGGTGAGATGAAACCCACCCGGATATCGCTGTCGGTCATGCGGAAATAGCGCGAGGGGCCGAGGGTGCTCTCGGTGGTGGGGGTGAGCGGATAGCGGGTCTCGATCAGCGCCTGGACCTCGTCGCTGGAGCAGTAGGTCTCGTCGCGACGATGGTCGGAGACATCGCCCAGGGGCATCTCCTCGATGAAGCTGATGTCGAGCCCCTCATTCCGGGCGAACTCGACGAGATCGATCACCTCATCGTCGTTGCGTCCCTTGAGGATGACCGCGTTGAGCTTGGTGCGCTCGAAGCCGGCCTCTCGGGCGGCGCGGATGCCGTCGATGACGCGGGCGAGATCGCCGGTGCGGGTCAGCTGGCGAAAGCGCTCGGGGTCGAGGGAATCGAGGCTGATATTGAGCCGCGTCAGGCCCGCCTGGCGCAGCCGCCTGGCAATCTTCGGCAGTGTCGCGCCGTTGGTGGTCATGGCGAAATCACGCAGCCCCGGCAGCGCGCCGATCTGCTCCACCAGCTGGTCGATATCGCGGCGAACCAGGGGCTCACCGCCGGTGAGGCGCACCTTCTCGACCCCCAGTTCGACGAAGGCGCGGGCCACCAGGGCGAGCTCTTCCAGGGTCAGCACCTGGGCGCGAGGCAGGAAGGTCATCTCCTCGCTCATGCAGTAGACGCAGCGGAAATCGCAGCGGTCGGTGACCGAGATGCGCACATAGCGCACGCGCCTTCCGAAGTCGTCGATCAGTGCCTGGGGCAGTGTTGTCATTGTCGTCTCTCTTGCGTGTCACTCGAATCAGTTAGCCCAGCGGCCGGCATCCTCATGGTCGGAGTGGCGCTCCGCGACCCAGTAGTCGCCTTCGCTGGTGTGCTCCTTCTTCCAGAAGGGGGCACGGGTCTTGAGGTAGTCCATGATGAAATCGCAGGCCTCGAAGGCTGCCCGTCGATGCGCACTGGCCACCGCCACCAACACGATAGGGTCTCCGGGGGCCAGGCGTCCAATGCGGTGTATCACGCGCACCCCATCCAGGGCCCAGCGGCTGCGGGCCTCGGCGACGATGGCCGCCAGCGCCGACTCGGTCATGCCGGGGTAGTGCTCCAGGGTCAGGGCGGTGATCTCCGGGCGTTCGTTGAAGTCGCGAACCAGGCCGGTGAAGCAGACCACCGCGCCGATATCGGTACGACCGGCCAGCAGCGCGCGCTGCTCGTCGCCCGCATCGAAGGGCGCCTCCTGGACGCGAACCAGGGCGTCATCGGTCATGAGCTCAGCCTCCGGTGACGGGGGGGAAGAAGGCCACCTCGTCCTCATCGGTGATCGGGGTGACGTCGGCGGCCATCACCTGGTTCACCGCCACCAGCACGCGCCCCTCGTCGAGGGCCACGAAGCGCGGATCCAGGGCCTTGAGGGCCGCCTTGAGCCCCCCGACGTCGGGCCGCTCCAGGTCGGAAAGGGGCACGGAGAGTTCGCCCACGCCGAGCCGCTCGCGCAGCTCCGCCAGGCACTTGACGCGAATACAGGGCGAGGCGATGTCGCAGCGACTGCCCAGGGCCACCTGGCCGCCGTGGCACTGGCCGGTGACGATGGGTCCCTCGGCGCCGGTGACCACGGTCTCGCCGGCGGCCTGGTCGATACCCTCACCGACGACCTCGCCACGGCGATAGTCGCCGGACTTGCCGCCGGTCTTGGCCTCCAGCCGGATCGCGTCAATCACCATGTCCTTGTCCACCGCCTTGCACATGTCATAGAGAGTCAGGCAGGCCACCGAGACGGCGGTCAGTGCCTCCATCTCCACGCCGGTACGGCCGTTGAGCCGACAGGTGGCGGTGACCTCCACCCGGCTCCGCGCCTCGTCGAGGGTGAAGTCGATGGCCACCTTCGACAGCGCCAGGGCGTGGCAGAGGGGGATCAGTTCGTGGGTGCGCTTGGCGGCCTGGATGCCTGCGATGCGCGCGGTGGCCAGCACGTCGCCCTTGGGGAGGCCGCCCTCGGCGAGCAGCGCCAGGGTCTCGGGCCGCATGGTGATGCGCCCGGAGGCGCTGGCCTCCCGGCGGCTCTCCGGCTTGTCGGCGACGTCCACCATATGGGCTTCGCCACGGGCGTTGAGATGGGTCAGTGACATGGTCGGTGCCTCAAGGATAACGGAACAGGGGTTGAATGGTCACCGCCTCGCCGGCGGCCACGGCCGCACGCTCGGCGTCGATCTCGATCAGACAGTTGGCCTGGACCATGGAAGAGAGGATGCCTGAGCCCTGGGCGCCGGTGACGCCGACCCGCAGCCGCCCGTCGCCGTCGCAGCGGTAGACGCCGCGCAGCAGGTCGACGCGCCCGACGCGACTCTTCAGCGCCTGCTCGGCCATGGCGGTGAGACGCGGCGGCCCCCCCGCCGCCCGGCCCTGCAGCTTCGCCAGCAGCGGGGCGGCGAACTGCAGGAAGGTGACCATGACCGCCACCGGATTGCCGGGCAGGCCCAGGAAGGGCACGCCGCGGGGGCCAAGGCGCCCGCAGGCCAGCGGCCGGCCGGGGCGAATGGCGATCTTCCAGAAGCCCAGCTCGCCCCGCGCCGCCAGGGCCGAGCGGGTGTGGTCGGCGTCGCCCACCGAGACTCCGCCGCTGGTGATCACCAGATCCGCCTCATTGGCGGCCCGGGCCAGGCCCGCGGCGATGGCCTCGCGCGAATCCGGCAGGATGCCCAGATCGATCACCTCGGCACCGTGCTCGGCGGCCAGCGCCATCAGGCTGTAGCGGTTGGCATCGAAGATGCCCGCCTCGGGCAGCGCCTGGCCCGGCGCGGTGACCTCGTCGCCGGTGGAGAAGAGCGCTACCCGAGGGCGACGCGACACCGCCACCTCGGCGCGGCCCAGGGAGGCCAGCAAGCCGAGCTCGGCGGCACCGAGCCGGGTGCCGGCAGGCAGCGCCAGCGCACCGCGGGCGATATCCTCGCCGGCCAGGCGGACGTTCTGCCCGTGCCGGACCCGCTCGGGGGAATCGACGATGGCCCAGCGAACGCCGTCGGCGCCCTCCTCTTCCGCCAACTGCTCGCGCATGATCACGGTGTCGGCACCCGGGGGAAGCGGTGCGCCGGTGGTGATGCCGGCACACTGGCCGGGGGACAGCTCAGCGTTCGGCGCCTGGCCGGCAAGAATCTCCGCGATACGGCGAAACCGCGCCGGAGCGACGCCTTCCTGGGTAGCGCTCATATCGGAAGCGCTCAACTCGGGCCAGGCGACGGCGATACCGTCCATGGCGGCATTGGTGCGCTGGGGCACATCGATGGGGGAGACGGCGTCCTCGGCCAGCACCCGGCCGTGGGCCAGGGCCAGGGGCACGGCCTCGGCGGGCAGCGCCCCCGCGACCAGCGCAAGCACCGCCGCCCGGGCCTCCTCCACGGCGAGCATGCGCTCGCCCAGCTCGAAGCAGGAGAGGGTCATGGCGAGGTGACTCCTTGGGCCGGGTCCAGGGCGCGGGGCCGGCGTTCCCGGGGCCAGCGCGCCGGCCAGGCGGCGATCCAGTCGGCCAGGGCCGCCAGGTCGTTGAGGTCCAGTGCCTCGACGCCTTCCGGCAGCGCCAGGGGGGCGTCCGAGGCCACCGCCTTCACCCAGGGGTCCTCCACGACTCGCAGGGGCTTGCCCAGGGCCGGGCGGTGCAGCTCGAGCTTGGGCAGGGGCCAGGCCTTGAAGCCCTCCACCAGCACCAGGTCGGGGCGCTGGGTGGCCACCAGCGCCACCAGCTCGGCCAGGTCCGGCTCCTGCTGGTCGGGGGTCTCCATCATCAACGCCAGCCGCGCGCGGGAGGCCACCAGCATGGGAGCGGCGCCGGCCTGGCGCAGACGGTGGCTGTCCTTGCCGGGCTGGTCGACGTCGAAGGTGTGGTGGGCGTGCTTGATCACCGCCACGCGCAGGCCACGCTCGGCCAGGCGCGGCAGCAGCGCCTCCAGCAGCGTGGTCTTGCCGGTGCCGCTCCAGGCGGCGATGCCTAGCAGCGGCAGCGAGGCCTGCAGCGGCAGGAGCGCCGGGGCGCTCTCATCACTCGGTCGGGGGTGCCGGGTCGAGTTCATGGGTCGGGGCTCATGGTTCGGGGCTCA
>NZ_JACUUD010000137.1 GCF_014859505.1 Halomonas sp.
GTCGAGGCCGATGGCGGTGATCTGGGAACGGGGGATAAGCACCTCCCGCACCTGCTGATCGCTGATCTTGAGGGCGCCCTCGATGATCATCATGGCGTCCTGCTCGAGCTTCAGGCGGGTGGCCGCCTGGCGCAGGAAGGCGAGCAACTCGTCACGGGAACTGGGCTCATCGCTGTCGCCGGACAGGGCGTTGAACAGCTTCTCCAGCCAGGATCGGCCGCCCTGGCCGCTCGATCGATCTTCGCTCATGGGTGGGGTCTCTCGTCCTCGTTAGCGACGTCGTTGCGGGCAGTGCTGCCGGTGTCACGATAGGGGTCGTCGATGCCGAGGCCGGCCAGGATCTTGCGCTCCAGCGCCTCCATGGCCTCGGCCTCGTCATCCTCGATATGGTCATGACCCAGCAGGTGCAGGGTGCCATGTACCACCATGTGAGCGTAGTGATCGCGCAGGGACTTTTCCTGCTCGACGGCTTCGGTGCCCACCACCGGGTGGCAGATCACCAGGTCGCCGAGCAGCGGCAGCACCACGCCGGGCGGGCACTCGAAGGGGAAGGAGAGGACGTTGGTGGGCGTGTCACGGCCGCGGTAGTCGCGGTTCAGCGCACGGCTCTCCTCGGCGTCCACCAGACGCACGGTGAGCTCGCTGTCGTCGGCCACCTCATGGCGGTCGAGCACGGCGTCGACCCAGGCCTCGAGCTCGGCCTGGCTCGGCAGCCCCTCGGCCACGAGGGCCACCTGGCGATCGACCCGGGCGCGACTCATGACTCGCCTCGCTCGCGGTCGAGGCGGTCGAGGCGTTCCTGGCGCTCCAGGCGCAGCGCCTCGCGCTCCTGCTCCTTGGCCTCCTTGCGTGCGCGCTCGGCGACCTCCTGTTTGGCCTCGAAATGATCGTAGGCCTCGATGATGCGTTGCACCAGCGGGTGGCGCACCACATCCTTGGCGGCGAAGTGGGTGGTGCTGATACCCGGTGTTCCCTTGAGCACATCCAGTACCTGGATCAGCCCCGAGGACTGGCCGCGGGGCAGGTCGACCTGGGTCACATCGCCGGTGATCACCGCGGTGGAGCCGAAGCCGATGCGGGTCAGGAACATCTTCATCTGCTCGCGGGTGGTGTTCTGGCTCTCGTCGAGGATGATGAAGGCGTTGTTGAGGGTGCGTCCGCGCATGTAGGCCAGCGGGGCGATCTCGATCACCTGGCGCTCGATCAGCTTGGCGACCTGCTCGAAGCCGATCATCTCGTAGAGGGCGTCATAGAGCGGGCGCAGGTAGGGATCGATCTTCTGGGCCAGGTCGCCGGGCAGGAAGCCGAGCTTCTCGCCGGCCTCCACCGCCGGTCGCACCAGCAGGATGCGACGCACCTCCTGCTGGTTGAGCGCCTCCACCGCGGCGGCCACGGCCAGGTAGGTCTTCCCGGTGCCGGCCGGACCGATGCCGAAGTTGATGTCGTGGGCGCGGATGCTCTGCACGTAGGCCTGCTGGTTGAGGCCGCGGGGCTTGATCAGGGTGCGCGGGGTGCGCAGCAGCACCTCGCCGCTCTCCTCGCTGCCTTCGTCCTCCTCCAGGGCCTCGAGGCCGGACTCCTGCAGGAAGAGGTGCACGGTATCCGGCTCCAGGTCGTTGGCCTCGGTCTCGCGGTAGAGGTGCTCGAGCAGGTTGGCGGCGGCCTTGACCCGGTGGATGGGGCCCGCCAGCTGGAAGATGTTGCCGCGGTTGCGCAGGGTGATGCCGAGACGCGCCTCCACCAGCTTGAGGTGCTCGTCCCGCTGGCCGCACAGGTTGGCCAGGCGGCGGGGATCATTGGGCTCGAGATTGAGGGTGATGATGCGGTTGGCCGGAGTGGATGGCTGGCTCAAGACTGGCGAGTCCCATGGAAGATGGATTTAGGGCAGCTTACTGCCCCGGCGCCTGCCGGGGCAATAAAGGGGCCGGGGGCATCAGTGGATCTCGGGCGAAGCGAGCTCGCCGCGCAGCGAGTTGGGCAGTGCCTCGGTGATCTCCACGTCGACGAAATAGCCGATCAGCTCGGTGGGGTTGGCGGCGCGGAAGTTGACCACCCGGTTGTTCTCGGTGCGCCCGGAGAGCTGGCCCGGGTCGCGGGGCGCGAAGCCGGTGACCAGGATGCGCTGGGTGGTGCCCACCATGCGACGGCTGATCTGCATCGCCTGCTGGTTGATGCGCTCCTGAAGGATCGCCAGGCGCTGCTTCTTGACGCTCTCCGGGGTGTCATCGGCCAGCGAGGCCGCCGGGGTGCCGGGGCGTGCCGAGTAGACGAAGCTGAAGGAGTGGTCGAAGCCGATGCGTCCGATCAGGTCCATGGTGGCCGCGAAGTCTGCCTCGGTCTCGCCCGGGAAGCCGATGATGAAATCGGACGAAAAGCTGATGTCGGGGCGCAGCCCGCGGATGCGCTCCATCTTTTCGACGTACTCTTCCGCGGTGTGGCCGCGCTTCATGGCGGACAGGATAGGGTCGGAGCCCGACTGCACCGGCAGGTGCAGGTGGCTGACCAGCTCCGGGATCTCGCCGAAGGCCTCGATCAGGCTGTCGGTGAATTCCACTGGGTGAGAGGTGGTGAAGCGGATGCGGTCGATGCCCTCGACGGCGGCCACGCAGCCGATCAGCTCGGCCAGGTCGATCTCGTCGCCGAGCTGGTTGAGTCCGCGGTAGGCGTTGACGTTCTGGCCCAGCAGATTGATCTCGCGCACGCCCTGGTCGGCCAGGTGGATCACCTCGTCCATCACCGCCTCGAAGGGGCGCGAGACCTCCTCGCCGCGGGTATAGGGCACCACGCAGAAGGTGCAGTACTTCGAGCAGCCCTCCATCACCGAGACGAAGGCGGTAGCGCCGTCGGCGCTCGGCTTGGGCAGGTGGTCGAACTTCTCGATCTCCGGGAAGGTGACATCCACCACCGAGATCTGGTCCCGCTGGCGGGCATCGAGCATCGAGGGCACCCGGTGAAGGGTCTGGGGCCCGAACACCATGTCCACGAAGGGCGCCCGCTTGCGCAGGGCCTCGCCCTCCTGGCTGGCCACGCAGCCGCCGACGCCGATCACGAGATCGGGGTTGGTCTCCTTGAGTTTCTTCCAGCGGCCTAGCTGGTGGAACACCTTCTCCTGGGCCTTCTCGCGTATCGAGCAGGTATTGAGCAGGATGACGTCGGCCTCGCGCTCGTCGTCGGTGAGCTCGAGCCGGTGGGATTCGCCGAGCAGATCCGCCATGCGTGCGGAGTCATACTCGTTCATCTGGCAGCCGTGCGTCTTGATGAAGAGTTTCTTCGCCATAAGAATAGGGTCGTGGCGCCAGGCGCCCGACGTCTGTCACCGGTGGATGAGATGGGGGATGCCGCCCCGCCAGGCATTTGCCCGGGAAGGGCGGTCTCATGAAGTCGCGGCCGCTGGGGACCTGAAAACTAGCCCTGGATTATACGCGTCGGCCGGCGACGGGGCCAGCATGGGCCGCCGGCTGCGGGATTGTGCTACGCTTGCGCCTCTTGTCGGAACACCGGTTCGAGGAACACTCAGCACCATGGCGGCGAAGCCTATCTATCGGGTGGTTTTCCACCAGCAGGGGGAAGTGTGGGAGCTCTACGCGCGCGAGATCTTCCAGAGCGATCTGTGGGGTTTCATCGAGGTCGAGGAATTCGTCTTCGAAGACGCCTCTCGATTGGTGGTGGACCCCTCCGCGGACAAGCTGCGGCTCACCTTCGAAGGCGTCATCCGCAGCTACCTGCCGCTCAACGCCATCGTGCGTATCGACGAGGTGGAGCGGGGAGGCACGCCCCGGGCGGTGAGGAGCGACGGTCGAGTGGCCGAGTTCCCGCGGCCCTTTTCGCCGCCTTCCCCTCCGGAGCGTTGAAGCACACTGGTCATGAAATGATCGACAAGGGCGCAGGGCAGGCGCAGCGCCGCTGGCAGGCACCCTTCCAGCGGTTGTCCCGAACCTTGTCCACAGGCGCTGTGGAAAAGTCCCTGTGGGAAACGGTCGATACCGACCGAGGGAGACCGGCCGTCTCATCGCAGCGGCGCCGGCAGGAAGCCGGCGCCGGATACAGGTCGCGCCAGAGTGGAAATCCGCCAGCTTTAGCCAGGATAACGGCATGACACGACACGACATCAGACGACTCAGCCTGGGCCTTGCCCTGGGGCTCCTTGCCCTGCCACTCCAGGCCCAGCAGAACGACGCGACCCACTGGGTCAGCGATTCCCTCACCACCTATGTGCGCAGCGGCCCCACCGATGGCTACCGCATCGTCGGTACCCTCACCGCCGGTGAGCCGGTGACGCAGCTCGAGACCAGCGGCAACTACAGCCGGGTGCAGAACGCCGAAGGCAACACCGTCTGGATTCTCTCCGGCGAGTTGCAGGAGACGCCCAGCGCCCAGGTGCGCGTGCCCGAACTGGAGCAGCAGGTGGCCGAGCTCTCCGCGGAGCTGGATGGCATCAATGAGCAGTGGGAGAGCCGGACCGCCGCCCAGCGCGAGGCCCTGGAGACCAGCGAGGCTCGCATCGCCGACCTCGAGGCGCGCAACCAGGCGCTGAACGCCGAGTCCGAGCAATCTCTCCAGACCATTCGCCAGCTGCAGGCCCGCCTGGATACCCAGGAGGAGGATCTGCTGATGCGCTACTTCATGTATGGCGGCGGGGTAGCCGGGGCGGGCCTGCTGGTGGGCCTGATCGTTCCCCACCTGCCGCGCCGCAAGAGCAAGCGTGATCGCTGGTTCTGAGGAGGGGGGGATGGCCAACGAATGGCTGGAGCGCTGGCGTGAGGGGCGCATCGGTTTCCACCGCGATCGCCCCCACCCGATGCTGGTAGCCCACTGGCCGAACCTCGAGGTCCGGCCCGGCACCAAGGTGCTGGTGCCGCTGTGCGGCAAGAGCCTGGACATGCGCTGGCTGGCAAGCGGGGACCACCCGGTGTTGGGGATCGAACTGGCGCCGGAGGCCATCGAGCAGTTCGTGGCCGAGGGGCAGGGCGTCGTTACCCGCTACCACCAGGCCGGGTTCCAGATATGTCGCCAGGGCAGCGTGGAGCTGTGGCAGGGGGACTTCTTCCACTTCCATATCGAGCAGGCGGCGGAGATCGGGGCCTTCTACGATCGCGCATCGCTGATCTCCCTGCCGCCGGCCACCCGTCAGCGTTATGCCTTTCATCTGGCCCAGCTGGTGCCGCCGGGTAGTCGCGGCCTGCTGATCAGCCTCGAGCGGGCGCGGGGCGATGAGGGTGGACCGCCCTTCAGCGTATCGCACGACGAGGTCCGCGAGCTGTTCGAGCCCAACTTCCATGTCGCTCACCTGGAGGACGGTGAGCCGGAGGCCGGCAGTGGCTTTCGCGAGAGCATCTGGGCCCTGGTGCGCCGTGGGCCGTTGGAGTAGCGGTAGCAGGAGTTCAGATGCCGCGAGGGCGCCCAGTGGGCGCCCTCGCGGCATTTCAGGAAATGCTCAGCGCGCCAGCAGCTGGCCCAGCTCCGGGTCACGGAAGGCACGATCGAGACCGTCGGAGAGCAGATCGTTGACCATGCGGGTGTTGGTGTCGCGGTCCGGGCGTACGGCGTAGCTCTGTGTGCGTCGCGAGGTGTAGGTCCCGGTGTAGGTGTTGCCACCGTTGACTGCCTCGGCGATGAGCACCGACTCCAGGCGCGCCTCGTCAATTACCGGTCGGCTCTGGCCTCGCTCGTAGCCCAGGTGGTCCAGGGTCAGGGTCAGGCTGGGGCGCCCCGGCGCACGTTCGCTGGTGGGGCGAAAGCCCATGTCGCTCACCGCGCGCTCCGCTTCCCGCTGCAGGCGTGGAACCAGTTCGTGGGCGTTGACCGTGATGGTGGCCGTCGACATGGCGCTGCCGGTACGGGTGCCGATCACCTCGCTGTCGCGGCCGTCCACGGCGATGACCGTGACCGCCTGGCCGCTGCCGGTGACGGGTACCTCGGCGCTGCGCTGGGGGTTGAGCTGCAGATAGTGAGGGCTGGCGCAGGCTGTGAGCAGTCCGGCGGTCAGCAGGCCGGCAGAGAGGCTAAGCAGGAGGGTGCGAAGGGGGCGGCGACGCTGCATGGGGGATCTCCCTGGGGCGACGAGGGTAGGTGTTCGGGTGGGCAGTATATCCCCTCCCGGCAGTCCCCGGAATTCATCGGGCAGGGGCTATGCCTCAAGGGTACACTGTAGGGATAGCCCCGAAGTCGATGCCCGCTGACTCACGGCCGCTGGTACAGCCCGTTGGAGCATAATCATGATTCGTCCCGCCGTCCCTCAGGAGATTCCGCTGCTGGCCGATATCTGGCTGCGCGCCTCCCGGCGGTCCCACGACTTCATTCCTGCCGAGTACTGGGAGTCGTCTCTCGATGCCATGGTCGAAGAGCACCTGCCCGGCGCCGACGAGCTGCTGGTGCTGGAGATGGAGGGGCGGGTTATCGGCTTCGCCGCCCTCAACGGGGAACGCCTCGAGGCCCTGTTCGTCGATCCCGAGCTGCAGAGCTACGGCCACGGTTCGCGGCTGATGGCTCACGCCATGGTCCATCACTCACGGCTCACCCTCTGCGTCTTCTCGCGCAACGTGCGCGCGGTCTCCTTCTACCGGCGCCTGGGTTTTCAGGTGGTGGAGGAGCGCCTTGAGCCGCTCACCGGCGAGTTGGAGACGCTGATGGCCTGGCAAAGCTGAGTCGGATCGAAGCTGATCAGCGGGACGAGGGTCTTCTCGGGACCTGGAGGTGGCCTTCGTCCAGCCAATCGGCTAACTCGTGACGCGTCTCTGAATACGACTGAACCGATAGCGTAGTCTAGGCAGCGTGCGAGCCACCGGCGGCAGGCGGGTCGCCATGACCAGGGTGGCGA
>NZ_JACUUD010000266.1 GCF_014859505.1 Halomonas sp.
CGTCCCCTGGAAGTCGCCTGCCCCCAGTGCCGCAAGAAGGTCGTGTGGAGCGAGAAGAACCCCGACCGCCCCTTCTGTAGCGAGCGCTGCCGCCTGCTGGATCTCGGCGCCTGGGCGGATGGCAGCCACCGCATCGCCGGCGAGCCCGCCATGGACGAGACCGAGATCGACGAGATGATCCTGCGCGCCGAGCGTGGGTTCCAGGAGCCGGAGTGAGCCACCGTTGAGCCGCCCCGAATACCGCCTGCTGGCCGAACTGGAGGTAGCCTTCGACGCCCTGCTCGAGGCTGCCGAGGCGGTGTCGGCCGCCTATCGCCACCGCCCCGGCGCCTGCTGGATCTTCGGCGAGCCGGAACCGGTAAGCGCCGAGCGCGCGGCCGATTGGCTTCACCACGCCCTGCTGGATGTCTGGTACCAGGATGGCCAGGATGGCCGCGCCACCCGCACCCATATCGGGCTGGTGGCCGCCGATGAGTCACTGATGGAGGCGGTGGCCCGAACCAACGTCGCCAAGGCCGATTTCGCCGCCCTGCTCGCCCGCATCAAGGAGAGCGAGCCCGAGCTGATTCCCGAGGCGAAGGCCGTGCTGCCCTTCCGCCACCCCGAACTGCACGACCACCTGCGCGGCCAGGGCCTGGCCCGGGTGCATCTCAAACAGTGCTGGCGGGCGATCCCCGTCGCCGAGGCACCGCTGGCCCGGGTTCGCCTGGCCTGGTATTCGAGCGGGCGCTCCATCAAGCGCCTGACGGTGAAGGAGGCCGAGCAGAAGCTTATGAAGCTCGACACGGAGGCTGCCCACGTGCGCATCCAGCTGCGCAAGCTCGCCGGCATCCCGAGCGCAGAGCCGCTGGCCCAGGTGCAGCGCCAGGCCCCGCTGATGCGCGCCAACCTCTTCTACCGGGAATCCCTGGACGACGGCCGCACCCGCCGCGCCATGAACGTCGCCCTGCCCCTCTTCGTGCCCAGCGCCGAAGGCCGCCTGCCCGACCACAACCTCCCCCCGCTCGCGCCGCCCGAGCAGCGCACCCGCGCCAGAAGACGCGACGAGAAACTCGAGGACGAGCCCTTCCTGCCCAGCCTGCGGATCTATCGCTACCGATAGCCGGGAACAGTTACGCCATCAAGTTACTGGTGGGAGCTGGGCTCGGCCCGGCGAATGGCTGTGTTGCTGACGCCTTCATCT
>NZ_JACUUD010000267.1 GCF_014859505.1 Halomonas sp.
ATATCTGTGGGGCAGTCCGTCGGGGAAAGCGCGGCGGGGTGGCCGGCGAGGAGACTGGCAGGGATAATGACGTTTTATGCATGTGAGGACGTCACCATGAGCGCTTACCGGGAACTGGCGGCCGCCTTGCGCGAACTGGAGGCCACCATGCGCGCCACCGACCAGTGGCGCATGACGCGGCCCGACCCTGCCGCCTTCGAGAGCATCGAACCCTTCTGCGCCGACACCATGGCGCTGCCCCAGTGGATGCGTTTCGTGTTCATCGTGCGCCTGGAGACCCTGGTAGAGGCCCGGGCGCCGCTGCCGGCGAAGTGCGAGGTGGCCCCCGCGGTAGAGGCCTGGCTGGCCCAGTCCGGGGTGGGTGGCGTCGAGCGGCTGAGGCTGACCCAAGCCGTGGAGGCGATCGATCGACTGGTCACCGAGAACTGACGACATCCGCCAGCCGAAAACAAGCAGGGCCCGCCATTGGCGGGCCCTGCTGGCTCTGCGGCGCTGGAAGGATCAGAAGCGGTAGCTGATGCCGCCCATCACCACCCAGGGGTCGATCTTCACGGTGCCGATATCATTGCCGTCGAGGCTGGCATCCGTCTCGAGGTCGATATACCAGGCGGCGGCGTTGAGCGCCCAGTTGTCGTTGATCAGCAGGTCCACGCCCACCTGGCCGGCGGCGCCCCAGGAGCTGTCGAAGTTGAGCTCTGCTCCGGGAATCCCGACTTTCTCGCTAGAGAAGCGGGTGTAGTTGACGCCTACGCCCACATAGGGCTGCACCAGGGCCGCGGTGCCACCCAGCGGGTAATACTGCACGGTCAGGGTCGGCGGCAGGTGCTTGGTGGATCCAGGAATAATGTTCCCATCAGGATCGGTCAGGGTGAAGTCATGCTTGAACTGTTCGGCGGCCAGCAGTTCTACACCGACGTTGTCGTGGAAGCGATAGCCCAGGGTAAAGGCGAAGCGGGTGTCGTCATCCACGTTCGTGGAAAGAATTCCGTCAGCTAGAGTGCCGTTATCACTCGTCGGTGCCACCTTGGCTACGCCAAAACGGGTAAAGAAGTCGCCGGCGCCGTAGGCCAGGGCCTGGGTGCTGGTGGTGAAGGCGGCGGCGGCCAGGCCGGCGGCAAGCAGGGTGGGTAGGGTCTTGCGCATGGAGGCGACTCCTTGTTGATGCTGTCTAG
>NZ_JACUUD010000138.1 GCF_014859505.1 Halomonas sp.
GGATGGTGAAGTAGTCCACCCCCTGCTCGGCCTGCTCGATCAGGGTGTCGCGGAACACCTCCCAGGTCAGGTCCTCGGCCACGCCGTTGACCTTCTCCAGCGCCTGGTAGATGGGCACGGTGCCGATGGGCACCGGCGAGTTGCGCAGGATCCACTCACGGGTCTCGTGGATGTTCTGCCCGGTGGAGAGGTCCATGATGGTGTCCGCGCCCCAGCGGATCCCCCAGGTCATCTTGTCCACCTCTGCCTCGATGGAGGAGGTCACCGCGGAGTTGCCCAGGTTGCCGTTGATCTTCACCAGGAAATTGCGGCCGATGATCATCGGCTCCGATTCCGGGTGATTGATGTTGCAGGGAATGATCGCCCGGCCCGCCGCGACCTCGGCGCGCACGAACTCCGGAGTGATCTCCTCGGGCAGCCGGGCGCCGAAGCCCTGGCCCGGGTGCTGGTGGCCCAGAATCCGTTCCACTTCTTCCGTGCCTGAGTACTTTGCAGAGAGCGCCTGGCGGCGCTGGTTTTCCCGGATGGCGATAAATTCCATCTCCGGGGTGATGATGCCCTGGCGGGCATAGTGCAGCTGGGTGACGTTCTTCCCTTCCTTGGCGCGCAGGGGCGTGCGGGTCAGATCGAAGCGCAGCTGGGCAAGCGTTGGGTCGTTGGCGCGGCGCTGGCCGTACTCGCTGGTGGGGCCGTCTAGGAACTCGGTATCGCCGCGCGCCTCGATCCAGGCGCGGCGCAGCGCGGGCAGTCCCTTTCGCAGGTCGATCTCGGCACTCGGGTCGGTGTAGGGGCCGGAGGTGTCGTAGACCAGCAGCGGCGGATTCTCCTCGTCGGCACCGGAGGTCTTGGTGGGCGATAGGCTGATCTCGCGGAAGGGCACGCGGATATCGGGGCGCGAGCCCGTAATAAAGACCTTGCGCGAACCGGGCAGCGGCTGGATGGCGGCCTCGTCGACGCGGGCGGTCTCGGCGAGGAAATGGGCGGTCTTGCTCATGTCGTGGGTCCTTGTGGTGGCGGTTGTTGTCGCTGGTGTTGTCGTTGATGTTGTCGGTGGTGTTGTCAGGGGGTCAGGGCGGCGGCGCTAGAGGGCGCGGTCCAGCCCCATTTGCCAGAAGTCGATCTCGAGCCGAGTGGCGTCGCGGAAGACCTGGGTGAGTTCGACGAAGCGCGCCGGGGTGGCGTCGGCGAGGCGGGCGTCGAGCCAGGCCTCCTCGGCGCGGCGGGCGGCCTGGAACTCCTCGCTCTCGTACATGGCGATCCAGGCGTCATAGGGGTTGGCGTCGCCTCGCAGCGTCTCGGCGCGGGTGTTGATCCAGTCGGCGATCTCGCCGTAGCCCACCAGGCAGGGGGCCAGGGCCACGTGGAGGTCGAGCAGGTCGCCGCGGTTGCCGGTGTCCAGCACGTAGCGGGTATAGGCCAGGGTGGCGCGGGCCTCGGGCAGGGCAGCGAGGTCGGCCTCGCTGATGCCCCAGTCCCGGCAGTAGCCCACATGGAGGCCGAGCTCGAGATCGACGATCGCCTTGAGGCCCTCATGGGCCTGGCGCAGATCGGTGAGGGTGCGGCTCTTGTAGGCGGCCAGGGCGTAGGCCCGAGCGAAGTGGATCAGGAACAGGTAGTCCTGCTTCAGGTAGTGACGAAAGGCGCCCTCCTCGAGGGTGCCGTCGGCCAGGCCGCGCACGAAGTCGTGTTCGATATAGGCGCGCCAGTCGTGCTGGCAGGCGGCGGTGAGGTCGCTGAAGCGGTAGCCCATCTTGTCTCCGAAGTCGGTTGACGATCCGGAGTGCGGGCGAGGGAAGGAGTGGGGCCCGGGTGTGGCGCGCTACACGGGGGTAGCCGGGGGGAGGCCGCCGCTTGATTCCTACGCCGGTACTAGCCGGATCAGGTTCAACGGGCCCCGCCGTGACGACAGCTCATTTCGAACAAGCCGTGTCGTATGGCGATCTCAGCCGGTTCCACCGGCACCCCGTCAAGCGAAGTCTCACTCTAGCAGGCCCGGATGTTTTTGCCAGCCCCGAGTCTCACTGCTGGCGGTATAGCCAGCGCACGTCCACGGCGAAGGAGAGGGTGAGCCCCGCCAGGGCGGTGGCCGCCAGCCAGCCGACGAGCATGTCTGGCGTGGCCGGCAGCAGGGCGAGGATCAGCGCCGCCACCTGCCAGACGCAGACCGCCTTGCGGCGTAGGCTTTCGGGCAGTTCGCCGGCGAGCCAGGGCCAGCGCCAGCTGGCCGCCACGAAGACGTAGCGCATGGCGCCGATGGCCAGCACCCAGGGGCCTACCCGCTCCAGCAGCAGCAGGGCCAGGCAGAGCAACAGGATGAAGAAGGCGTCGAGCTCCATATCGAAGCGGGCCCCCACGGCGCTGGCGCTGGCGGTGCGCCGGGCCACCCAGCCGTCCACGCCATCCAGGGCCAGGGCGACCAGCGCCAGGGCGAAGAGCCACTCCCCGTGGGCAGCCAGCAGGGCCGGGGCGGCCAGGGTGCCGGCCAGCAGTGCCACCAGCACGCCGCGTGCCAGGGTGACCCGGTTGGCCGCGCCGAGCCCGTCCTGTCGCCGCGGGCAGCGCCTCAGGGCGCGCCACAGCAGGGCCGCCATCCCCAGGTAGGTGGCGATGGCGAGCGGCGCTACCCATGACGCCACCAGTCCCAGCGAGGCCAACAGCCCCAGCAGGGCGATGCCGCCCAGCGCCAGCTCGATGGCCAGGCGCCAGGGGCGCGCCGCCTGGGCGGGCCCCTGTGCAGGTGGGTGGGACGAGACAGGAGAGGGCATCCGGGCTCCCGGTGGTTGTCGATTGCTGTTGTCGATCGCCGTTGTCGACGGCCATGGTGGCGAGGCATAGCCGCTATGCTGAGCCTCAGGGCCCATGTTGATTACCCTAGCAGGCGGCCGCGAGGGAAACCTCCGTCACCGCCAAAGTTGTGCGTAACGTGGTATATGTACCATTATTGTAAAAGTATTTCCTCTCCCTCCCGCTGGAGCCTTCATGTCATTCGACACTGCCACCGCCTTCTGGACCCTGGCCCCGGGGCACGGCGCCCTGCGCGAGGAACTGCTGCCTGTTCCCGGCGAGGTGGAGGTGCGGGTCAGGGCGCTGTTCGGCGGCATCAGCCGCGGCACCGAGGCGCTGGTGTTCCAGGGGCGGGTGCCCGAGAGCGAGTGGCAGCGCATGCGCGCTCCCTTCCAGGCCGGTGATTTCCCCTGGCCGGTGAAGTACGGCTACGTCAGCGTGGGGGTGGTCGAGGCCGGCCCCGAGGCGCTGCTGGGCCGGGAAGTCTTCTGCCTCCATCCCCACCAGGATCGCTACGTGGTGCCGGCTGCCGCGGTCACGCCGCTGCCCGCTGGCCTGCCCGCCGCCAGGGCGGTGCTCGCCGCCAACATGGAGACCGCGATCAACGGCTGCTGGGACGCCGAGCCGCGAGTCGGTGATCGCATCGCGGTGATCGGGGCCGGCGTGGTCGGTGCCCTGGTGGCCTGGCTCTGCGCGGCCATCCCCGGCACCCGGGTCTGCCTGGTGGATATCGCCCGGGG
Source organism: Halomonas sp. (assembly GCF_014859505.1). Lineage (GTDB taxonomy): Bacteria > Pseudomonadota > Gammaproteobacteria > Pseudomonadales > Halomonadaceae > Halomonas. The sequence goes on from NZ_JACUUD010000138.1 coordinate 3,525, forward strand.
GCGCGCCGAACTCGCCCGCGCCCTGGGCGTCGACTTCTGCCTGGCCGGGCAGGCGCCGGCCGACAACGACCTGGTGGTGCACGCCAGCGGCAACCCCGAGGGGCTGCGCCAGGCGCTGGCGCTGGCCGGCGACGAGGCGCGGGTGGTGGAGATGAGCTGGTACGGTGATCGCGAGGCGAGCCTGCCGCTGGGGGAGGCCTTCCACTCCCGGCGGCTGCGGCTGATCGGCAGCCAGGTGGGCCGCCTGCCGGCGGAGCGCACGCCGCGTTGGGACCATGGCCGTCGCCTGGCGCTTGCGCTGGACCTGCTGCGCGACCCCTGCCTCGACGCCCTGATCAGCGGCGAGAGCGATTTCCTCGAGCTGCCCGCCCTGATGCCCCGACTCGCTGCCACCGCCGGCGAGGTGCTCTGCCACCGCCTGCGCTATGCCTCGACCGACTGATTGACGCTCAACCGATTCGACGCCCGACCGACTGGAGCCCTGACATGTACCGACTCACCGTTCGCGACCACTTCATGATCGCCCACAGCTTTCGCGGCGAGATCTTCGGGCCCGCCCAGCGAACCCATGGCGCCACCTACGTGGTGGACGTCACCTTCCAGCGCCGCGAGCTCGACGACCACGACCTGGTGGTCGACATCGGCCTGGCCGGCGAGGCGCTCAAGGCGGTGCTCGGCGAGTTCAACTTCCAGAACCTCGATGAGCTGCCGGAGTTCAAGGGGCGCAACACCACCACCGAGTTCATGGCCCGGGTGATCTTCGAGCGCCTGGCCACGGCGATCCAGCTCGGCAAGCTGGGGGAGGGCGCCGGCGGGCTCGAGGCCATGACTGTCGCCCTCCACGAGTCACATATCGCCTGGGCGAGCTTCGAGGGAACGCTATGATGGCACCCCTGACGCTGATCGTGGCCGGTGACCCCGATCAGCTCACCGGCGGCTACGTTTATGATGCCCGCATCGTCGCCGCACTGCGGGCTCGGGGCCACCGCGTCGAGGTGGTGGGGCTCCCGGGGCGTTTTCCCGTGCCCGACGACCTGGCCCGGCAGAGCATGGCCCGGGCGCTCGCGGCCCTTCCGGACGGCGCCCGGGTGGCGATCGACGGGCTCGCCATGGGGGGGCTCCCCGAGGAGATCGCCCCCCACGCCGATCGCCTGGTGATCATCGCTCTGGTCCACCACCCCCTGGCCGACGAGACCGGCCTGGACGATTCGACCCGCCGTCACCTCCACGATAGCGAGACCCGCGCCCTGGCCCTGGCGCGACGCGTCATCGTCACCAGCGCGTGGACGGCCCGCGGCCTCGACCGCTTCGGTGTGGAGGCATCAAGGCTTCGCGTGGTGGAGCCCGGCGTCGAGCCGGCCCCGCTGGCCGCCAGCGCCCTGGATCTCGAATCTCCCGGCCCCCGTCGCCTGCTCTGCGTGGCGACCCTGATCCCGCGCAAGGGCCATGACGTGCTGCTGGAGGCGCTCTCTGGTCTGCGGGAGAGCGACTGGACCCTGGAGGCCGTCGGCAGCCACGCGCGGGATCCCGCCCATGCCGCCCGGCTGTTCTCGGCCGCACGCCGCCTTGGCCTGGAGGAGCGTATCCTCTGGGCCGGGGAGCAGGATGCCAAAGGTCTGGCCGCCGCCTACCACCGAGCGGAGCTCTTCGTGCTGCCCTCGCGCTACGAGGGCTACGGCATGGTGGTCACCGAGGCCCTCTCCCGCGGGCTTCCGGTACTCACCACTACCGGTGGCGCCCTGGTCGACACCCTGCCGACGCAGGCCGGCCTGGCCGTGCCGCCCGACGATGCCGCCGCCCTGGCTGCTGCCCTGGCCACCTGGCTCGACGACGCCGAGCTGCGCCGCCGGCTGCGTCGCGGCGCCCGGGAGGCCCGCCATGGCCTGGCCGATTGGCAGCAGGCCGGCGACCGCTTCCTGGACGCCCTGGACGACCTGCCCGGGAAGGCTCCGCGATGAAGGCTTCCGACTCCGCCCGCCTGCCCGCCGGCACGACCATCCCCCCTGAGCGCTTCAGCGCCGACTGGCTCTCTCGCCGCGAGTGGCTGGACGGCCACTCGCGCAGCCATGCCCTGACCGGGCTCGCCGCCGATTGGCTCGCCGCGCGGCCCGGCGTGGATGGCGACCCCCATGGAATCGTCGATCTGGGCTGCGGCAGCGGCAGCAACCTGCGTTTCCTGGCGCCGCGACTGCCCGGGCCCCAGCGCTGGCGGCTGGTGGACCATGACCCGGCGCTGCTGGCTCTGGCCCGCCGGCACGGGGCGACCCTGCGCGACGCGAGCGGGGCCCGGCTGGCCATCGAGGCTTCCTGCCGCGACCTCTCGCCTGTGGATGACGACCTGCTGGCGGGGGCCGATCTGGTGGTGGCCTCGGCGCTGTTCGATCTGGTCTCGCGTTCCTGGGCCGAGTCGCTGGTGGCAGCCTGTGCCGCGCGCCACCAGGCGCTGCTGTTCACCCTGAGCGTCGACGGCGACTGGGCCTTCCTCGACGCCGCGGGCAAGCGCCTGGAGGACGTCGAGGACATCGCGGTCCGCGCGCTCTTCCAGGCCCACCAGCGTCGCGACAAGGGGCTCGGCCCGGCGCTGGGCGGCGAAGCGCCTACCGTGCTGGCCGCGGCCATGGCGGATGCAGGCTATCGGGTGGAGCGTGCGGCCACGCCCTGGCACCTTGCCGCCGGCGAGGACGCGCTGCTGCCGCTGGCCGAGCAGCTGCTCCAGGGCTGGCACGATGCCGCCCTGGCCCAGGCCCCGGAGGAGCAAACCCTGCTACAACGCTGGCATGCGCGCCGGCGGGCGGGCCTCGCCGCAGGAGCGCTGGGGCTGACCGTGGGGCATTGCGACCTGCTGGCGCTGCCGCCGCTGTCGGCCGGGGGCGCCTGAGCATGGCCTTTCCCCGGCGAGAGCCCCGACGCCTGCTCCGACGATTGTCCGGACGCCTGCTGAGGCCGCTGGTCGGGCTGGTGCTGCTGGTCGGGCTCGCCGGGTGGCTGGAGCCGGCGGCGATCCTCGCCCAGGTGCAGCAGCTCTCGCCGGGCTGGGCCCTGCTGGCCATGGCGCTGCTGACCCTCGCGGTGCTCGCCGCCTCGCCGTTCTGGCATGAGCTGATGGCTCGCGGCGTCAAGGGGATGGCCGCGTCGGGGT
>NZ_JACUUD010000139.1 GCF_014859505.1 Halomonas sp.
GCCTGGCTGCGCTGCAGCTGCGCGCCCGAGCACGCGGCATGGCACTGCCCGACGAAGTGGCCCGCTTCATCCTGCATCGCGGGCCGCGCCGGCTGGGTGAGCTGTTCGAGCTGCTGGGCACCCTGGACAGCGCCTCTCTTTCCGCCCAGCGCCGGCTGACGATCCCCTTCGTCAAGCAGGCGCTGGGCTGGTAGAGCAGTTGCCACAAGGAGGTGGCGCTCAGCGACTGAGGTCGACGCCAAGCTGCTGGCCGTTGCGCAGCTGTACCTGGCGGATCACCACCCGGGGCTGGCCGCTGGCCGGGTCGGGGCCACTGCCGGAAAGATAGAAGTGGCCGGAGGGGAGACCATTCAGGCGAAAGCGGCCGTTACCATCGGTGCGGGTGGTATGGGTGTACTCGCGGGCTCGCGGGTCGGCGGGTTCCACGGCGATGCCGGCCAGGGCCTTCTCCGCCGCCTCGGCGGAGTAGGTGGTCACCGGGGCCGCCGAGACGCCGGCATTGGGCACGGGGCGTCCGCCGATGGTCAGCTGGCCGCTGATCACGGCGCTGCCCGTCTTCTCGAGGGAGGCATACTCCGCGGCGGGGAAGGCCACCTGGCGGGCCACACGGCCCGATGGAACCTCACGGGGTTCCTCGACGGTGGGCGGTCTTTCCGCGGGCTCGACCTCGCGGTCGATCACCTCGATGCGATCGGTGGGCGACGGGGCAGGGGGCATGAGCTCGCAGCCCGCCAGCAACAGTCCCGGCAGCAGCATCGGTATCCAGCGTTTCATGGTGTCACTCCCTGAGAAGAATCATCGGCGCCCTGTGCCCGTGCCAGCATAGCGCAGGCCAGGGCACGTGAAACCTGCCCGTTAACTTGCACGCAAAAAACCGCCGCCTTGGAGGGCGGCGGTTTTTCGAAGTGCGGCGGTTGCCGGCCTGGCCGGCAGCGGCGGCTTACTTCTGGGCAGTGGCCTTGGTGGCGGTAGCCTGGACCTGCTTGACGTTCTCTTCGGTCAGCTTCTGGCTCTGCTGGGCGAAGTCCTGCTGCAGGGCGACGACCTTCTCGGCATCGCCCTTCAGGCGCTCGGCCAGGTCCTTGGCGACCTTCTGCTGGCCTTCCATGTAGCTCTTCAGGCCCTCGGCATCCTTGACGGTCAACAGGGTGCGAAGCTGGGCCAGGCCGGTGTCGGTGTAAGCTTTGGTGGCGTCCAGCTGGGCGTGGGCCAGCTTCTCGGTGTAGTCCACCGCCAGGCTGGCGTAAGCACGGGCCGGGCCGAAGAAGAGGGCGTCGAACTGCTGGGTATCGAACTGCTTGGTGTCGAAGTTGAAGGCGTTCATCATGGTAGAACCTCCTGGTTCATCTGGTGTTGAGGAGCAGGAAGCCTGCCCTGTTGCAACGCACAATAGCAGAGCGGTTTGTGCACTGCAACATCCTCCGTGACGAAAAATCTCATACCCCGTCCAACGGCGTTGTGACGTGAGGAACTTGCGGTGCAGAGGCGTCGGCGCCAGGCTGAACCTGATCACCAACGCCGCCTGATAGGGAGCCAGCCATGAACGAGACGCGACTCGAGCGAGACAGCATGGGCGAGCTGGAAGTGCCGGCCAGCGCCCTCTACGGGGCCCAGACCCAGCGCGCCGTCAACAACTTTCCGGTATCCGGCCAGCCGATGCCGCCTCCCTTCATTCATGCCATCGCGCGCATCAAGCTGGCGGCGGCGCGGGTCAATGCCGGGCTCGGCCTGCTCGATGCCCCCCGGGCCGAGGCGATCGCTGCCGCCGCCGAGGCGGTGATCCGCGGCGAGCACGACAACCAGTTCCCGGTGGATCTCTTCCAGACCGGCTCCGGCACCTCAAGCAACATGAATGTCAACGAGGTGATCGCCAACCTGGCGAGCCGCGAGGGTCTCGAAGTGGGGCCCAATGACCACGTCAACATGGGGCAGTCGAGCAACGACGTGATCCCCACCGCCATCCATGTCTCGGCGGCGCTGGAGGTCACCGGGCGGCTGCGCCCGGCGCTGGTGCATCTGCGCGAGACCATCGAGGCGCGGGCGGTAGAGCTGGATGACGTGGTCAAGACCGGCCGTACCCACCTTATGGACGCCATGCCGCTGCGCATGAGCCAGGAGCTCGGCGGCTGGTCGAGCCAGGTGGGGCAGGCCGTCGAGCGCCTGGACAGCGCCCTGGTGCGTCTGTGCCGCCTGGCCCAGGGCGGCACGGCGGTGGGCACCGGCATCAACGCCCCCCCGGCGTTCGCCGAGCGCATGGCAGCGGACCTGTCGCAGCAGACCGGTCTTGCCTTCGCCCCCAGCGAGAGTTTCTTCGCCAGCCTCGCCTCCCAGGACGCCGCCGTGGAGCTCTCCGGGCAGCTCAGGGGGCTCGCCTGCGTGATCATGAAGATCGCCAACGACCTGCGCTGGATGAACTCCGGCCCGCTGGCGGGGCTCGGCGAGATCGAGCTGGAGGCGCTGCAGCCGGGAAGCTCCATCATGCCGGGCAAGGTCAATCCGGTGATTCCTGAATCCGCCGCCCAGGCAGCCGCCCAGGTGATCGGTCTCGATAGCGCCGTGACGATCGCCGGGCAGAGCGGCAACTTCCAGCTCAACGTGATGCTGCCGCTGGTGGCCCATAACCTGCTGACCTCGATCACCCTGATGAGCAACACCGCCTGGTTGCTCGGCAACCGGGCTATCGCCACCTTCCGGGTGCGCGAAGAGAACCTGGCGGAGCCCCTGGCACGCAACCCGATCCTTGTCACGGCGCTCAACGCCGTGATCGGCTATAACGCCGCGGCGGCCATCGCCAAGCAGGCCTATCAGGCGGGGCGGCCGATCCTGGACGTGGCCGAGGAGCAGACCGACCTCTCCCGGGAGGAGCTCGAGCGCCTGCTGGATCCGGCGGCGCTGACCCGGGGTGGCCTGCCGGAGTGGCCTGACTGCGCCGAGTCGCTCACATCACCTTGCGGCGCAGGAGCCAGGTGATCGCCTCGCCGAGCAGCACCAGGGCGACAATGGCGATCAGGATAGTGGCCACGGTGGGCCAGGCGAAGGTGTCGATGGCGCCCTGCAGCAGCACCCCGATGCCGCCGGCTCCCACCAGCCCCAGCACCGTGGACTCGCGGATGTTGATGTCCCAGCGCAGGATGACGATGGCGAAGAACGCCGGCATCACCTGGGGTACGACAGCATAGGCGATCACCTTGAGCTTGGAGGCCCCGGTGGCCTCCATGGCCTCCACCGGGCGTCGGTCGATCTCCTCGATCGCCTCGCCCATCAGCTTGCCGATGAAGCCGATCGACCGGAACATGATGGCGAGTATTCCCGCCAGCACGCCGGGGCCGAAGATCGCCACGAACAGCAGCGCCCAGATGATGGTGTTCACCGAGCGGCTCGACACCAGGATGAAGCGCCCCAGCCACAGGCAGGCTCGATTGGGGGTAGTGTTCTGGGCGGCAATATAGGAGACCGGCAGGGCAATGAAGATCGTCAGCAGGGTGGCCAGGGTGGCGATGTGGACCGTCTCGACCATGGCGGTCAGGATCTGTCCGAGGCCGCTGGGGTCCGGGGGCCACATGCGCGCCCCGAGGCTCGAGATCTGGTTGGGCGCATCCCACACCCAGGGCCAGAAGATATCGATGTCGCGCAATGCCCAGACGACCACCATGAGCGTCACGAGCAGCACGGCATAGCGGGTCAGGCGCTCCCGTCGGTCATAGCGCCGCCAGACGCGGTCGGCCAGGGCGTTGGCGTGATCTACCATATCTTCTTCCTCACCCAGCCGCTGATGCCCTCGCTGACCAGGATCACCGCGATGATGATCAGCAGGATGGCGAAGGCGAAGTCGTAGTCGTAGCGCCCGAAGGCGTTCATCAGGGTGCCGCCGATGCCGCCGGCCCCGACGATGCCCACCACCGCCGAGGCACGCAGGTTGCTGTCGAGCTGGTACATCGAGAGCCCCACCTGGCGAGGCAGAATCTGCGGGAAGACCGCATAGAAGAGAATGGCCAGGTAGCCGGCGCCGGTGGCGCGCATCGCCTCCACCTGGCCCCAGTCGATCTCCTCGATCTCCTCGGCGAGCAGCTTGCCGACGAAGCCGATGGAATAGAGCGTCAGGGTCAGGATCCCGGCCAGCGGACCGAAGCCCACCGCGGCGACGAAGAGGATGGCGACAATCACCGGGTGGAAGCTGCGCGAGATGATGATCACCGCGCGGCCGAACAGATAGATCGGCAGCGGGGCGACGTTGCGTGCCGCCATCACCGCGAAGGGAATCGACAGCGCCACGCCGAGCAGGGTGGCCAGGATGGCGATCTGGAGGCTCTCCGTGAAGCCGGTGAGCAGCAGGTCGAAGCGCTCGAAGCTCGGCGGGAAGCCTCCGCCGAAGATACGTGCCGCCCGCGGCAGACCCTCGCTGATGCGCGCCCAGTTGAACGGCAGACTGCCGAAGGCCCAGACCAGGTAGACGACCAGCACTGCCAGCAGGCCGTAGCGCAACAGTGGATTGGCGATGAAGGGTGGCTTGCGCCAGGTCCGCGGTGTGGTCGGGGTGCTGCCCTCAGGAGGCGTCATGGCGTTGTCTCTCCTCTGCCTGCGCCGGGGCGTCGGTGATGGCATCGTCCGGTGCCTCGATGCCGCCATAGATGGCATCCAGCGCGTCCTTGTTGAAGTCCGCCGGTGCCCCGTCGAAGATCATCTTGCCGTGGCGCAGGCCGACAATGCGCTCGGTATAGGTCTTGGCCTGGGCCACGTTGTGGATATTGATCAGCACCGGTAGCGACAGCTCGCTGGCCAGGCTCTGCAGCAACATCATGATCTGCTCCGAGGTGCGGGGATCCAGCGACGCCGTCGGCTCGTCGGCGAGCAGCACCTCGGGCTCCTGCATCAGGGCGCGCACCACCCCGACGCGCTGGCGTTCGCCACCGGAGAGTTCGTCGGCGCGCTTGTTGGCATAGTGGGCGATGCCCACGCGTTCCATCAGGGTGAAGGCCCGCTCGATGTCCTCGGGGGGATAACGCCGGGTGACGGCCTGGAAGAGGCTGACATAGCCGAGCCGGCCGGCCAGGACATTCTCCATGACCGTGAGCCGGTCGATCAGGTTGAAGCCCTGGAAGACCATGCCGATCTTGCGGCGCGCCTTGCGCAGGGCACTGCCGCGCAGCTTGACCAGTTCCATGCCATTGAGCCGGATGGAACCCGAGGTCGGCTCCACCAGGCGGTTGATACAGCGCAGCATGGTGCTCTTGCCGGCACCCGAGGCCCCGACAATGGAGACCACGCAGTTGTCTTCCACGACCAGATCCAGCCCCTGAAGAACGGGCTCGTCATGACCGTAGCGCTTGACCAGCTTCGAGATTTCCAGCATTCATCCACCTCGCCGATGACGATTCGCAAGCGGCGCTGCCCCCGTTTTTGCGGGGGCAGCGGCGGAGATCACTCGAGGTTGTCGCGGGTATAGCGAACGTCGTTGGCCGCCTGGATGGTGCGGATGACCTGCCAGTTGTCCCGGTAGTTGATCGGGACGAATTTCTCGACCCCCTCGAATTCGTCGCCGAGGGCCGTGCCGACGAAGTCGAAGCTGAAGAAGGCCTCCTTGATCTTCTCGACCAGGTCGGGGTGCAGGTTGTGGGCGTAGTTGTAGGAGGTGGTGGGGAAGGCGTCAGTCTCGTAGATGATCTTGACGTCCTCCTCGTCATAGAGGCCGCGGGCCGCCATGCGCTCGACCACCTCGGAGGCCACCGGGGCCGCGTCATAGTCGCGGGCCACCACGCCGAGCATCGACTGATCGTGGCTACCGGAGTAGACCACTTCGTAGTCCTCGTCGGGGACGATGCCGAGTTCGGGGAAGAGGGCCCGCGGGGCCAGGTTGCCGGAGTTGGAGGTCGGCGAGGTGTGAGCCACCCGCTTGCCCTTGAGGTCCTCGATGTCGTCGATGCCGGAATCGACGTGGGTATAGAGCTGCAGGGTGTAGCCGAACTGCCCGTCGTCGGAGCCCATCAGCGCGAAGGGCACGGCGCCGGCCAGGTTGACGGCGAAGGGCGTCGGTCCCGTGGAGAAACCGGCGATGTGCAGGCGCCCGCTGCGCATGGCCTCGACCTGGGCGGCGTTGGACTGTACGGCGAAGAAGCGCACGTTGCGCTCGGTCACCTCCTCGAGGTGGTCGATGAACGGCTGCCAGATGTCGGAGTAGATCGCCGGATCTTCCACCGGGGTATAGGCGAAGATCAGGGTGTCGGGATTGGCCCATTGGGACTCGTCGGCGGGCAGGTCGGCGACCATGTCTCCGTCCTCGTCGCAGAAGATGGCGTCCAGGTCGCCGCGGGGGCAGTCGGCCAGCGCAGGCGCAGTCAGCAGCATCGATAGCGGCAGCAGGGCGGAGGCCGCCAGGGCGGTCAGGGGGAATCTTCTTGACGCGATGGGTGACGCATTTCTTGACTTCACGGTGATGGTCAGCATGGCGTGCCTCTGGCTTGTTGTTGTTGAGACGACAGGGCGATGCTCGAAACTCGACACGCCCGATCCGGTGGTGTTTGCATCCGAAATATCGCTCTTCAATCTAGGTTTTGTGACGAGTCGATGTCAATCACTTTGCCCGACTGGTCAGG
>NZ_JACUUD010000140.1 GCF_014859505.1 Halomonas sp.
TGCAGCAGGCCGGCACTTCTGTCCTGGCCCAGGCCAACCAGATCCCGCAGAACGTGCTGTCTCTGCTGGGCTAAGGGAAGTGACAGGGGGAGGACAATACTCCTTCCCTTGATCCTTCACTGAAGGGATCGACAGAGCCGGCTCCATTCGTGGGGCCGGCTTTTTGCTTCATGGGGAGATGACATGACCGTTGACGAACACCAGCAAGTGATCGACGAGCTTCAGGCGGTGATTGACGACACCCGCGCCACCATGGAACGCTTCGAAGCCGCCGGCATGGATGAACAGATGCCGGAAGACTATGACAAGCTGATGGAACTTCTGGATGACGCCGTGACACAGCAGCGCGAGCAAGTGATGGCGATGCTGGGCTGATTAGGGCGAGGCCAGCCAGCTTTTCCGCTCATCATCCCCTGAGCTGTGCGTAGGCAAAATCCAACAGCCGCTGGTAGTCGCGCTGGCGTATCACGCCCTCGACGATGCCGGCGTCCAGGTTCAGGTAGCCATGCACCAGGGCGTTGCGCAGGCCGATGACCTTGTTCCAGGGGGTGCCGCTATCGTCGTGGCCGAGGCGGTGCAGCTTGGCGAAGGCCTGCCTTGCCTCGCTGGGCACGGCCTGCCCCAGTGCCTTCAGGCGCTGCTTGGCGATGCCGATACAGGCCTCAGTCAGCAGCTGCAGGTTGCGCTCGGCGGCCCGGTAGAGCAGCGGGCTCAGCCCACTCGGCTGCGTGGCGGCTTGCGAGAGCTGCTCCAGCTCCTCGGCGAGGGTGGCCAGATGCTCCCGCATGGCATCAATATATTCGCGTTCCATAGGAAGTCGGCTCGGTCGATCAGGCGAAATGGCGCTGGTGGTACAGGTGGTCGATCTCCCACATCGAGCTGATTCGCTGTTCCTCTCGAGCCAGCCGCAGGCGATCGTTGGCCTGAAGCACGCACCCGGTGCGGATGATGACATGCGCCAAGGGCAGCGGCGCCAGGTTGATGTCCACGATGGAGAGCTGATCCTCCGCCAGGCCAAGGGCATCCTGCCAGGCTTGCGCCAGGAGCTCGGGGCGCAAGCGCCGCTCCAGCGGGTCCTTCTCGAATTGCCGGAAGGCAACGGCCAGATCAAAGTCGCTGCCTGGCGTCGCGGTGCCCTTGGCCCGCGAGCCATAGAGCCACAGCACGGCGATTTCGTCGCTCAGTGACGCCAGGTCGGCCAGAGCGTGCTGGATGGCGGTGGAATCCTGCATGGGGTTCTGCTCCTCGCCGGTCGACATGCTGCCGGCAGTCTGGCATTCGGCGAAGTGAATCTATCATCGGCGACAGGCACGTGCCAGCGGACGCTGAAGAGGCGCCTGAGGCCTGCCTCACAATTTCGGGACGGCAAAAAGCTCAGAAGGCTCTGCAGACCTCAATGGAGCCTGCGGTGCTACACTGGCGTTCTGCTGCACCGTCGCACCAGGAGGCGCCATGGTCACCCCCGCTCGCAAGAAGCTGCCCATCGGTATTCAGACGTTTGCCGATATCATTGAGGGGGGCTACTACTACGTCGATAAGACGCCGCTGATCCATCGGTTGATGGATGAGGGCAAGTACTACTTCCTCTCTCGTCCGCGTCGCTTCGGCAAGAGCTTACTGCTGGATACCTTGGCGTGTCTGTTCGAAGGCCGCGAGGCGCTATTCCGCGGGCTCTATATCCACGACAAGTGGGAGTGGCAGCGCCGCCACCCGGTGATCCGGCTGAGCTTTGGCGATGGCGTGCTGCAGAGTCGCGAGGCGCTGGATGTCCGCATCCGCGACCAGCTGTTCCGTGAGCGTGACCGTCTGGGGGTATCGCTGAAGCGAGAGACCGACATCGCCGGGGAGTTTTCCGCGCTGATTCGTGACGCCCACGCCCAGCATGGCGAGCGCGTGGTGGTGCTGATCGACGAATACGACAAGCCGATCCTCGATAACCTGCTGGAGCCGGAGCGCGCCCGGGCGCTGCGCGAGGGGCTGAAGAACCTCTACAGCGTGCTCAAGGATGCCGACCCGCACCTGGCTTTCGTGCTGCTGACCGGCGTCTCCAAGTTCAGCAAGGTGAGCCTCTTCTCGGGCTTGAACAATCTCAACGACATCACCCTCGATGCCCCCTACGCCACGCTCTGCGGCTATACCGATGCGGATATCGACCAGGTGTTCGCCCCTGAGCTGCCAGGGTTGGACCGCGAGGCGATTCGCCACTGGTACAACGGCTACCGCTGGGGTGGCCAGGACGTCACATCGGTCTACAACCCCTTCGATGTGCTGCTGCTGTTTCAGAAGCGAGTGTTCGGCCCCTACTGGTTCGAGAGCGCCACGCCCACCTTTCTGGTGGAGCTGCTTCGGCAGCGCGGCGTGTTCACGCCCCAACTGGAGCGCTGGGAGGTGGAGGCAGCACTGCTTGGGCGCTTCGACGTGGACGATATCGCGACGGAGGCGCTGCTGTTCCAGGCCGGCTATCTCACGGTAAAAGCCGTGGAGGAGCCCTTGCTGGGCTATCGGCTCTACACCCTGGGGTTTCCCAATCAGGAGGTGGAGACCAGCCTCAGCCAGGCATTGCTGCCGGTGTTGGGGGTCGAAGGGGCGCCTCTCGAGCGCAAGACGCTCTTCACACGCCTGCGCGACCACGACCTGGCAGGGCTCGAGGCGCATCTCAAGGCGCTCTACGCTGGCCTGCCCCACGACTGGTACCGCAATAACCCCATCGCGCGTTACGAAGGCCACTATGCCAGCGTCTTCTACAGCCACTTCGCCGCCCTGGGGGTACGGGTGACGGTAGAGGACGCCAGCCACCACGGCCGGGTGGATATGACCGTGGAGGCCTTCGGGCACCTCTACCTGTTCGAGTTCAAGGTGGTGGAGCAGCTCCCCGAGGGGCGGGCCCTGGAACAGCTCAAGGCCAAAGGCTACGCCGACAAGTACCGCGACCGAGGCATGCCGATCCACCTGGTGGGCGTGGAGTTCTCGAAGGAGCAGCGCCAGATCGTGGCCTTCGAGGTCGAGCAAGCCCCGTTCGGGTGAGCGGGAAGTAGCGGGGTGTGCCGCTGGTGAGGCTGTCACCCCAAGACGTTGTCCCCCTAAGGCGCCGATGTCACGCGCTACAGACCTCCATGGCGCCTGCGGTGCTACACTGGCGTTCTGCTGCACCGTCGCACCAGGAGGCGCCATGGTCACCCCCGCTCGCAAGAAGCTGCCCATCGGTATTCAGACGTTTGCCGATATCATTGAGGGGGGCTACTACTACGTCGATAAGACGCCGCTGATCCATCGGTTGATGGATGAGGGCAAGTACTACTTCCTCTCTCGTCCGCGTCGCTTCGGCAAGAGCTTACTGCTGGATACCTTGGCGTGTCTGTTCGAAGGCCGCGAGGCGCTATTCCGCGGGCTCTATATCCACGACAAGTGGGAGTGGCAGCGCCGCCACCCGGTGATCCGGCTGAGCTTTGGCGATGGCGTGCTGCAGAGTCGCGAGGCGCTGGATGTCCGCATCCGCGACCAGCTGTTCCGTGAGCGTGACCGTCTGGGGGTATCGCTGAAGCGAGAGACCGACATCGCCGGGGAGTTTTCCGCGCTGATTCGTGACGCCCACGCCCAGCATGGCGAGCGCGTGGTGGTGCTGATCGACGAATACGACAAGCCGATCCTCGATAACCTGCTGGAGCCGGAGCGCGCCCGGGCGCTGCGCGAGGGGCTGAAGAACCTCTACAGCGTGCTCAAGGATGCCGACCCGCACCTGGCTTTCGTGCTGCTGACCGGCGTCTCCAAGTTCAGCAAGGTGAGCCTCTTCTCGGGCTTGAACAATCTCAACGACATCACCCTCGATGCCCCCTACGCCACGCTCTGCGGCTATACCGATGCGGATATCGACCAGGTGTTCGCCCCTGAGCTGCCAGGGTTGGACCGCGAGGCGATTCGCCACTGGTACAACGGCTACCGCTGGGGTGGCCAGGACGTCACATCGGTCTACAACCCCTTCGATGTGCTGCTGCTGTTTCAGAAGCGAGTGTTCGGCCCCTACTGGTTCGAGAGCGCCACGCCCACCTTTCTGGTGGAGCTGCTTCGGCAGCGCGGCGTGTTCACGCCCCAACTGGAGCGCTGGGAGGTGGAGGCAGCACTGCTTGGGCGCTTCGACGTGGACGATATCGCGACGGAGGCGCTGCTGTTCCAGGCCGGCTATCTCACGGTAAAAGCCGTGGAGGAGCCCTTGCTGGGCTATCGGCTCTACACCCTGGGGTTTCCCAATCAGGAGGTGGAGACCAGCCTCAGCCAGGCATTGCTGCCGGTGTTGGGGGTCGAAGGGGCGCCTCTCGAGCGCAAGACGCTCTTCACACGCCTGCGCGACCACGACCTGGCAGGGCTCGAGGCGCATCTCAAGGCGCTCTACGCTGGCCTGCCCCACGACTGGTACCGCAATAACCCCATCGCGCGTTACGAAGGCCACTATGCCAGCGTCTTCTACAGCCACTTCGCCGCCCTGGGGGTACGGGTGACGGTAGAGGACGCCAGCCACCACGGCCGGGTGGATATGACCGTGGAGGCCTTCGGGCACCTCTACCTGTTCGAGTTCAAGGTGGTGGAGCAGCTCCCCGAGGGGCGGGCCCTGGAGCAGCTCAAGGCCAAAGGCTACGCCGACAAGTACCGCGACCGGGGCATGCCGATCCACCTGGTGGGCGTGGAGTTCTCCCGGGAGCAGCGCCAGGTCGTGGCGTTCGAGGTGGAGCAGGCGAAGCTCGGGTGAGCGGGAGCTCTCGTGGTAGTATCGCTGCCCCGAGAGGTCGCCACCCTGAGGAGCCATCGTGTCGGAGCACTTCCCCGAAGATCCTGCCCTTGACCTGTTCTTGGCCCTGATGGAGGTGGATTGGCCGACCGCCTTCGATGCCGCCACGCTGTCACGTGGGCTGGGCTATGCCCAGAAGGGTCGTGTCTATGGCGGGGTCAGCCTGCAGGTCGGCAAAGACATGCTGGGGATACACGGGCGCGTGGCCGGTGGCCGCAAGCAAGCCTACATGACACAGGTCTATCTTGACCCCAAGGGGCTCGACAAGGGGCTCTTTACCCTCTGCAACTGCCCGGTCGGCGTGCGCTGCAAGCATGCCGTGGCGCTGATCGAGACCTTCATGGAGCAGATGGCCGTGGAGGGTGGCGCCTGGGAGGAGGAAAGTCCCGAGCCTTCTCCCGAGCCTTCTCCCGAGCCGCCACCTGCGCCGCCGCTCGCCAATCGGTCCTCGGCGGCGGCCGAACTGGCGTCCGCCAAGCGCGAGCGCTTGAGGCGCGACTGGGAGGCTTGGCTGGCCGCCCCGGCCCATCCAGGCTCTGATAGCGAGCGCGTTGGTGACGAGTATCGCCTCGCACTGTTTCTGAGCGCCCCCGGTGCCTATCGTGAGCCGGTGCTGCGGGTGGTGCCGGTGTGGGTGCGTCCGTCGCGCCAGAGCCGGCGCCATTCTGGCTGGGTGGCGCCGCGTATCATCGAGTCTGGCTCCCATGGCCTGCAGCCGGCTCCCGAAGGCGGCTGGTCGACCGACCTGGAGGAAGCCCTGACGTTGCTTCTCTACGGCCAGCAGGAGTCCACCTGGATGTCCGGTCAGATGCGCGGTGCCACCGTGGTATCTCAGCCCTTCCAGGCCCGGGCGCTGTGGCGCCTGCTGGAAGATGAGGCGCCCCCGCTGCTGTTCCACGAAAAGCAGACAGGCCCACTTCTTGAACTGGGCCCCGCCGGGCAGTTGGCACCTTACTGGCAGGCCGATGAGGAGGGTGTCCAGTACCTTGAGATGGACGTCCAGCCCGATGACCTGCTCTCTCCAGCCGGGATCGTGCTGCGCGCAGGGCGTGAGCTGTGTTACCTGGACGTTGAGCAGGGCTTTTTCGGGCACCTGGCGGGAGACCCGGAGTGGCTCAAGAGGGTGGAGCAGGCGCCGCCGCTGCCTCCTGAGATGAGCGGCTGGTTGAGTGAGCGCCTGCGCGAGACACCGGCGCTGGCCGAGACGCTGGCCGCGCCGCATCAGATCGAGGAGCGCCAACTGGATGACGTAGCGCCGCGCCTGAAGGTCACCATGCAGACTGCCGCGGGGCAGCTGGGCTTTCGTGATGGCGCTCCGCTGCCGCGCTGGGTTGAGGTCGGTGCCGCGGTGGTGGGCTTCGACTATGCCGGCATCGAGGTGACGCCAGAGCCTGGTGACTGGGTGCAGGGTTATCGAGATGGCCAGCGACTCAGCATCAAGCGTGATGCCGAGGCGGAACTGGCGTTGGTGCGCAGCCTGCCGCCGGGCATGGTCACCCTCGAGCGGCTTCGCGAGCTTGGCGTGGTGCCTGCCTATCTGAAGCTACCCAACTGGTCCTTGCTGCTGCCGACCGCCGGACGCCTGCCGGCCACGACCCTCGAGTGGTCGACCCACCTGGCCGGCCCCGATGACTGGTGGGAGATGATCGCCCGGCTGC
>NZ_JACUUD010000141.1 GCF_014859505.1 Halomonas sp.
CCGAGGAAGTCCTCGCCGCGGCGCAGGGTCACCCCGGTGGCCAGTACGTCGATCAGCGCCAGTTGGATCATCCGCGAGGTCATCGGCATGTAGTGGTCGGTATCCTCGGGGGTGGCGACCTCCAGGGTCTCGGTGCACTCGTCGGCCAGCGGCGAGTCGGGGGCGGTGATGCCCAGTACCACGGCGCCGCTCTCGCGGGCCAGGCGAGCGATGTCAACCAGCTCCCGGGTCCGCCCGGTCCAGGAGATCACCACTACCACGTCACCGGTATGGCAGCTCGAGGCCACCATGCGCTGCATCAGCACATCGACATAGGCGGTGACGGGGAGGTTGAAGCGGAAGAACTTGTGCTGGGCGTCCTGGGCCACGGCGCCCGAGGCACCCAGGCCGAAGAAGTGGAGTTGCCGCGCCTGGATCAGGTAGTCCACCACCCGCTCGATGCGCACCGGGTCGGTCTGGCGGCGGGCGTTGTCGAGGGCGGCGATGGTGGCGCCGAAGATCTTGTCGGTGTAGTCGGCGGCCGAGTCGTCGGGCTCTACCGCCTGGCTGACGTAGGGGGTGCCACCGGCCAGGCTCTGAGCCAGCTTGATCTTGAAGTCCGGATAGCCCTTGGCATCGAAGCTGCGGCAGAAGCGGTTGACGGTAGGTTCGCTCACCGAGGCCGCTTGCGCGAGGGAGGCGATGCTCATGCCGGTGGCGGTGGCCGGGTCGGCGAGGATGACATCGGCCACCTTGCGCTCGGAGCGGTTGAGCTCCTCGAGGCGCTTCCGAATGCGATCGATCAGGTCGTGACGGGCCATGACGCGGTGGCGCTCTCCATGCTGGGCGGCGCGTGGCCGCGGGGTGAAGCCGTAACGGGTGATGTAGTGATTTAACTACATTATGCTGACTATCCTAGCCCGAGGAGACGGGCCAGGGCCAATCATCCCCGACGGCAGGCGATATTTTAAGTAAGTTTACATTAAAAACTTGCTTTTTTCCCGCATTGCGGGTATTTTTTTGCTAATCCAACGAAAAAGAGGGGCGGGCATGAGTTACCCCAACCGGTCCGGCCAGGCGGTCCGAACCGATATCGACCTGGCGCTGTTCGGCGCCCTCGGCGATCTGGCGCAGCGCAAGCTCTTCCCGGCGCTGTTCCAGCTCGACCGCGAGGGGCTGCTCGACCCGGGCACGCGCCTGTTGGGCCTGGCGCGCCAGGAGCTCGACCTCGACGGCTTCAGGGGGCGCGTCGAGAAGGCGCTCACGACCTACGTCAAGGCCGAGGAGCTCGATCGCCAGGCGCTCTCGCGCTTCCTTGCGCGGCTCGATTATCGCCAGCTCGACTTCACCAAGGTCGAGGGCTACACGGCGATCAAGGAGTGGCGCCAGGCGGGACGGGCGCGTCCCATGGTGGTCTACCTCTCGGTGGCGGCGAGGATCTACGGCGACATCTGCCGCCACCTCGAGGCCAGCGGCAGCCTGGACGATCAGAGCCGGGTGGTGGTCGAGAAGCCGATCGGCTACGACCTGGCGTCCTCGGCGCAGATCAACGACGCCATCGGCGCGGTCTTTCCCGAGTCGCGCATCTACCGCATCGACCACTATCTGGGCAAGGAGACGGTGCAGAACCTGATCGCGCTGCGCTTCGCCAACCCGCTGTTCGGCACCCAGTGGAACCAGAATCACATCTCCCATGTGGAAGTCACCGTGGCCGAGCAGGTGGGCATCGAGGGACGCTGGGGCTACTTCGACGATGCCGGCCAACTGCGCGACATGGTGCAGAACCACCTGCTGCAGCTGGTCTGCCTGATCGCCATGGACCCGCCGGCCAACCTCGACGCCGATGCCATCCGCGACGAGAAGGTCAAGGTGCTCAAGGCGCTGCGGCCCTTCACCGACGACATGCTGGGGCGCGACGTGGTGCGCGGCCAGTACACCGCGGGCACCATCGACGGCCGTGCGGTGCCCGGCTACCTCGAGGAGGAGGGGGCGAACACCGAGAGCCATACCGAGTCCTTCGTGGCCATGAAGACCGGCGTGGAGAACTGGCGCTGGGCCGGCGTGCCCTTCTACCTGCGCACCGGCAAGCGCATGCCCGAGAAGCTCTCGCAGATCATCATCCACTTCCGCCAGCAGCCCCACTACATCTTCGACCCGGACCAGCGGGGACTCGCCGCCAACAAGCTGGTGATCCGCCTGCAGCCGGAGGAGGGCATCGCCCTGGAGGTGCTGACCAAGGACAGCGGCCTGGACAAGGGCATGCGTCTGCGCCGGGGCCCGCTGCACCTGGACTTCAACAGCGCCTTCCCCAAGTCGCGGATTCCCGACGCCTACGAGCGCTTGCTGCTCGAGGTGATGAAGGGGCAGCAGTACCTCTTCGTGCGCCGCGACGAGGTCGAGCACGCCTGGCAGTGGTGCGATAACCTGATTGCCGCCTGGGCCGATCGCGACGAGCCGCCGCGCCGCTATCCGGCCGGCTCCTGGGGGCCGGTCGCATCGATTGCCATGATCACTCAGGATGGGCGCAGCTGGTATGAGGATTACTGAGAAATGCCGGCTGGCCCCAGGGCCCGGTCGCCGCTTTCTCAAGACCGCCATGATCACCCAGGACGGGCGAAGCTGGTATGAAGATTACTGAGGAACTCCAAGATGAGTGAGCTTTGCCGAGAACGCCTGGCCACCCAGCTGGCCGAGGCGGTGGCCGAGGCCCTGCGACAAGACCTGGCGAGCCAGGAGCGTGCCCTGCTGGTGGTCTCCGGTGGCTCCACGCCGGTGCCCTTCTTCCAGGCGCTGGCCGCCTTCGAGCTGCCCTGGGAGCGGGTCGAGGTGACCCTGGCCGACGAGCGCTGGGTGCCCGCGACACATGCCGACAGCAATGCCCGCCTGGTGGGTGAGCACCTGCTGCAGGGGGCGGCGGCGGCGGCCAGCTTCGTGCCGCTGATCACCGGAGCCGCCACCCCGGAGCAGGGTGTCGACGAGGTGGCCAAGCGCCTGGCGCCGCTCGCCTGGCCCGCCAGCGCGGTGGTGCTGGGCATGGGCGGTGATGGCCACACCGCCTCGCTGTTCCCGGATAGTCGTGAGCTCGACCTGGCGCTCTCCACCGCCGAACCGGCGGTGGCCGTGCGCGCGCCGAGCCAGCCCCAGCCGCGTATCACCCTGAGCGCCGACCGTCTGCATCGGGCCCGGCGCCACTTCCTGCACATCACCGGCGGTGACAAGCGCGACGTGCTGGCCAGGGCGCTGGCCGGCGATGATCTCCGCGAGCTGCCGATCCGTGCCTTCCTTTCCTGTCCGCTGGCCACCTACTGGGCCCCCTGACTCCCCGGAGAGACACCCATGAGCATCGACAAGCAGCTGCCCTCCACCCGCACTACCGAGCTCGACAGCATCACTCTCAAGGCCGAGGTGATCCCGGTGCTGGTCATCCAGCGCGTTGAAGACGCCGTGCCGCTTGCCACCGCCCTGGTCGAGGGCGGGCTCACCGTGCTCGAGGTGACCCTGCGCACCGACTGCGCCCTGGAGGCGGTTCGTCGCATCAAGGCGGCGCTGCCCCAGGCCAGCATCGGGGTGGGCACCGTGCTGACCCCCGCCCAGTACCGCCAGGCCGAGCAGGCCGGCGCCGACTTCGTGGTCACGCCGGGCACCACCGAGGCGCTCTATCGCTACGGGGTGACCAGCCCGGTGCCGATGCTGCCCGGCGTGGCCACGGTCTCCGAGCTGATGACCGGCTGGCAGTACGGCTACCGTCGTTTCAAGTTCTTCCCCGCCGAGGCCAGCGGCGGCGTCAAGGCGCTCAAGGCCTTCGCCGGCCCCATCCCCGAGGCGCGCTTCTGCCCCACTGGGGGGATCAATCTCGACAACGCCGAGGACTACCTGGCGCTCAAGAACGTGATGAGCGTGGGCGGCTCCTGGCTGACCCCGAACTCCCTGGTGGAGGCCGAGGACTGGCACGGTATCCGTCAGCTGGCCCGGGAGGCTGCGCAGCACTTCCATCACTGAATCTTCTCCCTGTCTCTGCTCAAGACGTTCCCGCGTGCTCTCTCGACAGCCTGTCGCTGTCCCTTTCCCCGGCCCCCGTGGCCGGTTTTTTTATGTTGTCGCAGATCAGCGTGAAACGCGCAGGGGCCGGCAATTGCCGGCCCCCGTGCTGCACGACGACTCAGCGCCGGCGTCGCTTGCCGCCCTTGTCGGGGGGTGTCGTTACGGGCTCGGCGGCGTCGGTCGATTCGCCCTTGAAGTGCTCGCGCACCAGCGCCAGCAGCCCCTGGGTGGAGGCGTCGAAGTCCTGGCTCTGTTCGTCGATGCGCTCGCTGATCTCGCCGGCGATGCGCTTGCCCAGCTGTACCCCCCACTGGTCGAAGGAGTTGATGTTCCAGATCACCCCCTGGACGAACACCTTGTGCTCGTAGAGGGCGATCAGCGCGCCGAGGTTTCGCGGCGTCAGCTCGTCGAGCAGCAGCACGCTGGAGGGGCGGTTGCCGGGGCAGCTGTAGGGGTCCAGCCGGCTGCCGCTCTGGCTGCCCTCCATGAAGGCGTTGGCCTGGGCCAGCATGTTGGTGAGCAGGGCGAAGTGGTGCTCCTCGACGCCGGGCTCCGGCTTCAGCGAGGCGATGAAGTCGATGGGCACGTAGCGGGTGCCCTGGTGGAGCAGCTGGAAGAAGGCATGCTGGCCGTTGGAGCCGGTCTGCCCCCAGACGATGGGCCCGGTCTTGTAGTCCACCGGGTGGCCGAAGATGTCCACCGACTTGCCGTTGGACTCCATGTCGAGCTGCTGCAGGAAGGCCGGCAGCTGATGCAGGGCCTGGTCGTAGGGCACGATGGCCTGGGTCTCGGCGCCGTGAAAGTTGATGTACCAGATGCCGATCAGCGCCATCAGTACCGGCATGTTCTCCCGGAAGGGGGCGGAGAGGAAGTGCTGGTCCATGGCGTAGGCGCCCTCCAGTAGTTCCATGAACCCCTCGAAGCCGATGGAGAGGGCGATGGGCAGGCCGATGGAGGACCACATGGAGTAGCGCCCGCCGACCCAGGCCCAGAACTCGAAGACGTTCTCCTCGCGGATGCCGAACGCCATGGCCGCCGTCTTGTTGGTGGAGGCGGCGATGAAGTGCGCCCCCACGTCGGCATCCTCGCCGGCATTCTCCAGGAACCAGCGTCGCGCCGTGTTGGCGTTGAGCAGGGTCTCCTGGGTGGAGAAGGTCTTGGTGGAGACGATGAACAGGGTGGTGGCCGGGTCGAGGCGGCTGAGCACCTTCTGGATATGGGCGCCGTCGACGTTGGAGACGAAGTGGAAGTTCAGCTCCGGGTGGCGGTGCTTGAGCAGGGCCCGGCAGGCCATGTTGGGCCCCAGGTCCGACCCGCCGATGCCGATGTTGACCACGTCCCTGATGCGCTCCCCGCTGTAGCCCTTCCACTCGCCGTTGCGCACCGCCTCGGAGAACTGGCGGATCTGCTCGCGGGTCCGCTGGATCTCCGGCATCACGTCCTGGCCGTCGACCATCAGCGGCCCCTCGCCCAGGTTGCGCAGGGCGGTATGCAGGACCGGGCGGTCCTCGGTGACGTTGATGATATCGCCGGAGAACATCTGGGCGCGGCGCTGCACCAGCGCCGAGTGCTCGGCCAGCTCGATCAGCTTGTCGAGCACCGCGTCGGAGACCTGGTGCTTGGAGTAGTCGAGGAACAGGCCGCCGACGCGCAGGCTCATCTTCTCGAAGCGCTTTGGGTCGGCGGTGAAGTAGTCGCGAATGCGGTCGTTGGCGGTCTGCTCGTGCAGGCGCTTGAGGGCCTGCCAGGTCACGCTGCGGGTCAGCTGGAACATCGGAAGCCTCGCCTCCTGTGGTCGGTTGGGTGGGGGTCGGGTCAGTCGGCGGTCCGCTCGGTGATCCAGGCGCCGGCGTCGGGAATGGTCATCTCGTAGGCCGATTCCAGCCAGGGCGAGCTGATCAGGAAATCGGCGCTGGCGGCGTTGCAGGCCACGGGGATGTTCCACAGGGCGGCGAGTCGCAGCAGCGCCTTGACGTCGGGATCATGGGGCTGGGGCGCGAAGGGGTCCCAGAAGAAGATCAGCAGGTCGAGCCGCTGCTCGGTGATCAGGGCGCCGATCTGCTGGTCGCCGCCCAGCGGGCCGCTCATCAGCCCCCTGACGGACAGCCCCAGTGACCTGGCCACCCGCTCCGCCGTGGTGCCGGTACCGGTGAGCTCATGTCGGGCCAGGGCGTCGCTCCAGCGCGCGGCCCAGGCCAGCAGCTCCTCCTTCTTGCCGTCGTGGGCGATCAGCGCGATGCGCTTGCGCGCCGGCAGGGTGCGGGTCACGGTCTGGCGGGGGCGGGTCACGTTCATGGGCTCATGCCTCCAGGATCTTCAGGGTGTTGGTGCCGCCGTGGGCGTTCATGTGGTCGCCGCGGG
>NZ_JACUUD010000268.1 GCF_014859505.1 Halomonas sp.
GTCCCTGGCCGTCGAGTTCGGCGGCGGCGTCCATGGCCAGGCCGACCTCGGAGCCGGTGGCGATCAGGATCAGCTCCGGGGTGCCCTCGCATTCCTTCAGGACGTACCCGCCGCGCTGGATGCTGGCCAGCTGCTGCTTGGTGCGCGCCTGGTGGGGCAGGTTCTGGCGCGACAGCACCAGGGCGGTGGGGCCGGAATTGCGCCTGAGGGCGGCATCCCAGGCCGCGGCGGTTTCCACGGCGTCACAGGGGCGCCAGGTGGCGAGGTTCGGCGTGGAGCGCAGGCTGGTCAGCTGCTCGACCGGCTGGTGGGTGGGGCCGTCCTCGCCCAGGCCAATGGAGTCATGGGTGAAGACGTAGATGGCCCGCTTGCCCATCAGTGCCGCCATGCGCACGGCGTTGCGCATGTACTCCATGAAGATCAGGAAGGTGGCGCCATAGGGGATGAAGCCCCCATGGAGCACGATGCCGTTCATGATCGCGCCCATGCCGAACTCGCGCACGCCGTAGTGCAGGTAGTTGCCGTCAGGCGTCTCCGGGGTGATCGCCTTCGCGCCGTTCCAGAAGGTCAGGTTGGAGGGCGCCAGGTCGGCGCTGCCGCCGAGCAGCTCGGGCAGCTGCGGGCCCAGCTCGTTGAGGCAGTTCAGCGAGGCCTTGCGGCTGGCGATGGTCTCGCCGGCCTGTTGGGCCTTCTCGATCAGCGCTTTGCTTGAGAGTTCGGCGGGCAGCTTGCACTGAATGCGGCGCAGGAACTCTCGGGCCAGTTCCGGATATTCGGTGCGGTAGCGCTCGAAGCGCTCCTGCCACTCGCCCTGGGCGGCGCGGCCCGGCTCACGGGCGTCCCAGCCCTGGTAGATCGGCTCGGGGATGTGGAAGGGCGCGTGGGGCCAGTCGAGTTGCTGGCGGGCCAGGGCGACCTCTTCCTCGCCCAGCGGGGCGCCGTGGCACTCCTCCTTGCCCTGCTTGTTGGGCGAGCCGAAGCCGATGATGGTCTTGCAGATGATCAGGCTCGGCCGGTCGTCATGGCTTTTTGCCAGCTCGATGGCGGCCTTGATCTCCTCGGGTTTGTGGCCGTCGACGTTGGGCACCACGTGCCAGCCGTAGGCCTCGAAGCGCTTGGCGG
>NZ_JACUUD010000142.1 GCF_014859505.1 Halomonas sp.
CCGCGCTTCAGCGCCGAGCACCTGCCACACAACCTGGCGCTGCTGGCCGAGCTCCAGGCCGTGGCGAGGGAGCTCGAGGTGACCACCGGCCAGCTCGCCCTGGCCTGGCTGCGGGCCAAGGGCGACGACATCCTGCCGATCCCCGGCACTCGCTCCATCGCGCACATGCGCGAGAACCTGGCCGCCGGCGACCTGCGCCTTGAGGCCACCACCGTGGCACGGCTCGATGCGCTGCTGGCCCCGGAGCGGGTGGCGGGCGGGCGCTACGCCGAGGCGCAGCAGGCCGAGGTGGATACCGAGGAATTCTAGTCCAGGGCGCGGTCGTCGTCTTCGCTGGGGAAGTCCAGATCCTCCAGCCGGCCGGTCACCGCGGTGGCGATGTTGGCCAGGTGGGAGGCCACCCGCTTGTAGTGGCGGGCCAGCAGCGAATAGGCGACCGCCTCGTGGAACTCGATCGCCTGATCTTCGCGAAGCAGCGCCTCGATCAGGTCGTCGCAGCGGCCGCGGATCTCGCGGGTAGCGGTGATGACCCGGTGGGCCTTGGCCTCATCGGAGTCGCGGGTGGCGGCGATCAACTCCTGGAACAGGCCGTTCAAGCGCTCGGCCATCTCGTCCAGCGGCTGCTGATAGCGCGGCACGTGGAAGCCTTCGCTGTAGAAGGCGCCGACCTCGAAGACGTTCTTGCAGTAGTCGCCGATGCGCTCGGCATCCTTGGCCACGCTCATCAGCGCCAGGCAGATGGCCACGTCGTGGCCGGGGTTGACGGTCAGGTGGCGCAGCACCTTGCGGCGTATGGAACGCTCGAGCTCGTTGACGGCCCGATCGCGCTGGTAAAGCGGCTCACGCACCTCCTCGGCGGCCACGGTGCTGTAGAGCACCTCATTGGCACGGGAAAACATCCAGGCGCCGTGCTCGAGCATCCGGGTCAGGTCCGCGTAGGCCTGGTCGATGCTGTTCTCGGAGGTGAGGGCGCTGTAGAGCTGTCGAAACATGGGGGAACCTCCCGGTTGGCCGCGCTCAGCGCAGGCGCATGAACAGTTCGGTGGCGGTGATGCCGACCAGCGGCACCACCAGGAATACGCCGATCAGGAACAGGAAGGCGTAGCGGACCTGCTTGCCGGCCAGCCGGCCGTACCAGGTGGCGATGCGCAGCGGGATGACCCGCAGCGGCCACCAGACGGCAGTGCCGATCAGGTTGAACATGACGTGGAACAACGCCACCGTCATCGCTGCGGCGATCGGATTGGCGGTGGCGGCGAGGACGCTGGTCACGGTGGTGCCGAGGTTGGCGCCCATCATGAAGGGTAGCACCCGGCGCAGGCGCACCACCCCGGCCCCGGCCAGCGGCACCATCAGGCTGCTGGTGATGGAGCTGGACTGCACCAGCACGGTGGAGACCACCCCGACGCCGTAGGCGCGGGCGTCGGTGCGGAAGAAATAGGTGCGAAACAGGCCGTCCATGTGGCGCAACAGGGCGCCGCGCAGGTTCTGCACCATGAACACCAGGGCGGTGAACATCAGCAGCAGGCCGATGCCGGCCACCAGCAGACCCGCTGCAGCGGTGCTGGGCATCAGCGCCGCGCCCAGCCAGTTGACGGCATCGACGATGGGGGCGGTGATCACCTTGATGGGGCTGCTGGGCCTGGCCACCTCTTCCAGGCCGATCAGCTCGGCGAGCCAGCCGGCCAGCCGGGTGAAGATGCCACGGCCGCCCTCGTGGAACATGCCCGTCAGCCACTCCACGGGGAACACCAGCATCACCGTGAGAATGTTGAAGAGGTCGTGCATCATCGCCGCAGTGAAGGAGCGACGGAAGTTGCGCTTGATACGCACGTTGGCCAGCGCCACGATCACCCCGGTCACCGCGGTGCCGATGTTGGCGCCCATGATGGCGAATACCGCCGTGCCCAGGGTCATCTCGCCGCTGGCGACCAGAGTAACAATCAGCGCCGAGGTGAACGACGAGCTCTGCACGATCATGGTGACCAGCACGCCGGCCATCAGGGCGATGAAGGGGTTCGCGCCATAGGCAAAGGCGCGGGTCAGCAGGTCACTGTCGCTGCCGAAGGTGCCGAGGCCGGCGCCCAGCACATTGAGGGCGGCCAGGAAGAGATAGAGGCACAGGCCGGCGTAGATGCCCCTCAGCCAGGCGGGCACCTCGTGAGTGGCCTGGCGGGCGAGAGCGGGACGATCGGTGGAAGGTCCAGGATTCGACATTAGCGGTCTGCCGTGTTGGTGAAAGGTCCCTTCATGACGGTTGCGTGACGATTCCGTGTCAGTGGGCGCAACGTAGCGCCACTATGTGACACTTTGATGACATCCGTATTTTAATCGTCGCGAAGGGTGGCTCGCCGTGCGCGGCGTCGCTGACCCAGGCGGGTGATGCCGCGGCGCACCGGGCGCCACAGCCGGCTGAGCAGCCACAGCGCGGGAATGCCCAGCACCAGCCAGGGAGTGAGGAAGACCACCACCAGAATCACCTGCCCCACCGACTCGAAGAACAGGCTAAGGCTGCGGTCCAGGGCGCGCCACAGCGGGGCCAGCGGGCCATACTCGTGGGGCTCCACCCAGCGCTGCTGCTGGAAGCTGGCGGTGACCGAGACGCTGTCGGTGACCCGGGAGAGATGACGCTGGCGACCCTGCATCGATTCGATCTCGCCCTGCACCCGGGCCAGCTCCCGCTCCACCTGCAGCAGGTCCTGGATACGCCGCTCGCTGAAGCCGCGCCCCTCCAGAGCCAGTTCGGCGAGCCGCTCGCGCAGCACGACCTGCTGGGCAAGGCGCGCCTCGAGATCGATGACCTGCTGGGTGCGGTCCTGGCGGGTGATCTCCACGCCGCTGAGGGCCGGGGAGTCGCTGATCCGCTGCACCGGCTCGGCCTCGTCGATGCGGTCACGGTCGATGCGCATCGCCAGGGTGCCGCTGGCCAGCCCCTGGCGGGGAGTGCTGAGCCGCCCCTGCTCCACCTGGCAGCCGCGCATGCCCAGGCAGGCCTCGTGGACCTCGTGGTAGGCGGCCATCAGCGACTCGGTGGCATCGAACTGCAGCTGGTAGTGGCGACGCTCCTCGATTCGCGAGGCGTCCGCCTCGGCGCCGGCCTCCGGGGCCCGGGCAACGCCGGCCAGGTCAGCCTGGCGCACCCTGGCCTCGCCGGTGAACTCCTGGCCCGCAACGCCCTGACCGGAGGCGTAAGAGTCGGAGTAGGGCGAGGAGACCTCGCCGCCATCGAAGGCGTCGCAGCCGGCGAGCCCCAGCGTGGCCAGAAGGCCAAGGCCCGGCAAGCCAAGGCCCAGCAGGCGGGGGCGTAAGGTGAGATAGGCACGGGAGAGCATGCCGGGGTCGTCCATGACAGGAAGAATGCCTGAAGGGTAGCACTTCGCCGCTGCCGGCCGCTGCCCCCGGCGTGGGTGAGTCTCGGCGACCTGCATCTCGAGGGGGGGTACGCGCTGCTGGTGGGGCCGAACCAGCTGGGCGTGGCGCTGCGTTACTGACCCACCAGGCGGCCATCGGAGCCTCTACATGAAGGTGGTCAGGGTCGCTATTGTTATGTTATAACCTCCGCCATCACCACGGAGGATCTCCCATGGCACATCGCACGCACCGGCATCGCCCGGAAGGGCCCTGCCACTTCTCCCTGATGTCACTGGCCGCCACCCGACGCCTGCTGCTGGTCGCCGCCCCGCTGGCCGGCCTGTGGCTCTCTGTCTCCTGGGCTGCCGGGTGGTGGTCCTGATGTCGCGCCTGCAACTGCACGACCTGCAGCTGGCCCGCGGCGGCCAGACCGTGCTCGAACACCTGGACGGCCGCTTCCAGGATGGTGCCATCACCGCGCTGATCGGTGCCAACGGTGCCGGCAAGAGCACCCTGATCGCCGCCATCATGGGCATGCTGACCCCGGTGGCCGGCAGCGTGGCGTGCCAGGTACCCAGGGAACGGCGCGCCTGGCTGCCCCAGCAGCTGGCCCTGGACCTCACCTTCCCGATGAGCGTGGAAGAGCTGATCATGACCGGCACCTGGCCCAGCCACGGGGCGCTGAAGGGCTACTGTGCGGCCCACTACCGCCGCGGCCGCGAGATCATGGCCCGCCTGGGCATCTCCCAGCTGGCCCACCGCCAGCTCGGCGAGCTCTCCGGTGGCCAGCGCCAGCGCGCCCTGCTCGGTCGCACCCTGATGCAGGAGGCCGAGCTGCTGCTGCTCGATGAGCCCTTCGCCAACGTCGACATCGAGACCGTCGACGTGCTGATGGATGTGCTGCGCGACATGGCCCGGCAGGGCGCCACCATCATCGTGGTGCTTCACGACATGGAGCAGCTCTCGCGCCTGGCCGATGACGTGCTCTTCCTGGCCGGCGGCCATGGCCGCTGGGTCAGTCCCGACTCCCTGCTCGACCGCTACGCCGGCCAGCCGCCCCGGGCGCCGCGCCTGCCCCTGACTTTCCCGGAATCCCTCGATGCTGGAACTGCTTGACGCCTGGCTGCTCGCCCCCTTCGACTACGGCTTCATGAAGCGCGCCTTCGTGGCCGGCCTGGCCCTCTCCCTGGCCGCCCCGCCGCTGGGTGTCTTCCTGATGCTGCGCGGAATGAGCCTGATCGGCGACGCCATGGCCCATGCCATCCTGCCCGGCGTGGCGCTGGGCTTCCTGTTCGCCGGCTTCTCGCTGCCAATCATGAGTCTGGGCGGCATCCTGTCGGGGCTGCTGGTGGCGGTACTGGCGGGAAGCGTGTCGAAGATGACCGGCCACCGCGAAGACTCCGCCATGGCCAGCTTCTTCCTGATCTCGTTGGCCGCCGGGGTGATGCTGGTCTCGCTGGGTGGCAGCAGCGTGGATCTCACCCATGTGCTGTTCGGCTCGATCCTGGCCGTGAACACCACCGCCCTGGTGCTGATCGCCACCATCAGCAGCCTGATCGTGATTATCCTGGCGGTGATCTTCCGCGCCCTCGTAGTGGAATGCCTTGACCCGCTGTTTCTGGGCGGCCAGGGCGTGCGTGGCGGTCTGGTCCACGGTGTCTTCCTGGGCCTGGTGGTGCTCAACCTCACCGCCGGCTTCCAGACCCTGGGCACCCTGATGGCGGTGGGGCTGATGATGCTACCGGCCACCACCGCGCGCTTCTGGAGCAAGCGCCTGGAGGGGCTGATCGGCATCGCCGTGGCCATCGCCATGGTCGCCAGCACCGGCGGCCTGCTGCTCTCCTACCACCTGAGCCTGCCTTCCGGCCCCGCGATCATCCTGCTGGCCGGCGCGGCCTATCTGCTCTCGGCGCTGCTGGGCCGCCACCACAGCCTGCGCGAGCGCCTGCAGCGCCGCGCCTCGCCCCTGGGCGCCCCCGACTCCCACTGACGCCAACGACACGACACTCGAGGAACCCTGCCCCATGCGCATCGTGAACGCCTCCGCCACGCTGCTCGGCGTCTCCGCCCTGCTGGCCCTGCCCGCCGCCTTCGCCGCCGAACGCGTGCAGGTGGTTGCCAGCTTCAGCATCCTGGCCGACATGGTCGAGAACGTCGGCGGCGAGCACGTCGCAGTGACCTCCCTGGTCGGCCCCGACAGCGACGCCCATGTCTACTCGCCGCGCCCCACCGACGCCCGGGCCCTGGCCGAGGCGGACCTGGTGGTCTTCAACGGCCTGCAGTTCGAGGGCTGGATGGAGCGCCTGATCGACGCCAGCGACTACGCCGGCCCCCTGGTGACCACCACCGAGGGCATCGACCGGGTGGCGGCGGCCCATGACGACCATGGCCATGACGAGCATGACCATGGCGACAATGATCCCCACGGCTGGCAGGACCTGGCCATGAGCAAGGTCTACGTGGCCAATATCCGCGACGGCCTGGTCGAGGCCGACCCGGACAACGCGGCCGCCTATCGCGAGAACGCCGAGCGCTACATCGCCGAGATCCAGGCCATGGACGAGGAAATGCGCCGCCTACTCGGCGAGATTCCCGCCTCCACCAGCGTGATCACCGGCCACGACTCCTTCGGCTACTTCGCCGGGGCCTACGGCCTGCGCTTCCTCTCGCCGGTGGGGCTCTCCACCGAGGCGGAGCCCAGTGCCGCCAACATGGCCCGGCTGATCGACGTGATCCGCGAGCAGAACGTCCAGGCGCTGTTCCACGAGAACATGACCAGCCCGGCAATCATCAACCAGCTTGCCGAGGAAACAGGCCTATCCATCGCCGGCACCCTCTACGCCGACGCCCTGGCCGCGGAAGGCGAGGCCAGCACCTGGCTGGGCATGATGCGCCACAACGCCCGGACCCTGCATGACGCCCTGGCCCAGCCCGGCCATG
>NZ_JACUUD010000143.1 GCF_014859505.1 Halomonas sp.
CGGCGGCGACGATGACGACGACGATCGCGGCGGTGCTCGTGCCGAGGAGCGCGAGGCGCAGCAGGAAGAGGCCGACGCGAACGGTGAGGGAGCTGGCGACGAGGGGGCCATTCCCGACGCCGAGGCCACTGACGAGGAGGCCGAGGAGCGCAGCCGCGCCGCCGATGGGCCGCGCCGTGGCGAGACGGCCATGGAGCGCAAGGTGCTGGAGGATGCCGTCTACTATATCCGCGGCCTGGCCGAACGCCATGGCCGCAACGCCGACTGGGCCGAGGAGGCGGTGCGCGAGGCGGTCAACCTCACCTCCCGGGAGGCGCTGGAGAAGAACGTCATCGACGTGGTGGCCAGCGACATCGAGGACCTGCTCGAGCAGATCGACGGTCGCACGGTGGTGATGGAGCGCGGCGAGCTGATCCTCGATACCGAGAACCTGGTGATCGAGCGCTTCGACCCCGACTGGCGCACCGAGCTGCTGTCGGTGATCACCAACCCCAACGTCGCCTACTTCCTGATGATCATCGGCTTCTACGGGTTGATCTTCGAGCTCTCCAACCCGGGCAGCCTGGTGCCGGGCACCATCGGCATCATCTGCCTGCTGCTGGCCCTCTTCGCTTTCCAGGTGCTACCGGTCAACTATGCCGGACTGGCACTTATTCTGGTGGGCCTGGCGCTGATCGTGGGTGAGGCCTTGATGCCCAGTTTCGGCATATTGGGTATCGGCGGCATCGTCGCCTTCGTGATCGGATCGGTGATTCTGATGGATGCAGACAACCTGAGTATCTCGCTGCCGATGATCGGCGGCATCGCCCTGCTGGCCGCGGTCCTGATGCTGTGGGTGATGACCCGCTTCGTGAGCCTGCGCCGGCGCCCGGCCAAGGGCGGGCAGGAGGAGCTGGTCGGCAGCGAGGCCAGGGTCCTCGAGGACTTCGACGGCACCGGCCACGTGCGCCTGATGGGCGAGCGCTGGAATGCCCGCAGCGACAGCCCGCTGGTCAAGGGCCAGAGGGTGCGGGTCGCGAGCATCGATGGCCTGACCGTCGAGGTCGAGCCTCTGGAGGAGGATCGCTAAGGCGTCGTGGTCGATGCCGCCAGGCTTCACGCAGAACCTTTCGCGCCAAGCTCTTCACGCCAACCATGGAGACAGATCATGTTGATTTCCTATCTCGTACCGGTCGTGCTGCTGTTCATGCTGATCGCCGCCTCGATCCGCATCCTGCCGGAGTACAAGCGCGGGGTGATCTTCTTCCTCGGCCGCTTCCAGGGGGTCAAGGGCCCCGGCCTGATCATCGTGATCCCCGGGATCCAGAAGATGGAGGTGGTCGACCTGCGGGTGATCACCATGGACGTGCCGGAGCAGGACGTGATCTCCCAGGACAACGTCACCGTGAAGGTCAACGCCGTGCTCTACTTCCGGGTGGTCGATCCGGAGAGGGCGATCATCCAGGTGGAGAACTTCACCGTGGCGACCAGCCAGCTGGCCCAGACCACCCTGCGTTCGGTGCTCGGCAAGCATGACCTGGACGAGATGCTCTCCGAGCGCGACAAGCTCAACAACGATATCCAGGAGATCATCGACGCCCAGACCGAGGAGTGGGGCATCAAGGTGGCCAACGTGGAGATCAAGCACGTTGACCTGGACGAGAGCATGATCCGCGCCATCGCCCGCCAGGCCGAGGCCGAGCGCGAGCGCCGCGCCAAGGTGATCCACGCCGAGGGCGAGCTGCAGGCCTCGCGCAAGCTGGTCGAGGCGGCCAACGTCATGGCCGAGAACTCGGCCGCCCTGCAGCTGCGCTACCTGCAGACCATGAGCGACATGAGCAACAAGAACGCCTCGACCATCTTCTTCCCGCTGCCCATGGACATCATGGAGGCCTTCCGTCACCTGAAGGCTTCGCCGGCCGCCCAGGCACGCACCGGCGCCAGGGCACCCGACCAGGGCGACGCCAGCTGAGCCTTTCCCACCCATGCCGCCACGGCCGCCCGGCTGTGGCGGCCCCTGCTCTCCCGGCCCGGGGGTGCACTGCAGCATCCGTTCTGCTAGAATCTTCGCTCTCCCCGGGAGCGGTCATAAGACTTTCGTTCAATTCGTTCCCGTTGACGCGATGCACAGCAAGGGAACCGACAGCACGTGACGACTCCCCCGGCAGGGCTGGCCACGCCGCCCTAGCGCACTTCTCCTTCTTTATATGGTATATGGTCGCGCCCTCGTCATCGAGGCGTCACCGCATGGCGCCACCCTGTGGTCGCCGGGCACGCTGGTGCCCATCCCCATAGTGGCAATACCCGATCGTCCGTGACATGGACCGCAGCGCTCGCGGTGCGGTCGGCGGCCCGGCGTTGCCCGACAGCCCTGACGCCTGACGGCATGACATTCACCCCCGACTGGACTCGAGCATGTACGAAAAAATGAAGCTGAGTTGGTTTTCCAACTTGAAAGGCGACACCCTCGCGGGAATCGTGGTCGCCCTGGCCCTGATTCCCGAGGCGATCGCCTTCTCCATCATCGCCGGCGTGGACCCCAAGGTGGGCCTCTACGCCTCCTTCGCCATCTGCGTGATCATCGCCTTCACCGGCGGCCGTTCCGGCATGATCTCCGGCGCCACCGGCGCCATGGCGCTGCTGATGGTCCTGCTGGTCAAGGAGCACGGCCTCGAGTACCTGCTGGCGGCCACTCTGCTCACCGGGGTGCTGCAGATCATCGCCGGCTATCTAAGGCTCGCCGAATTGATGCGCTTCGTGTCGCGCTCGGTGGTGACGGGCTTCGTCAACGCCCTGGCCATCCTGATCTTCATGGCCCAGCTGCCGGAGCTCACCGACGTGACCTGGCACGTCTACGCCATGACCCTGGCCGGCCTGGCGATCATCTACGGCTTCCCCTATGTGCCAGTGGTCGGCAAGTCGATTCCCTCGCCGCTGATCTGCATCGTGGTGCTCACCGCCGTCTACATGCTCACCGGCATGGAGATCCGCAGCGTCGGTGACATGGGCGAGCTGCCGGATAGCCTGCCGGTCTTCCTGTGGCCCGATGTCCCGCTCAACCTCGAGACGCTGATGATCATCTTCCCCACTGCACTGATGCTGACCGTGGTGGGCCTGCTCGAGTCGATGATGACCGGCACCATCATCGACGACCTGACCGACACCAAGAGTGACAAGAACCGCGAGTGCAAGGGGCAGGGTCTCGCCAACATCGGCTCCGGCCTGATCGGCGGCATGGCGGGCTGCGCGATGATTGGCCAGTCGGTGATCAACATCAAGTCCGGCGGTCGCCGCCGCATGTCCTCGCTGATCGCCGGCGTGGTGCTGCTGATGATGGTGGTCTTCCTGGCCGACTGGGTCTCCCAGATCCCCATGGCCGCACTCGTCGCGGTGATGATCATGGTCGCCATCGGCACATTCAGCTGGTCGTCGATCCGCGACCTCAAGAAGCATCCCATGAGCACCAATATGGTCATGGTGGCCACCGTGGTGGTGGTGGTGGTGACTCACAACCTGGCCATCGGCGTCTTCGTCGGCGTGCTGCTCGCCGCCATGAACTTCGCCAACAAGGTGGGCAACATCCTCTACATCGGCAGCGAGGAGGCCGACGAGGGCAGCCGCCGCATCTACAAGGTGGTGGGCCAGGTGTTCTTCGCCTCCTCCGAGCGTTTCGGCAGCTCCTTCGACTTCAAGGAAACCGTGGAGAAGGTCACCATCGACCTATCCCGCGCCCACTTCTGGGACATCACCGCCGTGCAGACCCTGGACCGCGTGGTGATCAAGTTCCGCCGCGAGGGTACCGAGGTGGAGATGATCGGCCTCAACGAGGCAAGTGCCACCATCGTCGATCGCTTCGCAGTGCATGACGATCCGGAAGCCGTCGAGAAACTGATGGGAGGACACTGATATGACCGAACAGGTAATGGCCGCCATTGACGGCTCGACGTTCTCCGAAGGTGTCTGCGACGCCGCCTCCTGGGCCAGCCTGGCCCTGGAGGCGCCGCTGACCTTCCTGCACGTGAACGACAACCATGTGCCGCCGGAGGAGCGCAACCTTTCCGGCAATCTACTGGCCGGTGGGCGCGAGCGTCTGCTCGAGGAGCTTTCACGGCTCGACGAGCAGCGCGCCAAGGTTGCCCAGGAGCAGGGCCGGCTGATGCTGCAGGCTGCTCGGGAGCGTGCCATCCAGGATGGCGTCGCCGAGCCGGTCACCCGCCAGCGCAACGGCACCCTGGTGGAGACCCTGGAGGAGCTGCAGAATGACATGCGCCTACTGGTGATCGGCAAGCGCGGCGAGGGCGCCGAGCAGGCCAGTGGCCACCTGGGGTCCAATCTGGAGCGGGTGGTGCGCACCCTGCATCGGCCGATTCTGATGGTGCCGGCGTCCTTCGAGGCCCCGAAGAAGGTGATGATCGCCTTCGACGGCAGCCAGACCACCCGCAAGGGCGTGGAGATGCTGGCCAGGAGCCCGCTGTTCGCCGGCATCCCGGTGCACGTGGTGATCGTTGGCGCCGAGACCGGCGATAACCGCTCCCAACTCGACTGGGCACTCAAGACGCTGCGCGAGGCCGGCCACGAGGCCGAGGGCGCCATCCGCGCCGGCGAGGTGGAGGCCACCCTGCGCGCTTACAAGGAGGAGCAGGGCATCGACCTGCTGGTGATGGGCGCCTACGGCCATTCGCGCATCCGCCACCTGTTGGTGGGCAGCACTACCACCGAGATGCTGCGCCGCGCCAGCGTGCCGATCCTGCTGCTGCGCTGACCTTTCCCCGAGCCGGCCCCGTCCTGCACGTTGTGCCGGCTTTTTTAATCATGCCAGAGCATGGAGAGTGCATCATGAGCCCGAGTCCACCCTGAGCCCGCCCCACCAATCCACCTACCCAAGAGATAGAGGATCGAACGACCACCCCCAAAGGGGGGGATTGAACAAGGACCTGACCATTGGACAGCCAATCGCTGACGCACACCGCGTTCTTCGATGAGACCTCGTCCTCTCATCGCTTCGTCGCCAAACTGCTCGACGAGGCCGACATTCGTATCAATGGCAAGCGACCCTGGGACATCAAGCTCAATGCCCACGGCGTCATCGACGAGGCACTCGCCCGCGGCAACCTGGGCCTCGGCGAGAGCTACGTGAACGGTGACTGGGACGCCGAGCGCCTGGACGCGTTCTTCTTTCACCTGCTGCGCGCCCGTCTCCCGGACAAGATCAGCCACCGCAAGCTGGTCTTCCACCACCTGCGCACCCGGCTGATCAACCTGCAGACCGCCAAGCGCGCCTTCGAGGTGGGCGAGGCCCACTATGACATCGGCAACGACTTCTACGCCGCCATGCTCGACAAGCGCATGACCTATACCTGCGGCTACTGGAAGGATGCCGACAACCTCGAAGAGGCTCAGGAGGCTAAACTCGACCTGATCTGCCGCAAGGTGGGGCTCGAGCCCGGCATGCGGGTTCTGGATATCGGCTGCGGCTGGGGCAGCTTCATGGCCTATGCCGCCGAACACTACGGCGTGGAGTGCGTGGGCCTGACCATCTCCCGCGAGCAGGCCGACTATGGCAAGTCACTCATGCAGCGCGGGCTACCGGTGGAGTTTCGCCTGCAGGACTATCGTGACGAGACCGAGCAGTTCGACCGCATCATCAGCATCGGCATGTTCGAGCACGTCGGCCGCAAGAACTACCGTACCTACATGGAGATGGCCCATCGCTGCCTCAAGGACGACGGTCTCTTCCTGCTGCATACCATCGGCAAGAACGTGCGCAACTCCTCGCCGGACCCCTGGATCGACAAGTACATCTTTCCCAACGGCGAGCTGCCGGCCCTGGGTCACGTCACCGATGCCGCCGAGGAGCTGTTCGTGGTCGAGGATGTGCATAACTTCGGCGCCGACTACGACAGGACCCTGATGGCCTGGCACGAGAAGTTCGAGGCCGCCTGGCCGCAGTTTGCCGAGGCCTACGGCGAGCGTTTCTACCGCATGTGGCGCTACTACCTGCTGAGCTGTGCCGGGGCCTTCCGAGCCCGGGACATCCAGCTCTGGCAATTCATGCTCAGCAAGAAAGGTGTCCTTGGCGGTTATCACCGCGTCAGCTGACTCATGCCCTACTTTCCACTCACCAGGATCATTTGATGAGCGACTACTCCCTGTTTACCTCCGAATCCGTCTCCGAGGGTCATCCCGACAAGATCGCCGACCAGATCTCCGACGCGGTGCTCGATGCCATCATCGCCCGTGACAAGCAGGCACGGGTGGCCTGCGAGACCCTGGTCAAGACCGGCGTGG
>NZ_JACUUD010000144.1 GCF_014859505.1 Halomonas sp.
GTCGGCCGGCCTCCACGCTGAGTCGGCCGGGCGAGGCGTCGGTCGAGGGCATGGTTTGGCGTTTCCCTTTCGAATCGAAGGCTGAGCTTCCCTGTCGTTTATCTGAAGCTGCGGGGCTCCAGAATACCCACAATATCCATTGCTATGCCCTTGAGTTTAGGGCCAAGGCTCTCAATCAGCTTGTCACGGGTCAATCGCAGGCTGGAGCCACCGCAGTTGAGTGCCATTACTTCAGCGCCGCCTTCGAGCACGAGGGGAAGTGCCACAGCGCTTACCTCTGGTTGCCAGTCACCCTCTGAGAGGCAAAAACCGTACTCCCTGAACTCGGCTAGGCTCTTTTCAATGCCGGCTTCGATTCGGGCCCAGTCACCTTTGTGGATCTCCTTGAGCTCCAGCATGACTTGTTTGCGTCTCTTTTCGGGAATGCCGCAGAGCCAGGCGCGGCCGATTGCCGAAGTGGCTATCGGAAGGCGAGACCCCACCTCCAGTCGCATGATCAGCGGCCCGCTGCCGTGGCAGGTCTCCAGGTACATCATTGAGGTACGGTCGGCGGTGCCCAGGCTGACGTTGCAATCGGTGGCGTCGGCCAGGCGCTGCAGATGGGGGCGCGCCAGGTCGCGTATGCCCATGTTGGCCAGGTAGCGATAGCCCAGAGCCAGGACCCCGGCCCCTAGGCGATAC
Organism: Halomonas sp.; assembly: GCF_014859505.1. GTDB lineage: Bacteria > Pseudomonadota > Gammaproteobacteria > Pseudomonadales > Halomonadaceae > Halomonas. The sequence goes on from NZ_JACUUD010000144.1 coordinate 682, forward strand.
TTCTCGATATCGGGGTTGCGCTGCAGGTAGCCGAGCAGGGTCAGGGTATAGGTAAGCCGCGACACCGTGGGCCGCGGAATGCCGGTGCGGCTGGAAAGATCCGCATTGCCTAGGTACTCCTCGCCGGCGCCGAAGGCGCGAAGAAGCTCAAGACCGCGAGCGAGGGCGGTGACGAAGTTGCGGTCTTTGCTGGCTTGCTCCTGATCATCTTCATGGGGGGAGGTTTGTGTCATTGGTGGTCTTCCAGAATTTAGTAGACTATTTCGAAATCTATTATCGCATATCAGGTGCTCTCCTCCTGTACGATTTTGCCGACAATATCGAGCAATAGATCGCGGTTGGGTACTTCATCATCTCTTAGCCATACGCACTGAGACTGATGGCGGATGGTGACGTCACTCAAAGGCAGAAAGAATACATTGGAGAAGTGGGTGCCCTCCAAGGCGGCAGGTACCAGAGCCACTCCCATGCCGTGGGCAATGAGAGCGACGATGGTCAACCACTGAGAAACTTCGTGGGTGATGTTGGGTTTCAGGTCAGCGACATGAAAGAGGCCGAGAATACGGTCGTAATAATAGGGTGAGAGGGCGCGACGGAACATCACCAGGGGCTCGCCGTTCAGGTCACGTAGGTTGAGGGAGGAGCGGGAGGCCAGCGGGTGGTGGCGCGGCAGGCAGCCGAAGAAGGGTTCGTCGGCGAGCGTCAGGGTGGCCAGCGTCTCCGGCAGCGGCATGGCGTGGATGAAGCCGATGTCCAATTGGCCCGTCTCCAGGCCCTGGACCTGATCGGCGGAGTTGCGCTCCAGCAGTTGGATCTCGATGCCGGGATGGGCGGCTTGCAGCGCCTGCAATGCCTGGGGCAGGCGGCGAAAGAGCATCGCCGGGGTGAAGCCGACTCGCAGCACCCCCGAGGCGCCCTCGGCGATGCTGCGCATCAGCGCTCGGGACTCCTCCAGATCCTGCAGCAGGCGGCGTGCCTGGCGCTGGAAGGCCTCGCCCGCCGTGGTCAGGGCCACGTGCTTGCTGCTGCGTGCCAGCAGCTGCACGCCGAGCTCCTCTTCCAGCTGGCGCAAGCTGGTGCTCAATGGCGGCTGGGAGATATGCAGCCGCTGGGCGGCGCGACCGAAGTGGAGCTCCTCGGCGAGAACCAGGAAGTAGCGCAGCTGGCGGAAGGTCAGGGCCATGTGAGTCTCCTCGCTGGAGCGGTAATGATATAGAAAATACTATCGTATTTTCGGAAATCGGTATTGGAGGCGGCGCGAAATCAGCTTCTAGTATGCGGAATATAATATCAAGACCGCAGAAGAGGAGACGAGCGTGTCCGAGTCCATACACCGCAACATTCCCGACAGTCGAGGCCACAACGCCTTCACCGTGGACCCTGAGTTTGCGAGGCTGCTGGCGATCTATCTAGAACCCGAGCTGCGCGAGCACCTGGCCTCTGCCTTCCATGAACTGGGTGAGCTGGTGGGGGACGAGTTGGAGTCCCTGGCCCTGGAGGCCGACCGCCATCCCCCGATGCTGCAGCTTCGCACCCGCAATGGAGCTGACCTGCAGCACATCGACAAGCATCCCGCCTATCGCCGGCTCGAGCACTACGCTTACTCCCATTTCGGGCTGGCCGCCATGTCCCACCGTGGTGGGGTGCTCGGCTGGCCCGGGCCGCTGCCTCCCATCGCTAAGTACGGCCTGACCTATCTCTTCGTGCAGGCGGAATTCGGGCTCTGCTGCCCGCTCAGCATGACCGACTCCCTGACCCGTACCCTGCGCAAGTTCGGCTCCGAGGAACTGATCGAGCGCTATCTCGGCAACCTGACCTCCCAGGATGAGGAGCAGCTCTTCCAGGGCGCCATGTTCATGACCGAGCAGGATGCCGGCTCCGACGTGGGGGCGATCACCACCGAGGCGCGCTTCGAGGATGGCGTCTGGCGCCTCTACGGCGACAAGTGGTTCTGCTCCAATCCGGATGCTGCTCTGGCCATGGTGCTGGCGCGCCCGGTGGGGGGCGAGCCGGGGACCCGCGGCCTGACGCTCTTCCTGCTGCCGCGCCACCTGGCTGACGGTAGCCTCAACCGCTACCGCATCCTGCGCCTCAAGGACAAGCTGGGGACCTGCTCCATGGCCAGCGGTGAGATTGTCCTTGAGGGGGCCGAGGCCTATGTGGTGGGCGAGTCGGGCAAGGGCTTCAAGCAGATGACCGACATGATCAACATGTCGCGGCTCTCCAATGGCGTTCGCTCCGCCGGCCTGATGCGCCGGTCTGTCAACGAGGCTCTGTTCATTGCCCGCCACCGGGTGGCTTTCGGCCGCCGGCTGATCGACCTGCCGCTGATGCAGCGTCAGCTGCTCAAGATGCTGCTCACCGCCGAGCAGGGGCGAAGCATGGTTTTCCATACCGCCGACTGCCTGCGCCGCGCCGATGGTGGTGATGCGGAGGCCGCAAAGTTGCTGCGTATCCTCACCCCCTTGATCAAGTTCCGTACCACCCGGGATGCCCGCAAGGTGGCCGGCGACGGCATGGAGGTTCGCGGTGGCTGCGGCTACATCGAGGAGTGGTCGGATGCCCGGGTGCTGCGCGACGCCCATCTAGGCTCCATCTGGGAGGGCACCAGCAATATCGTTGCCCTGGACGTCTTCCGCGCCATCCGTCGCGAGGGCACCCTGCCGGTGCTGGCGAACTACCTGCGGTGTCTGCTGGATGAGTCGGCGTTGGGTGAAGGCGAGCGTGCGCTCCTGGGCGAGCTGCTGGCCAAGGGGGTGAACGCCGCCGAGCGCGTCGCCGCCAATCCCAAGAACGAGGCTGAGGTGCGGCGCATCGCTAGTACCCTCTATCATCTCGCCTCGGCGGTTTTCTTGGCCTGGGAGGCGGGGCAACAACACGATGACCGGCGGCGTCAGGCCGTGGCCGCCCTGGTGATGCGCTACCGCCTGCTGCCCCAGGATCCGCTGTCGGTGGACGAGGTGCCCGAGGCGTCATTCGCCGAGTTGCTTGCCGAGACGCCTCTGGACGCCGCGGCGGTCGAGCGGCTGATCGCTGGCCTGGGGCTGACCGAGGCGGCGCCACACGCCGAGGGGGTGACGGTATGAACGCACCGCTTACCTCCCTGAACGGCATTCGTGTCATCGATCTGAGCCGGGTACTGGGCGGCCCTTATTGCACCCAGGTGCTTGCCGATCACGGCGCCGACGTGATCAAGATCGAGCCGCCCAGCGGCGATGAGACCCGCAGCTGGGGGCCCCCCTTCTCGGGAGACGCCTCCTCCTACTTCCATGGCCTCAACCGCGGCAAGCGGGGCATGGCGCTGGATCTACGCCAGGAGTCGGGCCGGGCGCTGCTGCTCGAGTTGCTGGAAACCGCTGACGTGCTGGTGGAGAACTTCAAGCCGGGCACCCTGGAGAAGTGGGGGCTGGGCCATGAGACCCTCAAGACACGCTTTCCGCGCCTGATCCACTGTCGCATCAGCGGCTTCGGTGCCGACGGCCCCCTCGGCGGGCTACCCGGCTACGATGCGGTGATCCAGGCCATGGCCGGGCTGATGAGTGTCAACGGCGAAGCGGATGGTGAACCGCTACGGGTTGGCCTGCCGGTGGTGGACATCGTCACCGGCCTCAATGCGGTGATCGGGATCACCCTGGCGCTGCACGAGCGGGTCCGCAGCGGGGAGGGGCAGTTCGTCGAGGCGGCACTGTTCGATTCAGGGCTGGCGCTGATGCACCCGCACTTTCCCAACGTCTTCTTCGGCGGCCCGGCGCCGCGGCGCACCGGTAATGCCCATCCCAACATCGCGCCCTACGAGGTGTATCGCACCGCTACCCGGCCGCTCTTCCTGACCGTGGGCAATAACGGCCAGTTCGCCAAGCTGTGCGAGTTGCTCGGCTGTCCCGAACTGGTGGAGGATCCGCGCTTCGTCGACAACGGGGCTCGCCTGACCCATCGCGAGGCGCTGCGCGAGGCCCTGGAAGCGGTGCTGGCCGACCAGGACGGCACGACACTGGCGGAGCGTCTGATCCGTGCCGGGGTGCCATGCGGACCGGTAATGGAGACCCATGACATCCTGGCGCACCCGCACACCGCCCATCGGGAGATGATCGTCGATATCGGCGCCTATCGGGGCACCGGCTCGCCGATCAAGCTGGGGCGCACGCCGGCTTGCTATCGGCGGCCACCGCCGCGCTTCGCCGAGCACACCGATGAAATCCTCACCGAACTGGGCGTCGTCCCGGCCAGGCTGGTCAAACTGCGCGCCCAGGGGGTGATTCCCGAGCCGCGCCTGAAGTGAGGCGCATCCCTGTCCACTACCAATGACAATAAACGTCAACAATAAATGGAGCACCATGCCATGACCCCCAAGATTCTGACCGCCGGCCTGCTGGCCTCTTCCCTGATCGGCCTCGGTGCCGCCCAGGCCGAGGGCTTGCCCGACACCATGACCTGGACCGCCTACGACGTAGGCTCCCAGGGCCACTCCGAGGCCTCGGCCATCGCCGACGCCTTCGGGCGAGCCCATGACACGCGCATTCGCATCCAGCCCGCCGGCTCGGCGATCGGGCGCCTGCAGCCCCTGCTCAGCGGGCGCGCCGACTACGCCTATCTGGCCACCGAGTCCTTCTTCGCCTCGGAGGGCACCTATGACTTCGCCGAGCGCCGCTGGGGACCCCAGGACCTGCGCGCCGTGGCCGGTCGTCCCTCCACCTTCGGCGTGCCCACCGCCGCCGATGCCAACATCCACACCCTGGAAGACCTGCGCGGCAAGCGGGTCGCATATGTGGCCGGCAACCCCTCGGTCAACGTCAAGTGCGACGCCATTCTCGCCTTCGGTGGCCTGACCCGCGATGACGTCGAGGCGGAGATGTTTCCGACCCACGGGGCGGCTATGAGCTCCCTGGCACAGAATCGTGCCGATGCTGCCTGCACCACCACCACGGCCAGCCAGCTCTATGAGCTGGAGGAGTCTCAGCGGGGCATTCGCTGGGTTGACATCCCGGCCGATGATGCCGCGGGCTGGGAACGCATGAATCGGGTGGCACCGGTCTTCCAGCCCTTCCAGGAGACCATCGGCGCCGGACTCTCGGCAGAGAATCCCGCCAACATGCTGGCCTATCGCTATCCGATCATCGTTTCGCTCGCCGACCGCAGCGACGACGAGGTCTACGACTTCGTCAAGGCCCTCGACGAGACCTATGATCTCTACAAGGATGCCACCTCGGCCATCCATCGCTGGGCCATCGAGGACGCCGGGGTTCCGCCCCTCGACATTCCTTTCCACCCGGGCGCGGTGCGCTACATGGAAGACAAGGGCATCTGGGACGACGAAATGCAGGCCTGGAACGAGGCGCGCCTCGCCCGTCTCGAGGCCCTGAAGGCGGCCTGGGAGCAGGCCATTGCGGAAGGCGAGAGCCTGGACGATTCGGCCTTCACCGAGCTCTGGGAGGAGCGTCGCCAGGCGGTCCTCGCCGAACATTCGTAATGCTCCGGCCGGGGCTTCGGCCCCGGCCTTCTCTCGCAAGGGCCCCGACCATGAGTGATACTCACAACACGCGGTTGAACGGCGTTGCCCGAGGTGTGGTGATGATCCTCGGCC
>NZ_JACUUD010000145.1 GCF_014859505.1 Halomonas sp.
AGATCGATGCAGAGGTACTTGGTCTCGAGATACTCCTCCAGGCCCTGGTGACCACCCTCGCGGCCGAGCCCGGACGCCTTGACCCCGCCGAAGGGGGCGGCGGCGTTGGAGATCAGCCCGGTGTTGATTCCCACCATGCCGTACTCCAGGGCGTCGGCGACGCGCCACACCCGGCCCAGGTCGCGGGAGTAGAAGTAGGCGGCGAGGCCGTACTCGGTGTCGTTGGCCATCTGCACCGCGCTCTCCTCGTCATCGAAGGGGAACACCGCGGCCAGCGGGCCGAAGGTCTCCTCATGGGCCACCTTCATGCTCGAGTTGGCGAAGCTGATCAGGGTGGGGGTGAAGAAGTTGCCTCCCAGCGGGTGCGGATGGCCGCCCATCAGCAGCTCGGCACCCTTGTCCACCGCATCCTGGACGTGCTCGCTGACCTTGGCCACGGCGTTATCGTCGATCAGCGGGCCGATATTGATGCCCGCCTGGGTGCCGTCGCCCACCTTGAGCTCGCTGTGCATGGCCACGGCGAGCTTTTCGCAGAAGGCATTGACCACGCTGGACTGCACCAGGAAGCGGTTGGTGCAGACGCAGGTCTGCCCGGCGTTGCGGAACTTGGCGGCCATGGCGCCCTCCACCGCGGCGTCCAGGTCGGCATCCTCGAAGACGATGAAAGGCGCGTTGCCACCCAGCTCCAGGGAGATCTTCTGGATGTGCTGGGCGGCATTGGCCATCAGCTCGCGGCCCACTTCGGTGGAGCCGGTGAAGGTGATCTTGCGCACCAGCGGCGACTCGGTCATGGCCGCGGCGATCTCGCTGGCGCGACCCGGGACCACGTTGAAGACGCCGCGGGGCACGCCCGCACGCTCGGCCAGCATCGCCAGGGCCGTGGCGGAGAATGGCGTCTGGCTGGCCGGCTTGCAGACGATGGTGCAGCCGGCAGCCAGCGCCGCGCCCGCCTTGCGGGTGATCATCGCCGCCGGGAAGTTCCACGGGGTGATGGCGCCGACCACGCCCACCGGCTGCTTGGTGACCACAATGCGCTGGTTGGCCTTGGCGGCGGGGATGGTCTCGCCGTAGACACGCCGCGCCTCCTCGGCGAACCAGCGCAGGAAGCTGGCCGCGTAGGCGATCTCGCCGGCGGCCTCCTTGAGCGGCTTGCCCTGCTCGAAGGTCATGATCATGGCCAGATCGTCCTGATGCTCCAGCATCAGGTCGTGCCACTTCATCAGGATGTCGGCACGCTCCTGGGCGGTCAGCGCCTTCCAGGCCGGCAGGGCGGCATGGGCGGCCTGGATGGCGCGTTCGGTCTCGGCGCGGCCCAGGCGTGGCACATCGCCCATGGGCTTGCCGGTGGCAGGATTGAGCACCTGGATCTGCTCGCCGCTGTCGGCGGCGACCCAGCTGCCATCGATGTAGGCGAAGGGACAGTAGAGCTGCGTTTCCTTGAGGGCTTCCATGGGCATCTCCTGAGGGCAAGGCGGTATTGTTGTAAAGGCAACCGAGGGGCGGCCTGCTGGCAAGACGTCTCTAGGATACGGGACCACGACGGGCAGGCGCCATGCCCCCGGCAGAGTTTGTCAACGGTCGCTGGCGCCCTCACCGGGCACCATCGGCGCGTCTTCGGGGACCAGGCGCTCTGCATCGGGAACCCTGCGCTCCTCGTCGGGGACCATATACTCGGCAGGCGGCTGCGGGGCAGTCGACTCCACCATGGCGGTCAGCACGGTGAGGATCAGCACCAGGGCGATGGCCAGCCAGCAGAAGGCTCGGCCGATGTAGCGAGACGGCTCACGACGGATCTGGCGCAGGCCGATCAGCGCCATGATCGCGACGGCCAGATTGAGGGGGACCAGAGCCCCCTGCAGCAGCAGGGCCAGCAGTGCGCTGACCATGGCGCCCATGGCCCAGGGAGAGTAGCGGCGCCGGGCAGGCGGCGGGGAGGGGTTGTCGACGTTCAAGAGGGCTCCAGCTCGATCAGTCAAATGACAGTCGCCACATGCTAAGGGCAAAGGCCCCGACGCTCAAAGCGACGGGGCCCGGGGAACGGCACGGCTCGCCGCTCAGGGGGTGCGGCGTGGCTCGCGGCTGGCCGAGAGGGTGATCGATACCGAGTCGGCGAAACGCAGCGCGTGAGGCTTGTCGATCTCGACCTGGGCGGTGAGCACCTGCTCGTGGGCCATCACCAGGTCCAGCACCTCGCGGGTCATGCGCTCGAGCAGGAGGAAACGGTTGCCCTCCACATGGGCGATCACCTGCTTGCTGATGGTGCGGTAGTTGAGTGCCTGCTCGATATGGTTGAAAGCCACCGCCTTGTCGGCGCGGTAGCGGATCACCGCATTGATGACCACGTCCTGGCGGTTCTGGATCTCCTCCTCCTTGATCCCGATATGGGTGCGCAGGCGAAGGTTCTTGATGCGTATGGTGGCCAGGTCATGATCGAAGTGCTGGTCATCGATGGCGTGCAGCGGCATGGCCGATCTCCTTGGCGGGTGGGCCTCAGCGTCCGTTGACCAGGGTCAGGAACTCGTGGCGGGTGGAGGGGTTGTCGCGGAAGGCACCCAGCATCACCGAGGAGGTCATGCTGGAGTTCTGCTTCTCCACGCCACGCATCATCATGCACAGGTGCTTGGCCTCCACCACCACCGCCACGCCCCGGGCATCGGTCACCTGCTGCACGGCTTCGGCGATCTGGCGGGTCAGGTTCTCCTGGATCTGCATGCGGCGGGCAAACATGTCGACGATGCGCGCGAACTTGGAGAGCCCTAGCACCTTGCCGCTGGGCAGATACCCGATGTGGCACTTGCCGATGAACGGCAGCAGGTGGTGCTCGCACATGGAATAGAGTTCGATGTCCTTGACCAGCACGATCTCATCGGTCTCCGACTCGAACACGGCCCCGTTGACGATCTCCTCCAGCGACTGCAGGTAACCGTGGTTCAGGAACTGCATCGCCTTGGCAGCGCGCTTCGGAGTGTCACGCAGCCCCTCTCGCTCGGGGTTTTCGCCCAGGGCAAGGAGGATGTGCCGATAGTGGTTGGCGATTTCTTCGGTCATGGTCGAGCCCGTCCTGGTCGCTATTCATGTACAGAAGATATACATGAAATCTATTCTGTACAAGATGATTTGCCTTGATTCCGCATTCTAGCGCAAGCCCCACCGCGGCGCAGGCTCGACACGTGACAACCTGCCGCACTTCAGCCCCGCAGCAAATGGGAGGGGGTCACTCCCCTGTGCTAGAATCTTGGCTCTCATGCAGTGCACGACTTCTTCCGAGAGCTCGACATGACCAAGACCCCCACCCTTCTGCTGCTGGCCGCCCTCCTGAGCCCGTCTCTGGCGATGGCCGCGACCCTGGAACTGCCCGCCGACGCGCGACTCGAGGTGCAGGTGATCGACTCCATCACCCTGGACCAGGACGAGCCGCGCCTCGATGACATCCTGCTGCGCCCGGTCGCCAACGGCCAGGGCACCCATGAACTGCCGAGCCACTGCATCATGGTGGGGGATGCCCGGCTGGAAGGCGAGCGGGTGCGCATCACCACCAAGTCCGTGACCTGCATCGCCACCGACGGCGGCGACAGCGAGATCTACAGCGGAGAGATGTCGGCGGCGGCCTTTGGCGCAGACGACAGCTTCGGCATTGCCGCCTGCGAGGGCGCGCGGTGCGAGATCACCCCGGAGGACACCTTCCAGCTGCGGCTGGCCAGCGATCTCTCCATCGAGGAGCAGGAGAACCAGTCCGAGCGGATCAACATCCAGCGCCGCCAGGCCGAGGGGGCCGGCGTGGCCAACCCGATTCCCGCCGAGCGTCCCGACCCGGACCAGTAAACCGACCACCTCGCACGCGACACAGCACTCCGCTCACAGCGCCCCATGCCAAGGGGCGCTGTGCGTTAGGGTATGAGACCGGCATCAGGCCAACCAGCGGGGCTCGCGCTCCAGGACCTGTCGCTGCTGCTCCAGTGAGCGGATCTGACCGTCCCAGTAGCCCTCATCGGCGAGCCAGGGAAAGGCCGCCGGGAAGGCCGGATCCTCCCAGCGCGCCACCAGCCAGGCGCTGTGTCGCAGCAGACGCAGGGTGCGCAGCGGCTCCATCAGGGAAAGCTCACGGCGATCGAACTCGCGGTGTTCCTCGTAGCCCTCCATCACCTCCGAGAGCTGCATGTGCCGCTCCTCGGCATGCTCGGCGGTGATCAGCATCCACAGGTCCTGCACCGCTGGGGCCATCAGGCAGTCGTCGAAGTCCACCAGCGCAAAGTGCTCATCGCGCCCCAGGATATTGCCGATATGGCAGTCGCCGTGGGCGCGGATCGCCCGCTCGGCCGGCCAGGCGTGGTCGGCCAGCCGCTCGTGCAGCGCCGCGGTGACCCGGGCATAGGCCTCGCGCTGGCGCTTGCCGAGCCAGGTACTGGCCAGCACCCGCTCGCGAGCCTCCTGCACCATCTCGTCCAGATCCATGGCGCCGCGATGGACGAAGCGACCACGCTCGCCCACGGCATGCACGGCGCCGATCAGCTCCCCCAGGGCAAACAGGTGCGACGGATTCTCCAGTTCCGGGGCCTGGCCCGGCAGGCCGGGAAAGAGCGCGAAGCGAAACTCCTGGGCGCGGTGCAGGCTCACGCCCTCGTCATCGCGCCAGGGCGCGGCCACGGCCACCCCGGCCTCGTCGAGCTCGGCCAGGAAATCGTGCTCCTCCTGGATCCTTGCATCGCTCCAGCGCTCCGGACGGTAGAACTTCACCACCCAGCGCCGCCGCTCGTCGTCATGCACCAGATAGACGCGGTTCTCGTAGCTGTTGAGGGTGAAGGGCTCACCAGGCAGCCAGAAGCCCAGTGATTCCACCGCCGCCACCACCCGAGCGGGCGAGAGGCTGGCGAAGGGATGTGGGGAAGTTTCCATAGCGGCGGTACCGGCAGTAAAACCCGCATGCTAACAGAGCCGTCGGCTTTGCTGCAGAAAGCCGTCAGCTTTCCTGCAGCGGCGTTCTCGCCACCGCCCAGGCCTCGACCTCGCGGGCACCCGCCGCCCGGCAGGCCGCCGCCAGCGCCTCCAGTGTCGCCCCGGTGGTCATGACATCATCCAGCAGCGCCACCCGCGGCGGCAGCGGTGCCTCGATCACGAAGGCGCGGCTCAGGTTGCGGCGGCGCTCGACACGGTCCAGGCCGCGCTGGCTGGGGGTATCCCGACACCGCCGGGCGCGCACCAGGGGGCGCTCGAGCCGACGCGCCAGGCGCCTCGCCAGCCACTCGCCCTGATCGAAGCCGCGCTCCCGGGCGCGGCGGGGATGCAGCGGCACCGGCACCAGCGCCTGGGGCCAGGCCAACGCCGCCTCGGGCAGGCCGGCCTCGAACAGCGCCAGCAGCACCGCCCCGGCCCGGGGAGAGGCCTCGAACTTGAAGCGCTGCACCAGCCCGGCCAGTTCCCGTTCATAGCGCAGCGGCACCCGGCTGCCATCGAAGGAGGGCGGGCAGCGCAGGCAGCGACCGCATGGCCTCGCCTCGGGGCGCCCGGGCAGGGGCTCTGCGCAGTGCGGACAGGCCGGCAGGTTCCAGGGCAGCCCGGCGAAACAGGCGGCGCACCAGGGGCGCTCCCGGTCGGCCTTGCCCAGGCAGAAGGCGCAGCGCCCCGGCAGGTGGCGACGCAGGAGATGGTCAACCCAGACACTCGCCCGGGTTGACAACAGGCGCCACTGGGATAGGCTTTCCGTCAACTTGTTAACCACATCAAAGTTGACCATAAGCGAGCCCCCATGCGTGACGCGACCTCGACCGCCGATTCCTTGACCCTAGCCGCCACGGCCCAGCCCCGCCACGACTGGACCCTCGACGAGATCGAGGCGCTCTTCGCCCTGCCCTTCAACGACCTGCTGTTCCACGCCCAGCGGGTGCACCGCGCCCACTTCGACCCCAACGCCGTGCAGGTCTCCACCCTGCTCTCCATCAAGACCGGCGCCTGCCCGGAGGACTGCAAGTACTGCCCGCAGTCGGGCCACTACAACACCGGGCTTCCCCGGGAGAAGCTGCTGGAGGTCGAGAAGGTGGTCGAGCAGGCCGAGGCGGCGAAGGCCGCCGGCGCCAGCCGCTTCTGCATGGGCGCGGCCTGGAAGAGCCCGCGGGAGAAGGACCTCGACGCGGTGCTGGAGATGGTGCGCCGGGTCAAGGCGCTGGGGCTCGAGACCTGCATGACCCTGGGGATGGTGGACGGCGACCAGGCCGGGCGCCTGGCCGAGGCGGGGCTCGACTACTACAACCACAACCTGGACACC
>NZ_JACUUD010000269.1 GCF_014859505.1 Halomonas sp.
CCATAAAATCAATTCATGTTATTTATGGATTGAATTCCCCAAAGGAATAGAGAAAACAGATGAACCAGATTGCTTATTGTGAAAGCTGGGCTTTTGTGGGAGCTGGGCTCCGCCCGGCGAATGGAGACCGAAGGGCTCCTGGGCGGCATAAGCCAACGCAGGCAACTCCGCTGGGGCGCCTACGGCGCCATTCGCCCGGCGAAGCCGATCTCCCACCAGTCAGCTCAAGCCTCGTGAAGGCTTGAGGGGCAACAGAGCATCTCCCATGGGCAATTTCACGCCAGTCACGGAGGGACCATGGATACCCAGAGCCTGCAGGCCTTCCTAGCGGTAGCCGAGAGCGGCAGCTTCTCGCGTGCCGCGGAGCAGCTGCACCTGACCCAGCCGGCGGTGAGCAAGCGCATCGCCGTGCTTGAGACCCAGATCAACGCGAAGCTGTTCGATCGCATCGGACGCGGCATCAGTCTCACCGAGGCGGGGCGCCTGCTGCTGCCCCGTGCGAGGCAGATACTCGTGATGATGGACGACAGCCGCCGGGCGCTGGGCAACCTCTCTGGCGACATCGGCGGCAGCCTGACCCTGGCCACCAGCCACCATATCGGCCTGCACCGCCTGCCTCCGCTGCTCAAGGCTTATACCCGGGCTCATCCCGAGGTGCGCCTCGATCTCCATTTCCTGGATTCAGAGGAGGCCTACCAGGGGGTACTCGACGGCACCCTGGAGATCGCCGTGGTGACCCTGGCCCCCCACCCCGACCCCCAGCTCGAGGTGGTGCCGGTGTGGGTCGACCGCCTCGACTTCGTCTGTGCCCCGGACCATCCGCTGGCCAGGCGAAAGCGGGTGGCGCTGCGTGAGCTGTGCGAGCATGACGCCGTGCTGCCCGGGCCGCTCACCTTCACCCGGAGCCTGATCGAGGCGCGCTTCGCCGCCGCTGGCCTGCGCCTGCCGGTAGTGCTCTCCACTCACTACCTGGAGACGCTGAAGATGATGACCTCCATCGGCCTGGGCTGGAGCCTGCTGCCGGAGCGCCTGGTCGCCGGCGAGCTCCACGAGCTGCCCATCGACCACCCGCCGATCCACCGTCCGCTGGGCTA
>NZ_JACUUD010000023.1 GCF_014859505.1 Halomonas sp.
GAGGTGTGGTGATGATCCTCGGCCTCATCGGGCTGCTGATGGCCATCAACCAGACCTTCGCGCTGAAGCTGTTCGGCTTCTATCCCCTCGGCAACGCCTTCCTCTACTACCTGATCGGCATCTTCCTGGCCGCGGCGCTGCTCTGCTATCCTGCCCGGGCCGCCGACACCCATCGCCTGCCCTGGTACGACTGGGCGCTGGCCGCTGCCGCCCTGGGCTGTGCCGGCTACTTGGGGCTCAACGGGCTGCGCATGACCCAGGAGGGCTGGGAGTTCTTCGCCCCGGTCGAGGCGACCCTGGTGGCCACCTTGACGATCCTGCTGGTGCTGGAGGGGGTGCGCCGCTGCGGTGGCTGGGCGATCTTCACGGTGGCCCTCGTCTTCGGTCTCTACCCGCTCTATGCCGGCCATATGCCGGGCTTCCTGTGGAGCAACCCCTTCGCCCTGGACGAGACGATTCGTGCCCATGTGATGGGGGCGGAGAGCATCATCGGGGTGCCCATGCAGGTGGTGGCCAACCTGATCATCGGCTTCGTGGTGTTCGGCATCGCCCTGACCATCACCGGAGGCGGCGAGTTCTTCATGAACTTCGCCACCGCCCTGATGGGCCGGAGTCGCGGCGGCCCGGCCAAGGTGGCGGTGGTCTCCAGCGCCTTCATGGGTAGCCTCTCGGGCAGCGCCGTCTCCAATATCCTCACCACCGGGACCATCACCATCCCAGCCATGAAGCGCAGCGGCTATTCGCGGGAGTATGCCGCCGCCGTGGAGGCCTGCTCCTCCACCGGCGGCACCCTGATGCCGCCGGTGATGGGCGCGGTGGCCTTCATCATGGCCTCCTTCCTGGGCGTCAGCTACGCCGAGGTGATGGTGGCGGCGCTGCTGCCGGCGATCCTCTTCTACCTGGCGCTGCTGCTCCAGGTGGACCACTATGCGGCCCGCCAGGGGCTTCAAGGCATGCGCCCCGAGGAGATTCCGCGGGTGCTCGCCACCCTGAAGGAGGGCTGGCCCTATCTGCTCAGCCTGGCGGTGTTGATCTACATGCTGCTGGTGATGCGCCTAGAGAGCTACGCCCCCTACTATGCGACCCTGGTGCTGCTGGCAATCTCGTTGGTCCGACGCCGGCAGCGGCTGAGTCTCACCAAGGGGTTCGATTTTCTCTATCAACTTGCCCACGGCATCGGCAACCTGGTGGCGGTGTTGGCGGGCATCGGCCTGGTGGTGGGGGGGCTCTCCTATACCGGGGTGGCCGGCTCCTTCTCCCGGGAGCTCTTGCTCTATGCCGGTGGCAGCATTCCGCTGATGCTGGCGGCGGGGGCGGTGACCAGCTTCGTGCTGGGCATGGGCATGACGGTGAGCGCCTGCTACATCTTCCTGTCGATTCTGCTGGCGCCGGCGCTGGTGGGGGCGGGACTTGACCCTCTGGGCAGCCATCTCTTCATCCTCTACTGGGGCATGCTCTCCTACATCACCCCACCGGTGGCGCTGGCGGCGATCACCGCCGCGGGCGTGGCGGGGGCGAGTAATACCCGCACCAGCCTCCACGCGGTGCGCCTCGGCGGGGTGCTCTTCGTGCTGCCCTTCCTCTTCGTACTCAACCCGGCGCTGATCCTGCAGGGACCCCTGGATCGCATCCTGCTGTCGTCGCTCACCGCCCTTACTGCCATTTGGCTGGTAGCGGCGGCCATGGAGGGCTATCTCTACCGGGTCGGCACGATCGGCTGGCTGCCACGCCTGCTGCTGCTGCTGGCCGCCGCTCTGCTGATCTATCCGGAGTGGCGCAGCGACCTTGTCGGCCTGACCCTGCTGGGAGGCGCCTACCTGTGGCTGGCAGGCCCCTTTCGCCGCCGGGCAGCGCTCCCGGAAGTGAGCGGGGAACAGAGGCCCGGCTGATTTCCGCCTGGCTCGCCAAGACGACGCCGCCGCCCCAAGGGCGGCGGCGTTCGTGGATCACCCCTCCAGGCGCTCGATCACGCAGGCGATGCCCTGTCCGACGCCGATGCACATGGTGACCAGGGCGTAGCGGCCCCCCGAGGCCTCCAGTTGGCGCAGGGCGGTCAGAGTCAGGCGTGCCCCGGATGCGCCCAGAGGGTGCCCGATCGCGATAGCTCCACCGTTGATGTTCAGGCGACTGTCGTCGGCCGAGAGCCCCAGCTGTTTGACGCAGCCCAGCACCTGCACCGCGAAGGCTTCATTGATCTCGATCACGTCCATCTGATCCAGACTCAGTCCTGCCCGCTCAAGGGCCTTTCTGGAGGCAGGCACGGGACCGAGGCCCATGACCCGAGGTTCCACGCCGGCTACGGCACCGGCCAAGAGGCGGCCCCGGGGACGTACGCCGGCACGTTCGCCGGCGGCGCGGCTGCCGACGATCAGGGCGGCGGCACCGTCGTTGAGCCCAGAGGCGTTGCCGGCGGTGACCACGCCGCCTTCGAACAGTGGAGACAGCCTACCGAGCTTGTCGGAATCGGTGCCTGGCCGTGGGTGCTCGTCCCTGTCGACCAGCAGCGGGGGTAACTTGCGACCCTGGGGTACCTCGATACCGAGGATCTCCTCGTCATAAAAGCCTCTGGCCTGGGCGTCGCCGTAGCGTGCCTGGGAGCGCGCCGCATAGGCGTCGCTCTCGGCGCGTCCCAGCCCCAGGTCATGTGCAACGTTGTCGGCGGTCTCCGGCATGCTGTGGTTGCCATAGGTCTGGGCGATCCATGGATTGGGGAAGCGCGAGCCGATCACGGTGTCGTAGAGTGGCTGGTTGCGGGCGAAGGGTGAATCTGCCTTGCCCAGCACATAGGGAGCACGCGACATGGACTCAACGCCGCCGGCCAGGAACAGTTGCCCCTCACCGCTGCGGATCGCCCGGGCGGCGTCCATCACCGCGGCCAGGCCGCTGCCACAAAGGCGGTTGACGGTCTGGCCGGAGACCTCGACCGGCAGGCCGGCCAGCAGGGCCCCGTGGCGGGCCACGTTGCGAGAATCCTCACCGGCCTGGTTGGTGCAGCCGGCCAGCACCTCCTCGTAGTCTTCGGGGGCGAAACCGTTGCGCTGGACCAGGGCCCTCAGAGTCCTGCCCAGCAGGTCGTCAGGACGCAAAGCGGAGAGGCTGCCGCCGTGGCGGCCGAATGGTGTACGAACTCCGTCGTAGATCAAAGCGTCTTGCATGGGATAGCTCCTGTCAGATTGGTTGGGCCGTGGTGGTCAGCGGCAGACCCAGGGCGGCGCGTCGGCGCAGCCAGGGGCTGGGGCGGTAGCGGGGATCGCGGGTGGCAGCGAAGAGGTTGTCGAGAATCGTAAGGATGCGCCGGCTGCCGTAGTGGTCGCCCATGGCCAGCGGGCCATGGGGATAGCCAAGCCCCAGTTCCACGGCGCGGTCGAGAGTTGTTGGCTCAGCCACGCCCTGCTGGGCGATCTCGGCGCCGACATTGACGATGCAGGCGACGACGCGCTGGAGCACGAAGCCGTTGCTGTCGTGGAGAGGACTTACCGGCGTGCCATCGTCGCCGAGCAGAGCCCAGGCGGCATCCCGATAGCGGGTCTCGGTAGCCGGAGTGGTCATCAGACTGCGGCGGCGATCGAGGCCCGCCAGCATCTCGACGGCCACGCAGCGCTGGGCATCGAGTCCCTGGCGGAGGGCGGCTGTGGTGGTGTCTTCGCCCAGCGGAGTGATCAGGCACAGTGACTCTCCGGCTGGCCGCTCGCCCCGGTCCAGCGGCCAGCCGGCAGCGGAAACGAGCGCAGAAAGTGCCTGGGCGGCCTCGGGGTCTTCGGGGCTTACCCATACGGGCAGGGGAGCAGCTTCCGGCGGAGTCGGTTCCGCCGCCACCACCGCTTGGCCATCCTCGTAGCGATAGAAGCCCTCGCCGCTCTTGCGGCCGAGCAGGCCGGCGGTAAGGCGTTGACGCGTGATTGGGGATGGGCGGAAGCGGGGCTCCTCGTAGTACTGGTGATAGATGGACTCCATCACTGCGTGGGAGACATCGAGTCCGGTCAGGTCGAGCAGGCTGAAGGGGCCCATGCGGAAACCGCCCTGATCGACAAGGAGGCGGTCGATGGTGGTGTGATCGGCCACCCCCTCGCTGAGCAGTCGCAGCGCTTCGGTTCCGTAGGCGCGACCGGCGTGATTGACCAGGAAGCCTGGCGTATCGGTGGCGCGGGCGGTGAAGTGGCCCATGGCCTGTCCCAGCGCCTCGACGCGCTCGGCGACATCCGCCGTGGTCCGCAGGCCTGGTATGACCTCTACGATCTTCATCAGCGGCACGGGGTTGAAGAAGTGAAAGCCGATCACTCGCTGCGGAAGCTGGCAGGCGGCGGCGATGGCGGTCACCGATAGCGACGAGGTGTTGGTGGCGAGAACGGCCTGGTCACCCAGAATCCCTTCGAGGCGCATGAACAGTTCCTGCTTGGCCTGGAGGTTCTCGGCGATGGCTTCCACCACGATCTCGCAGCCTGCCAGGTCCGTCAGATCGTCGGCTTCCTGAAGTCGTTCTCGATAGGATGCCAGGTCTTTCTCGCTCAAGCGTCCCTTCGTCACCCCGCGTGTCCAGACACCGGTGATGAAGCTCCTGGCCTCATCCACCGCGCCCATGCGGGCATCATGGAGGCAAACCTCGAGGCCGGCCTGTGCGGCTAACTGGGCGATACCGCGTCCCATGGCGCCGGTTCCGACAATGCCTAGACGGCGGAATGGCAGGGGCGGCGTGACTTCCGAGGGGGAGGGGGGCGACATGGTGGGTTTCTCCTTGCGATGGGGTTTCGGGACAGATATACGATAATATTCTGCATTGCGAAATTGAATTCTGTTTATTGACTCCCATCCTAGGCTATGCAAAAGTGCCTGGCAATAGATGCGAACTACAATTCTACTATGCAGAATTGGTTCTTCTGGCGTTGCCGACGTCGTGAGACCCGTCTGCCACTCGACCTGTGAGGACACGCCATGATTCGCGATCCGGAACTCCTGAATCAGCTTCTCGATACCATTTCTCGTTTCGTGCGCGAACGACTGATTCCCAACGAGGCACGCCTGGCCGAGGACGATGCCGTTCCCCCCGAGTTGCTCGCGGAGATGAAGGAGATGGGGTTGTTCGGCCTGTCGATCCCCGAAGAATTCGGCGGACTCGGCTTGACCATGGAGGAGGAGGCGCTGGTGGCCATGGAGATCGGCAAGACGTCTCCGGCTTTCCGCTCGGTCTTTGGCACCAACAACGGCATCGGCGCTCAGGGCATTCTGATCGACGGTACTCCGGAGCAGAAAGCACGTTACGTGCCGCCACTGGCCACCGGCGAGATTCTGAGTTCGTTCTGTCTCACCGAGCCTGACGTCGGTTCCGATGCGGCGAGCCTGCGCACCACGGCCGTGCGCGACGGCGATCACTACATCCTCAATGGCACCAAGCGCTACATCACCAATGGTCCCGAGGCGGATCTGTTCACCGTGATGGCACGAACAGATCCTGACAACAAGGGTGCCAGTGGCATTTCGGCCTTTATCGTCGAAGGCAGCACCCCCGGACTCGAGCGCGGGCCTGCCGACAACAAGATGGGTCAGAAGGGCGCCCATACCTGCGACATCATCTTCAATGATTGCCGGGTGCCGGCCGAAAACATCATCGGCGGGCGCGAGGGGCAGGGCTTCAAGACAGCGATGAAGGTACTCGACCGCGGCCGCCTGCATATTTCCGCCGTCTGCGTCGGTGTCGCCGAACGGCTGGTCGAGGAGTCGCTCCGCTATGCGATGGAGCGCCAGCAGTTCGGTGGGCCGCTATCCAGCCATCAGCTGATTCAGGCGATGCTCGCCGACAGCAAGACCGAGGCATATGCCGGCCGCACCATGGTCCTCGACGCAGCACGCCGCAAGGATGCCGGCGAGGATGTCTCGACCCTGGCCTCATGCGCCAAGCTGTTCTGTTCCGAGATGGTTGGCCGTGTTGCCGACCGTGCGGTTCAGATCCATGGTGGGGCGGGTTACATGGCGGAGTACGCCGTCGAGCGTTTCTACCGCGACGTGCGGCTGTTCCGCATTTATGAGGGCACCACCCAGATTCAGCAGCTGGTGATCGCCCGAAATATGGTGCGGGAGGCGTCCTGATGGGCCTTTCCGTAACACATCGGGCTCCTGACGAGCGCATCTTTGGCCGTCTGGCGAGTGAACTGGTGGCAGAACTGCCCGAGCGGTTGAGTCACCGCGTGCTCGACAATGCTCGGCGCATTCCCGATCGGCCGGCACTGGTCGATGGTGAAGTCCGCTGGAGCTATGCCGATCTGGGGAGCGAGATTCTCAAGGCCCGGAAGTGGCTGGTCTCGCTGGGGATTCGACCCGGCGATCGTCTGATGACGGTCGGAGAGAACAGTCGCGCCCTGGTGGTGCTGTTGCTGGCGGCCAGCGAACTGGATGCCTGGGTGGCGATCGTCAACTCGCGCCTGACGGACAAGGAAATCGACCTGATTCGCGATAACTGTCTGCCCCGGCGCACCTTCTATACCAGTGAGGCGTCCCCCGATGCGGAAGCGCACGGCCGTCGCCACGGTGCCGAGCGTCTGTCGCATCCCAGCCTGGGCGCGCTGCGGGTAGGGACGCTGGCCGACAGCGATGCGGAACCGGTGGCGGCCAGTGGCGCCGAGCAGGTCGCGGCGATGATCTACACCTCCGGGACCACCGGCACGCCCAAGGGCGTCATGCTCACTCACCGCGGCATCCTCTATATCGCCTCGATCTCGGGTGGCATGCGCCATCTCAGTGAGGGGCAGCGCGTCTACGGGGTGCTGCCCATGTCCCATGTTTTCGGTCTCTCCTCGGTGTGCATGGGATCGCTCTACAACGGCGCTTGCCTCTACACGGTGCCGCGCTTCGATGCGGCGATGCTGCTGGATGCCCTGCAGCGGGAACGCATCACCGTCCTGCAGGGCGTTCCGGCCATGTACGCGCGAACCCTGGAGTTTGTGCGCCGTAAGGGTCAGGCCCTGGAAATTCCCGCACTGATCTATATCTCCGCAGGCGGCTCTCCTCTGGATGCTGATATCAAGGGGAGAGTGGAGGCTGCTTTCGGCTTGACCCTGCACAACGGCTACGGGTTGACCGAGGCCAGTCCGACCATCAGCCAGACCCGGATCGACGATCGTCACGCCAGCAATACCGTGGGACGTGTCCTGCCGCTGCTGGAGTATCGCCTCGAGCCCTTGGGCGCCAGCGGCGATGCCGCCGATGACGGTGACGAGGTGGGTGAGCTCTGGGTGCGGGGCCCCAATGTGATGAAGGGCTACTTTCGTCAGCCCGAGGCGACGCGAGCCTGCCTCACTGAGGATGGCTGGCTCAACACCGGCGACATTGCACGCGTCGACGAAGATGACCAGCTCTATATCGTGGGGCGCAGCAAGGAGCTCATCATCCGCTCCGGGTTCAACATCTATCCTCCCGATGTGGAGGCGGTGATCAACGAGCATCCCGATGTGACGCTGTCGGCCGTGGTGGGGCGTCAGGTATCGGGCAACGAGGAAGTGGTGGCCTTCGTGCAGTGTGAGCCTGGCGCAGACCTCGAGGAGGCGGCGCTTCGGACGTTCATTGCCGAGCGGCTGGCACCCTACAAGCGGCCCTCGCAGATCGTGCTGGTGGAAAGTCTACCCGCGACGGCCAGCGGCAAGATCCTCAAGGGGCGCCTGCGCGACATGGCGCAGGGGAAGGACCCGTCATGAGCCATTCCTTGCCGTTGTCGTGGCGGATGGTGGGCTTTCAGGAGCTGCTGGGAGTTCGTGTCGTCGACTGGGAGCCTGATCGGGTGACGCTCGAGCTGACAGTCGAGCCGCATCATCTCAACCGTAGCGGTATCGTGCACGGTGGCGTTCTCTGTACCTTGCTGGATGTGGCCTTGAGCTTTTCGGGCCTGCACTGCGAGGCGCCAGATCAGCTGCGCAAGGCGATGACGCTGTCGCTCTCCACCACCTTCGTTGCGCCAGCCAGGGGAGAAGCGCTGCGCGCTATCGGTCGGCTGGAAGGGGGAGGGCGCAGTACCTTCATGGCCAGTGGCAAGGTATTCGACAGCCAGGGCAACCTCGTGGCGATGGGGGAAGGGTCCTTTCGTCGGCGTCGGGGAAGCGAGGCCGAGGAGGGAGAGAGCCAGTGAGCCGGGATCGCCTGAGGGTATCCCTGCTGCTGGTCGTGACGCTGGCAACCCTGGCAGATCTGGTGTTCGTCAGCACCCAGGCCCAGTGGTTGGCCATGGTCGCTCTGGGAGGGTATCTGCTCACTCTGCGTGGTCTCTCGTCCATGGCCCTTACCCTGTTGGGCGCTGTGGTCCTGCTCAGTCTGGTAGCGCTGTGGCATCACTCCGCCCCCTTGGCGCTGCTGCGCGAGGCGGCGGGACGCTTCGCCTTCTTCGCGACCTTTCTGGTCGCCCTGGGCCTGCTTCGGCTACCCGCCTATCGGTCGAGGCTGGTGAAGCGCTGCGGGCATGCCATGCTGCTTCAGCCACCCAGCCAGCGTTATCCGATCCTGTCACTGGGCTCGTCGCTGTTCGGCATCATCCTCAACATCGGCGTGCTGAATCTCGTGGCCGCCATGATAGAGAAGAGCAATACCCTGGCGGCCGCTCAGGGGCGTCTGTGGGTCCAGCAGGCAAGACAGCGGCGCATGATGCTTGCGCTGCTGCGCGGTTTTGCACTGGCGCCACTGGTGTCGCCTATGGGCATCGGCATGGCGGTTGTGCTCTCGAGCATGGAGGGCCTGCGCTGGATCGAGCTGGCGCCCTACGCCCTGGGTGCGGCGCTGCTGCTGTTTCTGGTCGGGTGGGGGGTCGATCGCGTCACCGGCCCACGAATGCAGCAGGCCAGGGAGCATGCGGCTCCCTCGCTGAGACCCCTGGGGCGTTTCTCCCTGTTGCTGCTCGCGCTGGTGGCGCTGATCTTCTCTCTCGCCTGGGGGCTCGATCTTCAGCTGCCCACCGCCGTGCTGTTGGGGGCGCCCCTGGGGGCTTTCCTGTGGCTCTGCTGGCAGCTCCGTGGCCATGGCATGGCGGGAATGCCGGCTGCCACCGTTGCCCTGCATCGCGGGCTGCCCAGGCTGGTTTCACCGGCGTCCAACGAGATCGTGGTGCTGGGGGCTGCAGGCTATCTGGGGCATCTCTGCGTGGGACTAGTGAATGGTTCGGCCCTGGCCGGAAGCCTCGGCTTCCTGTCATCGCTGGGGGCAGGCACGGCGGTCATCGCCATGCTGCTCGTGGCCGTGCTGGCGCAGGTTGGCATCAATCCCATCGTCAGCGTCACCCTGCTGGCAGGCATCCTGCCGACATTGGGCATCGATGGGCTGTCGTTGCCCGTTCTTGCGGTCTCGCTGCTGGTGGGGTGGACGCTGGCGCTCATGTCATCCCCCATGACGGTCTCGATGCTGATTCTCTCCAGGTTCACTGGTGTTTCATCGCTGCGGATCGGTTATCGCTGGAACGGCCTTTTTCTCTGTCTCGCCATGCCGCTATTGGCGGTTTGGTTCCTGACAGCACGTTTTTGAGCGCGACAATTGGCGCTTGACTGTGGTCAGGCCGTTCAGCACCATAATATAAATAGAATCAAGTTTCGCAATGCAGAATAAGATGATCTGTCACGACAGGCCGTAATGATGAGTAGAGGAAATTTCGACATGTCCCAGATGCCCGCCTTCCACTGGCAAGACCCGCTGCTCCTCGACCAGCAGCTCACCGACGAGGAGCGCATGGTGCAGCAGAGCGCTGCCCAGTTCGCCGCCGACAAGCTCGCGCCCCGCGTGCTGGAGGCCTTCCGCCACGAGCAGACCGACCCGGCCATCTTCCGCGAGATGGGCGAGACCGGCCTGCTGGGAGCCACCATCCCCGAGCAGTATGGTGGCAGCGGCCTCAACTACGTCTGCTACGGGCTTATCGCCCGTGAGATCGAGCGCGTCGACTCCGGCTACCGTTCCATGATGAGCGTGCAGTCCTCCCTGGTGATGGTGCCGATCAACGAATTCGGCAACGAGGCCACCAAGCAGAAGTACCTGCCGAAGCTGGCCAGCGGTGAGTGGATCGGCTGCTTCGGTCTCACCGAGCCCAACCACGGCTCCGACCCCGGCGGCATGGTGACCCGCGCCCGCAGGGTCGACGGCGGCTATCGCCTCACCGGCAGCAAGATGTGGATCACCAACAGCCCCATCGCCGACGTCTTCGTGGTGTGGGCCAAGGACGACGAGGGCGATATCCGCGGCTTCGTGCTGGAGAAAGGCTGGGAGGGGCTCTCCGCCCCGGCGATCCACGGCAAGGTGGGCCTGCGCGCCTCGATCACCGGCGAGATCGTCATGGACAGCGTCTTCGTGCCCGAGGAGAACATGTTCCCCGAGGTGCTCGGCCTCAAGGGGCCCTTCACCTGTCTCAACTCGGCGCGCTATGGCATCGCCTGGGGGGCGCTGGGTGCCGCCGAGGACTGCTGGCACACCGCCCGCCAGTACACCCTGGACCGCCAGCAGTTCGGTCGGCCGCTGGCCGCCAACCAGCTGATCCAGAAGAAGCTGGCCGACATGCAGACCGATATCTGCCTGGCCCTGCAGGGCTGCCTGCGCCTGGGCCGCATGAAGGACGAGGGCACCGCCGCGGTGGAGATCACCTCGATCATGAAGCGCAACAGCTGTGGCAAGGCGCTGGATATCGCCCGCCTGGCCCGCGACATGCTGGGCGGCAACGGCATCAGCGACGAGTTCGGGGTGGCGCGCCACCTGGTCAACCTCGAGGTGGTCAACACCTACGAGGGCACCCACGACGTTCACGCGCTGATCCTGGGGCGGGCCCAGACCGGCCTCCAGGCCTTCTGCTAGGCCCTGCCACCGAACGCCCAACAACAATTCACCGGAGATACGCCATGAAAGTCCTCGTCGCGGTCAAACGCGTCATCGACTACAACGTGAAGATCCGGGTCAAGCCGGATCACTCCGACGTCGACCTCACCAACGTCAAGATGGCCATGAACCCCTTCTGCGAGATCGCCGTGGAAGAGGCGGTGCGCCTGAAGGAAAAGGGCATCGCCACCGAGGTGGTCGCCGTGACCATCGGTCCCAAGGCCGCCCAGGAGCAGCTGCGCACTGCGCTGGCGCTGGGCGCCGACCGTGCCATCCACGTCGAGACCGATGAGCGCGTCGAGTCGCTGGGCGCCGCGAAGGCGCTGGCCAGGCTGGTGGAAGAGGAGCAGCCGGGCCTGGTGATCCTCGGCAAGCAGGCCATCGACACTGACAACAACCAGACCGGCCAGATGCTGGCGGCCCTCACCGGCCTGCCCCAGGGCACCTTCGCCTCCGAGATCAAGGTCGAAGGCGAGAAGCTCCAGGTCACCCGCGAGGTCGACGGCGGCCTGCAGACCGTCGAGCTGAGCCTGCCGGCCATCGTCACCGCCGACCTGCGCCTCAACGAGCCGCGTTACGCCAAGCTGCCCGACATCATGAAGGCCAAGAAGAAGCCGCTGGACGTGAAGACCCCGGCGGATCTCGGCATCGAGGTGGCCTCGAAGGTCAAGCTGCTCAAGGTCGAGCCGCCGGCCGAGCGAAAGGGTGGCGTCAAGGTGGGCTCCGTGGACGAGCTGATCGATAAACTCAAGAACGAAGCCAAAGTGCTTTGACAATAGTGCTTTGAAAGGAGCGGATCTCATGAGCATCCTGGTACTCGCCGAACATCACGACGGCGCCCTGGCCGGCGCCACCGCCCATGTGGTAGCGGCCGCCCAAGCCATCGGGGGCGATATCGATATCCTGGTGGCCGGTGAAGGCGTCGGCGCCATCGCCGAGGCCGCCGCCAAACTCGACGGCGTGAGCCGTGTGCGCGTGGCCGACCACGCCGCCTACGCCCATCTGCTGGCCGAGCCCACCGCGGCGCTGATCGCGGAGCTGGCCGGCGACTACACCCATCTGCTGGCCTGTGCCTCCACCACCGGCAAGAACGTGCTGCCCCGGGTGGCCGCGCTCAAGGACGTGGGGCAGATCTCCGAGATCATCAGCGTGGAATCACCGGACACCTTCAAGCGCCCGATCTACGCCGGCAACGCCATCGCCACGGTGCAGAGCGAGGACGCCCTCAAGGTGATCACCGTGCGCGCCACCGGCTTCGATGCGGTGGGCGAGGGTGGAAGTGCTGCCATCGAGGCGGTGGACTTTGTCGCCGACAATGCCCAGTCCACCTTCGTCAAGGAGGAGCTGGCCAAGTCCGACCGTCCCGAGCTGGGTGCCGCCAAGGTGGTGATCTCCGGCGGCCGCGGCATGGGCAGCGGCGAGAACTTCACGCTGCTCGACGGCATCGCCGACAAGCTTGGCGCGGCCATCGGCGCCTCTCGTGCCGCGGTGGACGCCGGCTTCGTGCCCAATGACATGCAGGTGGGCCAGACCGGCAAGATCGTGGCGCCCGAGCTCTACATCGCCGTGGGCATCTCGGGGGCCATCCAGCACCTGGCCGGCATGAAGGACTCCAAGGTGATCGTCGCCATCAACAAGGACGAGGAGGCGCCGATCTTCCAGGTCGCCGACTATGGCCTGGTCGCCGATCTCTTCCAGGCCCTGCCGGAGCTCGAGGAGAAGCTGTAGGGCCTATCCTTGATGGACATGTCGAACACACCGTGACCGGCCCCCGAAAGGGGGCCGGTCTTTTACCCAGCGAATCCTGGATGCTACAGGCAGCCATGGTTCCAGCTTCGCCGGGGGGTGAAACCCCATCGGGTGGTTCACTTTAGCACTGCCTGGTTTCCAGGAGTCTGGGGGGCTACAGGCGACTGGCAAGCAGGGCGGTGAGCTCGTCGTCACTGAGCACCAGCGGGTTGGTTTTCATGCTGCCGCCTCGCGAATTGGCGACCACGCGGGGGAGGTCGCTTTCCTGCATGCCGAACGCTCCCAGTCGCGGCATTTCCAGGCGGCGGGTCCAGTCGCGCAGGGTAGCCACCAGGGCGTTGCAGGCCTGTGGGTCATCCAGGTCGGGGGAATCGCCGAGCAGGCGGCCGACCCTGGCATATTTCGCCAGGGCCTCGGGGGCTTGCCCGCGTTCGTGCAGTGCGGCGATGTTCACCGCGGTGGCCTCGGCCAGCAGGGTGCCGCACACCACGCCGTGGGGAGCGGGGAAGAAGGCGCCCAGTGGCGACGCCAGGCCGTGCACCGAGCCCAGGCCCGCCTGGGCCAGGGTGATGCCGGACATCAGCGATGCATAGGCGATCCCCGGATAGCCCTCATCGGCATGCCGGGCGTCGCCGTCCAGTGCGGTCCAGAAGCCCTGGCAGAAGGCCTGCATGCCGGACCAGGCCAGTGCATCCGTAAGCGGACTGGCGTTGGCGGAGACATAGGACTCCAGCAGTTGGGTGAAGGCATCCATGCCGTTGGCGGCCAGCTGGTCCGCGGGGCAGCCGGCCAGCAGGTTCGGGTCGACCAGGGCGACGCGGGCCATCAGCCGGTCGTCCCGGAACGACTTCTTGAAGCCCTCAGGTCCTCGCTCGCTGAGCACGGCGTTGCGGGTCGCCTCGCTGCCGGTCCCCGCCGTGGTGGGCACGGCGATCAGCGGGGCGGCGGGCCCGGGGTAGGGCAGGCCCCGGCCCACCCCCTCGAGATGGTCCATGACCGAGGTGCCGGTATGCAGCAGGCCGGCCACGGCCTTGCCGGCATCGAGGGCGCTGCCGCCGCCGATGGCCACCACGACGTCGATCCCCGCCCCGCGGTGCGCCGCCACGACCTCATCCACCAGGCGAGGAGAGGGTTCTCCGGCGACGCTGACGTGCTGCCAGCTCACCCCCTGCTCCGCCAGCGCCGCCTGGAGCTCGGGCCAGCGGGGAGAGCCGACGAAGGAACGCCGGCCGGTGACCAGCAGGATGCGCCTGCCGTGCCGGGCGATCAGCGCCGGCAGGCGTTCAAGGGTCTGGCGGCCGAAGTGGATCTCGGGAAGGGGGGAGAGGCGGAAGGCGCCGATCTCTTCGAGACGTGGCGTGTGCGGCATGACATCGATCCCTGGGGTGGCGGGCAGGAGATCCACTATAGGGGGCTCTCCCGGGGCGGGCCAATCGTCACGCCGCCAACGCCTCGAGTGGCCCGACTCAGCGCTCGAGATCGGTCCATGCCGGTGCATGGTCGGAGGGCCTCTCCATGCCGCGCAGGACGTAGTCGATGCCGGCATCGACTACCTTCGCGGCCAGCGGCGCGGTGACCAGGATATGGTCGATGCGCAGGCCGCGCTTCGGCTCACGATCGAAGCCCTTCGAGCGGTAGTCGAACCAGCTGAAGCGGTCCTCCACCTCCGGATAGTGCAACCGGTAGCTATCGGTGAGTCCCCAGGCCTTGATGCTCGCGAGCCACTCCCGCTCCACCGGCTGGAAGCTGGTCTTGCCGTCGCGCAGCCAGCGCTTGCGGTTGGCCTCGCCGATGCCGATGTCGATCTCCTCGGGGGAGATATTGAAGTCACCCATCACCGCCAGGCGCTCGTCCGGTCGGTGCCGGGTCTCCAGCAGCCGTTGTAGCTGAGCGTAGAACGCGCGCTTGTGGGGAAACTTCACCGGGTGGTCGAGGTTCTCGCCCTGGGGGAAGTAGCCGTTGTACACCGTCAGCGGCTCGCCGCCCGCGGGGCGCAGCCGAACGCCGATCATGCGCTTCTGGGCGTCCTCACTGTCGTCGGGGAAGCCGTAGTGCACCGCCTCGGGCTCGCCGCACTGGACGACGTCGATCATCAGGGCGACGCCGTAATGCCCCTTCTGACCGTGGAAGAGTACCCGGTAGCCCATCGCCTCCACCGCCTCCCGGGGAAACTCGCTGTCCTGGACCTTGGTCTCCTGCAGCCCGATCACCGCCGGGCGCTGGGCGGCCACCAGGGCCTCGAGCTGGTGGAGGCGAGCACGAATGCCGTTGATATTGAACGTGACCAGGCGCATCAGCTCTCCGAGCTCCCCTGGTCGGGGCTCCCTGTGCCGGGGCTCTCTGTCTTCTGGCTCTCGGTCGCCTGTCCTGGATGGATGGCGATGCCTTCACCGGCTTGCTGGCGGGCCAGCTTGCGGGCGGCCTGGATCTTGCGCTGCTGGCGCTTCTTCTGGGTATAGCGGGTGGACGAGGTCACCTGATCGGGGTTCTCGTGGCGCCACTGCTTGTAATCCTTGCGCCGGCCGGTGCGAATCTGCACCTTGTCGGCCAGCGAACGGGTCTTCTTGCGACGGGTCATGGAAAAACTCCTCTGGACTGGCGCGCATTCTACCAGCCCAGCCGCGCCGGCCACAGGCGAAGCGCTAACGAGACGCGCCCTTCGTCGCATTGGCTGTTACAATGCGCATTTGTGTCATGTACTCAACCAGCCAAACGGACAGACAGCAGCCTATGAGCGAGTCGGATCAGATCAACGCACCGGCCCAGGATCGCAAGCCCAAGCGTCGTCGTCGCAAACCGCGCCGCCGCAACGCCTCCGGCTGGGACCTGCGCCAGTTTCAGGTGCCTGCCGTGGCGGGCAAGTGGCGCTTCCATGACTTCGACCTGCCGCTGCCGCTGATGCATGCCATCCACGCCCTGGGCTTCGAGTACTGCACCCCGATCCAGGCCGAAGCGCTGACCCATACCCTCCTCGGTGGCGACGTGGTCGGCAAGGCCCAGACCGGCACCGGCAAGACCGCCGCCTTCCTGATTTCGATCCTGGCCTACTTCCTCGAGGAGGAGGCGCCCAACGCCCAGAAGCCCGGCGCCCCGCGGGCGCTGATCGTCGCCCCGACCCGCGAGCTGGCCCTGCAGATCGAGAAGGACGCCAAGGCACTGGCTCGCTTCACCGACCTCAAGGTGGCGAGCGTGGTGGGCGGCATGGACTACCAGGCCCAGCGCGAGGCCCTGGCCGATCGCCTCGACGTGCTGGTGGCCACCCCGGGCCGACTGCTCGACTTCCACCAGAAGCGCGACGTCGACCTGACCCAGGTCGAGGTGCTGGTGCTCGACGAGGCCGACCGGATGCTCTCCATGGGCTTCATCCCGGACGTCAAGCGCATCATCCGTCACACCCCGAAGAAAGAGGAGCGCCAGACCTTCCTCTTCTCGGCGACCTTCACCGAGGACATCCTCAACCTGGCCAGCCAGTGGACCTTTGAGCCGACCCACGTCGATATCGCGGTCACGGTGGAGAACGCCGCCGACATCGAACAGCGCGTCTACCTGGTCGGCGACGAGGACAAGCAGCGCCTGCTGGTCAACCTGCTCAAGCAGGAGAGCTTCGACCGGGTGATGGTCTTCGGCAACCGTCGTGACCTGGTGCGCAAGCTCGATGAGCTGCTGCGCAAGGCCGGCATCAATGCTGCCATGCTCTCCGGCGATGTCCCCCAGAACCAGCGCATCACGACCCTCGAGCAGTTCCGCGAGGGCGAGATCCAGGTGCTGGTGGCCACCGATGTGGCCGGCCGCGGCATCCATATCGAGGATGTCAGCCATGTGATCAACTACACCCTGCCGGAGGATCCGGAGGACTACGTCCACCGCATCGGCCGCACCGGCCGCGCCGGCGCCAAGGGCGTATCGATCAGCTTCGTGGGTGAGGAAGACGCCTTCTCGCTGCCCGAGATCGAGCGTTTCATCGGCGACAAGCTGCCCTGCGAGCATCCGCCGGAAGGCATGCTCTGAGCCCATGCTCGACGAGGCCCTGAAGGGCGAGATCCAGACCGCCTACCGCCGTGTGCTCGAGGGCCTCGACCTCACGCCTCGCTACGGCCAGCGGCTGATGATCGCCGAGATCGCCCGCACCCTGGCGGGCATCGAGGTCGACGAGGCCGGAAAGCGAATCAGCGACGAGCACGTCTGCGTGCTTGAGGCCGGTACCGGTACCGGCAAGACGCTGGCCTACCTGCTGGCCGCCTTGCCGGTGGCCAGGGCCCGCGGCAAGCGGCTGGTGGTGGCCACCGCCACCGTGGCGCTGCAGGAGCAGGTGCTCCATCAGGATCTCCCCGCGCTCAAGGCCCACAGCGGCATCGACTTCAGCTATGCCCTGGCCAAGGGGCGCGGCCGCTATATCTGCGTGGCGCGTCTCGACCAGGCCCTCGACGGCGTCGAGGATAATCCCACCCTGTCGCTCTTCGAGCGTGAGATCGCCAGCGGCGGCGACGACTTCCAGGCCCTGGCCACCTCGCTGGGCGAGGCCTACGGCAATGGCCGCTGGGAGGGAGATCGCGACAGCTGGCCCGAGGCCATCGACGACGGCCACTGGCGCAAGCTCACCGTCGATCACCGCCAGTGTACCAATCGCCGCTGCGGCCACTTCGGCGCCTGTGCCTTCTTTCGTGCACGGCGCGACCTGGAGCAGGCCGACATCATCGTCGCCAACCACGACCTGGTGCTGGCCGACCTCTCCCTGGGCGGCGGCGTCGTGCTGCCCGCCCCCGGCGATTGCATCCATGTCTTCGACGAGGGCCACCACCTTCCCGACAAGGCACTGAATCACTTCACCCATCGCTTCGCCGTGGGCGGTGCCCTCGGCTGGTTGCGCACCCTCAGGAAGTCGCTGACCGAGCTCAACCAGGCGCTGGCCGTACAGCCCACCCTGGCGCGGCTGCTGGCCACGCTGCCCCAGGCCATCGAAGCGCTGGAGCCGAAGCTCGGCGAGGCCTTCGCCCTGGGCCACCAGCTGGCCGGGCGCCCCGAGGGGCTCGCCGACGGCGAGGAGGACCGCCAGCACCGCTTCGAGATGGGGCGTGCGCCCGGGGCCTTGCGCGAGCTGGCCGGGGCCCTGCTGGTCATCTTCGCCGAGCTGTCGCGCACCCTGGAGAGCATGGCCGACATCCTGCGCGAGAGCCTGGACCCCGACAAGCACACCGGCCTGCCGCGCGAGCAGGCCGAGGCCTGGCTGCCGCTGCTGGCGCTGCTGCATGGGCGGGCCCTGGAGGCCCACGCCCTGTGGCAGGCCTTTGCCGAAACGGACCCGGACGGAGAGCCGCCCCGGGCCCGCTGGCTGAGCCTGGAGCGCTTCGGGGCCGACCCGGAGCTGACCTTCTCGGCGAGCCCCGTCTCGGCGGCCCATACCCTGGCCAGGACCCTGTGGGGGACTACCTTCGGTGCCGTGGTCACCTCGGCTACCCTGACGGCACTCGGGCGCTTCGAGCGCCTGCAGGAGCGAGCCGGGCTGGCCAACCGCTACCGCTACCAGCGCCTGCCCAGCCCCTTCGACTACTCCCGTGCGGTGCTCAGCGTGCCACGCGAGGCCGTCGACCCCGCCGATCGCGAGGGCCACGAACGCGCCATCGTCGACTTCGTCCTGGCGCTGGGCCAGCAGGAGGCGGTGCTGATGCTCTTCTCGTCCCGCGCCCAGCTGCGCGCGGTGGAGAAGGCGCTGCCGAAGGCCCTCGGCGAGCGGGTGCTGGCCCAGGACCGGCTGCCCAAGCGTGAACTGATCACCCGGCACCGGGCCCGGGTCGATGCGGGGGAGGGCAGCATCATCTTCGGGCTGGCCAGTTTCGCCGAGGGCATCGACCTGCCCGGCGACTACCTGACCCATGTGGTGATCACCCGGCTGCCCTTCGCGGTGCCCGACGACCCGGTGGGCGCGACGCTCGCCGAGTGGATCGAGAGCCGCGGCGGCAATCCCTTCATGCGCATCAGCGTGCCCGATGCCTCCATCAAGCTGGTCCAGGCCTGCGGCCGGCTGATCCGCAAGGAGGCCGACAGCGGCCGCATCACCCTGCTCGATCGCCGGGTGCTCACCCGCCGTTACGGACGGGCCCTGCTCGACGCCCTGCCGCCCTTCGTTCGCGAGATCGATGGCATCCGCCAGGGATAGATAGCCAAGGAGGCCGGAAACGATCGCGGGCCCGCCAGTCGGCAGGCCCGCGGGGATACAGGGGTGTCAGGTTCAGAGAGCCTGGGGTCAGAGAACCATGTGCAGAGGCGTTATCGGGATGCGCTCACGCCGCCCCCCGGCGCTTGGCCAGCACCGGGGCGAGCTTCTCGCTCATCGCCCTGAAGGCTCGGTCGGTGGCGTCCCAGTCGATGCAGGCGTCGGTGATGGAGACGCCATACTGCAGCTGGCTCAGGTCCGCCGGCACCTTCTGGCTGCCCCAGCCGATATTCGACTCCACCATCAGGCCGATGATCGAGCGGTTACCCTCGAGGATCTGGTTGGTGACGTTCTCCAGCACCAGCGGCTGCAGGGCCGCGTCCTTGTTGGAGTTGGCGTGGGAGCAGTCGATCATGATGTTGGGCTTGATGCCGGCCTTTCTCAGCTCCTGCTCGGCCAGCGCCACGCTGACGCTGTCGTAGTTGGGCTTGCCGTTGCCGCCGCGCAGCACCACGTGGCCGTAGGTGTTGCCGCGGGTGCGGATGATCGCTACCCGGCCGGCAGTGTCGATGCCCAGGAAATTGTGGGGGTGGGCGACCGACTGCAGGGCATTGACCGCCACTTCCAGGCTGCCGTCGGTGCCGTTCTTGAAGCCGACCGGGCAGGAGAGACCCGACGACATCTCGCGGTGGGTCTGGGACTCGGTGGTGCGGGCACCGATGGCCGACCAGCTGATGCAGTCCTGAATGTACTGGGGGGAGATCGGGTCCAGTGCCTCGGTGGCCAGCGGCAGGCCCATCTCGGCCAGTTCCACCAGCAGGCGACGGGCGATGTGCAGGCCCTCCTCGATCTCGAAGGAGCCGTTGAGATGCGGGTCGTTGATCAGGCCCTTCCAGCCCACGGTGGTGCGTGGCTTCTCGAAGTAGACGCGCATCACGATGTAGAGGCTATCCTTTACCTCATCGGCCAGACGGCGCAGGCGGCGGGCATAATCGAGGGCGGCGTCCACGTCGTGAATCGAGCAGGGACCCACCACCATCAGCAGGCGCGGATCCTCACCGTCGAGAATGCGCTGGATGGTCTCCCGCCCTTCGATGACGGTGCGCTCCGCGGTCTCGGTGAGGGGGATTTCCTGCTTCAGAGCGTCGGGTGTGATGAGAACGTCCTGGGAGAGGACGTTGAGGTTGCTGACCTGCTTATCTGTCATGCGGCTACCTGTGTGTCGTGTCTGCGCTGATGGCCCGGGGGCGAGTGATAGTGTTTCCTCCTACTATACACCGGTGGGGCCGCAAGAGATCAATCACGGAACCCCGGCGCCCCGGGGTGGTCTGACCGCGGGCTCTCTTGTCAGCGATTCGACCAGGCCCGCCGGGTTGATGGATGGCCAGGAAAAGGGAACACTTGTGCGACTTTGGGCTACGGCCTCCGGACACTTCGCCGCCCACCCAGGGCTCCAGGTTGACGCCATGCACGTATTTTCCAACATGACCGCCGCTCTCCGGGCGCACTCGCCACGCTATCCTCGTCGTCTGTCGGGGAGGTCGTGAATGGGCGCCAGGGAGACCGACCAGCAGCTCGTCGAGCGCGCCCAGCAGGGCGATAACCGCGCCTTCGATCTGCTGGTGAAGAAGTACCAGCACAAGATCATCGGCCTGATCGGGCGCTATGTGCACGATCATTCCGAGGTTCAGGACGTGGCCCAGGAGGCGTTCATCAAGGCCTATCGAGCCCTGGGCAAGTTCCGCGCCGAGAGCGCTTTCTATACCTGGATGTACCGCATCGCCATCAACACCGCGAAGAACCATCTGGTCTCCCGGGGGCGCCGTCCACCGGGCAGCGATCTGGATATCGCCGATGCCGAGATCCTGGATCACAGCGGGCGACTGGCGGACTCCGAGACGCCGGAGGCGGCCATGGCGCGTGACCAGCTCGAGGCGGCGGTGTTCGAGGCGATCGACAATCTGCCCGATGATCTGCGCACGGCGATTACCCTGCGCGAGCTCGAGGGGCTCTCCTACGAGGATATTGCCAACATCATGCAGTGCCCGGTGGGCACGGTACGCTCGCGGATCTTCCGTGCCCGCGAGGCGGTGGACCAGCACATCCAGCCGCTGGTCACCACCTCCCGCAACCGCGAGACGGTAGAGGAGTAGTCGGCCGGCAGGAAGGGTTGCACACTTTTTGTCGATTGGCTGAACTGTCGGTCGTCTTTGACGTCAGAAGCAGTGTTCGATCCGCCGTGCGGCGGAGATCGCGTCGACATTCCCGGACCCAGCCGGGAATGTCGATTCCAGGCTGAAATGAGGGAGCAGGGCGGAGCGCCTTGCCACTGTAGGGGGTGTTGAGAATGAGTCAGAATGCACGGGAATCGCTTTCTGCCCTGATGGATAA
Organism: Halomonas sp.; assembly: GCF_014859505.1. Taxonomy (GTDB): domain Bacteria; phylum Pseudomonadota; class Gammaproteobacteria; order Pseudomonadales; family Halomonadaceae; genus Halomonas. The sequence goes on from NZ_JACUUD010000023.1 coordinate 21,113, forward strand.
CGAGGGAGACGAACTCGAGCTTCGCCGGCTGCTCAAGACGCTGGACGCCTCTCCCGATTCCGCAGATGCCTGGCGTCGCTATCATCTGATGCGCAGCCTGATGCGTCGGGAACCCGACGTCGACGTCTCCACCGATCTCTCCGCCGGCATCATGGCGCGCCTGCAGGACGAGCAGCCGCCGCAGATGGACACGGCTCCGCCGGCTCCCCGCCGCACGCTGCCCTTCGCGCGCAGCGCCGGCATCGCTGCCGCAGTGTCGCTGATGGTCATCACCGGGGTGCAGTTCTACTCCGGCGGCGCTCCCGACGGTACCCAACCGGGCACGGTGGCGGGCGGCAGTGCGTCTCAGCCGGCCCCTGCCAGCCTGGTATCCAGCGATGGCACCGTATCTCGGCCTTCCCTGACCGAACTCCCGCTGTTCCAGCTTCCCCAGGGCGGTGGCCAGGGTCTGATGACCGTCGGCACGGGTGGCGACTCTGCCCCCATGTTCATGGCGCCAGGCCAGCGTCAGTCGATGCTTGCCGATGAAGAGCAGGCGCTTCTGCTGCAATCCTATCTGGACCGTCACGCCGAGGGAGCCGCCTTCCGCAGTGGCGATACCTGGATGCCGCTGCTGCGCGCCTCCGGCGCCGACAGCCTCGGTCAGCGCTGAGCGAAGAAGGGTGACGATGAGCGCGTCACGCCTGCGTCTCCTGGCTGCGAGCTGCCTGGGTGGCCTGTTGATCAGTGCGGGTACCCCGGCGGCCGAGCCCGATGATGAGCGTTTCGACTGTCGAACCCTGGCTCATCTCGAGGTGCCAACCACCGCCCAGCAGTGGTTTGAGCGCAGCCTTTGGGCCGGCCACTGTTATCAGTACAATGCCCATGCCGTGCGTATCGGCCTCGACGGCGTCCGCACCCTGACTCTCACCCACGATGTGCATGACGGTATCGAGCGGGGCGTCGCCAGCTATCTCGATGGCCCACCCATGGTGTTCGAACGCCGAGGCCGCATCGGCCGCCTGGGCGGGTCAGGGGAGGGCGGCGAGGCGCCGCCCTCGCCCGCCGGCATCGCTGAGCGGGCAAGCGCTCTCTACCGTCTTCAGCTCGGCGGTGAGGAGCGCATCGCCAATCGTCGCGGCCTGCGTCTGGACATTTCCCCCCTGGACAGTTTTCGCTTCGGCCATCGTCTGTGGCTGGACCAGGCCACCGGCCTGACCCTGAAGCAGTCGCTGCTCGACGAGACTGGGCGCCCCCTGGAGACCTTCCAGCTGACCACCCTGGAGCAGCCGCGTCTGCATCAGGGAGAGATACGCCTTGACCGCCAGCGCGAGGTGCCGACGGACCCCTGGCGGCTGGGCTGGCTGCCCGAAGGCTTCATCGCTCAGCCGGCAGATACCCGCAGCGCCCGCCACGGTGAGGGCGTCATCCATCGTCTTTACAGCGACGGTCTCGCTACCCTCAGCCTGTTCGTGGCGCCCGCTGACGACGTGGAGCTGCTGGCGCCCGGGCTTCATCGGTTGGGCGTCTCCCATGCCGCGGTGCGGCACCGCGATCTGGGAGGTCAGCCGCGCCAGCTGGTGGTCATGGGCGAGTTACCCCCCCGGGTGCTGCTGCGAGTCGCCGACAGCCTGGTCTGGGGGGCGCCTTGATGGCGGCCCGTCAGCCCCACAATCATCGCCACCCGAAATTTCAATAACTGTTGTCCCGACCCATCTGTCCCGACCCATCGCAGGAGCCTTGCATGAAACGCATGATCCGACCCTTCTCCCTGTGGATGCTGCTGGCTGCGACCCTGCTGGCCTGGCAGTCGGCCACGGCCCAGGAGCTGCCCGATTTCACCGTGCTGGTGGAGGAGGCCGCGCCTGGCGTCGTCAATATCTCCACCACCCGCACGGTGCAGAGTCGCGAGAATCCCTTCCAGGGCTTCGGCGGCCAGGAGCTGCCCGAGATCTTCCGTCACTTCTTCGGCGATCGCTTCCCGGACCCGCCCGGCGGGCAGGCCCCCGGTCGGCCCCAGGAGCGCCAGTCGCTGGGCTCCGGCTTCATCATCAGCGAAGATGGCTACATCCTGACCAATGCCCACGTGGTGGATGGCGCCGACGAGATCCTGGTGCGCCTGAGCGATCGCCGAGAACTCCAGGCCGAGCTGGTGGGCAGCGACGAGCGCACCGATGTGGCGCTGCTCAAGGTGGAGGTCGAGGACCTGCCGCCTCTCAAGCTGGGTGACTCCGATACCCTCAGGGTGGGCGAGTGGGTGGCCGCCATCGGCTCGCCCTTCGGCTTCGACCACTCGGTTACGGCCGGCATCATCAGCGCCATCGACCGCACCCTGCCCCGGGACGCCTACGTGCCCTTCATCCAGACCGACGTGGCCATCAACCCGGGCAACTCGGGCGGGCCGCTGTTCAACCTGGATGGCGAGGTGATCGGGATCAACTCCCAGATCTTCACCCGCAGCGGCGGCTTCATGGGCCTGTCGTTTGCCATCCCCATCAACGTGGCCATGGACGTGGCCGACCAGCTGCGCGATGACGGCCAGGTGCGTCGCGGCTGGCTGGGGGTGATGATCCAGCCGGTTTCCCGGGACCTGGCCGAATCCTTCGGCATGGAGGGCCCCAGCGGTGCGCTGATCGCCGACCTCGACCCCGAGGGCCCGGCCGCCCGCGACGGCCTTCAGGTCGGCGATGTCATCCTCGAGGTGGACGGCAGTCGCGTGCACGACTCCAGCACCCTGCCGCGCCTGATTGGCCGCACCACGCCGGGCAGCGAAGTGGCACTCGAGCTGATGCGCGACGGCGAGCGCCGCCAGCTCAGCATTACCGTGGGTGACTGGCCCGACGCCGAGCGCGTCACCTCCAGCCGTCCCCAGGAGAGTCGCCAGGCCCGCCTGGGCATCTCGGTGGGTGAGCTGGAGGCCGCCGAGCGCGAGCAGTTCGGCATCGAGGGCGGCGTGCGGGTGCGCGAGGTCGACCCGAATGGCGCCGCCGCGGCGGCCGGTATCCGTCCCGGCGACATTCTGGTCAGCATCGACCACCGAGCCGTGAGTGATTCCGCTCAGCTGGTCGAGATAGCCAGTGAACTGCCCACCGACCGTGCCGTGCCGGTGCGCCTCTACCGCGACGGCCGCTCGCTGTTCGTGGCGCTGCGCCTGGCCGGCGACTGAGTCACTCTGCGGCGCAACCCTGACCCGGCGGCCCCAGGCCGCCGGGTTCGCTGTATCTGGCCGGCGCATGCCGGTACAATGTTGCCCGAACCCGGCCACTTGCAGGCGGCACGCGCGCCGCCTGGCTCGGCCAGAACCTTATTCAGGCAGAATTCTCTCGATGGCCCAAGACACCTCTTCCGACAAGCTCAAGCATATCCGCAATTTCTCGATCATCGCCCACATCGACCACGGCAAGTCGACCCTGGCCGACCGCCTGATCCAGAGCTGCGGAGGGCTTTCCGAGCGCGAGCTGAAGGAGCAGGTGCTCGATTCCATGGACCTCGAGCGCGAGCGCGGCATCACCATCAAGGCCCAGTCGGTGACCCTGGACTACCACGCCCAGGACGGCAACACCTACCAGCTCAACTTCATCGATACCCCGGGCCACGTGGACTTCTCCTACGAGGTTTCGCGCTCGCTGTACGCCTGCGAGGGCGCGCTGCTGGTGGTGGACGCCGCCCAGGGGGTCGAGGCCCAGTCGGTGGCCAACTGCTATACCGCCATCGAGCAGGGGCTCGAGGTGCTGCCGGTGCTGAACAAGATGGACCTGCCCCAGGCCGACCCCGACAAGGTGGCCCACGAGATCGAGGAGATCATCGGCCTCGACGCCACCGATGCCTGCCAGGTCTCCGCCAAGAGCGGCTTGGGCATCGATGCCCTGCTCGAGAGGCTGGTGCGTGATATTCCGCCGCCCCAGGGCGACCCCGATGCCCCGCTGCAGGCGCTGATCATCGACTCCTGGTTCGACAACTACCTCGGGGTGGTCTCGCTCGTGCGCCTCTTCGACGGCACCCTGAAGAAGGGCGAGAAGATCCGCCTCAAGTCCACCGGCCGCGACTGGCAGGCTAACGAGGTGGGTATCTTCACGCCGCTGCGCAAGGAGACCGGCGTGCTGCGGGCCGGCGAGGTGGGCTTCATCGTGGCCGGCATCAAGGAGATCCAAGGCGCGCCGGTGGGGGACACCATCACCCACGCCAGGACGCCGAACGTCGAGCGCCTGCCGGGCTTCAAGAAGGTCAAGCCCCAGGTCTACGCCGGCATGTTCCCGGTCAGCGCCGACGACTACGAGGACTTCCGCGACGCCCTGGAGAAGCTGGCGCTCAACGACGCCTCCCTGGCCTACGAGCCGGAGAACTCCGAAGCCCTGGGTTTCGGCTTCCGGGTCGGCTTCCTCGGCACCCTGCACATGGAAATCGTCCAGGAGCGTCTCGAGCGCGAGTACAATCTGGACCTGCTGACCACGGCGCCGACGGTGGTCTATGAGCTGGCGCTGAAGAATGGCGAGGTGAGTTACGTCTCCAACCCCTCCAAGCTGCCCGACATGGCCGATGTGGAGGAGATGCGCGAGCCGATCGTGCGCGCCAGCATCCTGGTGCCCCAGGAGTTTGTCGGCAACGTGATCATGGAGTGCGAGAACCGTCGCGGCACCCAGAAGGACATGCAGTTCCTCGGCAGCCAGATCCAGCTGGTCTACGAATTGCCGATGTCCGAGGTGGTGATGGACTTCTTCGACCGCCTCAAGTCGATCTCCAAGGGCTATGCCTCTCTGGACTACGGTTTCGAGCGCTTCCAGGCGGCCAAGCTGTCACGCCTCGACGTGCTGATCAACGGCGAGAAGGTCGACGCCCTGGCGGTGATCATCCATCGCGACCACGCCCATGGTCGCGGCCGGCTGCTGGTCGAGAAGATGAAGGAGCTGATTCCGCGCCAGATGTTCGACGTGGCCATCCAGGCGGCCATCGGCGGCCAGGTGGTGGCGCGCTCCACGGTAAAGGCGCTGCGCAAGAACGTGACCGCCAAGTGCTATGGCGGTGACGTCAGCCGCAAGAAGAAGCTGCTGGAGAAGCAGAAAGCGGGCAAGAAACGCATGAAGCAGGTCGGCCGGGTGGAGATTCCCCAGGATGCCTTCCTTGCTGTACTCAGGGTCAATGACTGATTTCAAACACCAGGAACGCATACCTCCATGGACTTCTCCCTGTTGCTGGTGGTGGCCGTTGCCATCACCGGCCTGATCTGGCTGCTGGACCTCATCTGGTGGCGCCCCGCCCGCCGCCGCGCCGCGGCCAACGCCGAGGCCGGCACCACCGAGGGGCTCGACCCCGTCGCCCGCGAGAAGGTGCTCAAGGAGCCCTGGCCGGTGGACTACTCGCGCTCCTTCTTTCCGGTGCTTCTGGTAGTGCTGGTGCTGCGCAGCTTCGTGGTGGAGCCCTTCCAGATCCCGTCGGGCTCCATGCGCCCAACCCTTGAGGTGGGCGACTTCATCCTGGTCAACAAGTTTACCTACGGGCTTCGCCTGCCGGTGGTGCATACCCGCATCATTGAATTCAATGAGCCGGAGCGCGGTGACGTCATGGTGTTCCGCTTTCCCAACGAACCCGCGGTGAACTTCATCAAGCGGGTGGTGGGCCTGCCTGGCGACACCCTGCGCTACGAGGGCAAGCAGCTCTACGTCAACGGTGAGCCGGTCCCCAAGCGCCTGCTGGAGGAGGGCCCCGCCGGCGCCCCCGGCGAGTTGCTGCTGGCCGAGCAGCTGGGCGGACTCGAGCACCGGATCTACAATAATCCTCGAGACCCGGGCCCACAGATGCGCGAGGTGGTGGTTCCCGAAGGGCACTACTTCACCATGGGCGACAACCGCGACCACTCCAACGACAGCCGCTATTGGGGCTTCGTGCCGGAGGAGAACATCGTCGGCCGTGCCTTCGCCGTGTGGATGAGTTGGGATGGCGGCCTGCCCAGCTTCACCAGCGCACGACGCATCCAGTGAGCTACACACCCGTGCCGACAAGTCATCAGATAACAGGACATCCGTGAGCGACTCCCTCAACGCTTTCAGCCGACGCATCGGCCATGCCTTCAGGGATCCCGCCCTGCTGGAGCTGGCCATGACCCATCGCAGTGTCGGCGGGCAGAACAACGAACGCCTCGAGTTCCTCGGCGATTCCATCGTCAACTTCGTGATCGCCGAGGCGCTGTTCCGGCGCTTTCCCGACGCCCGGGAAGGGCAGCTCTCCCGGCTTCGCGCGCGCCTGGTCAAGGGCCAGACCCTGGCCGAGCTGGCCCGCGAGATGGAATTTGGCGAGCACCTGCGCCTCGGCTCCGGCGAGATGAAGAGCGGCGGGCATCGCCGAGAATCGATCCTGGCCGACGCCGTGGAGGCGGTGATCGGCGCCATCTATCTGGATGCCGGCATGGAGTCGGTGCGCGTGCGCGTGCTCTCCTGGTACGCGGCGCGTCTGGAAGACACCAGCCTGCAGGACACCCAGAAGGATCCCAAGACCCGCCTGCAGGAGTTCCTGCAGTCGCGCCAGCTCCCACTGCCCCGTTATGACGTGGTCAACGTGGAGGGCGAGGCCCACGCCCAGGTCTTCACCGTGGATTGCCACGTGGAGATGCTCGACCAGCGCACCACCGGCGAGGGCGCCAGCCGGCGTCACGCCGAGCAGCAGGCCGCCGAGAAGGCCCTGGCCCTGCTTGAACCCGTCAGGGCCAACGCACAGGGAGCACGACCATGACCCAGACCTGCGGCTTCGTGGCCATCGTCGGTCGCCCCAACGTCGGCAAATCAACGCTGATGAACCGTATTCTCGGGCAGAAGATCTCCATCACCTCGCGGCGTCCCCAGACCACGCGTCACCAGGTGAGGGGTATCAAGACCGAAGGGGAGGCGCAGTTCATCTACGTCGACACCCCCGGCATGCATATCATGGCCAAGGATCGCAACAAGGCGATCAACCGCTTCATGAACCAGGCGGCGACCCAGGCCCTGCGCGACGTGGACTGCGTGGTGTTCATCATCGACCGCACCCGCTGGAGCGAGGAGGATCAGATCGTCCTCGCGCGCCTTGAGCACGTGACGGCGCCGGTGATCCTGGCCGTGAACAAGGTCGACCGGCTGCAGGACAAGGCGAGCTTGCTGCCCTGGCTGGAGGAGGTCGGTGCCCGGCGCGAGTTCGCCGCCATCGTCCCGATCTCCGCCAAGCACGGCACCAACGTGCCGGAACTGGAGGCCGAGGTGGCCAGGCATCTGCCCGAGAGCGTGCACTTCTTCCCCGAGGACCAGATCACCGACAAGAGCCAGCGCTTCCTGGCCGCGGAACTGGTGCGCGAGAAGGTGACGCGTCAGCTCGGCGACGAGCTGCCCTACCAGATGACCGTGGAGATCGAGGAGTTTCGCGACGAGGGCAGGGTGGTGCATATCAGCGCCCTTATCCTGGTGGAACGCCAGGGCCAGAAGAAGATCCTGATCGGCGAGAACGGCGAGCGCATCAAGAGCATCGGTCGCGAGGCGCGTCTGGACATGGAGCGTGCCCTGGGTGCCAAGGTGATGCTCAACCTCTGGGTCAAGGTGAAGCGCGGCTGGTCCGACGACGAGCGGGCCCTGAAGAGCCTGGGCTACAACCTCGACTGAATGACCCCCGAACCCGCCTTCCTGCTGCACAAGCGCCCCTACCGCGAGACCAGCGCCCTGGTGGATCTGCTCACCCTGACCCAGGGCCGGGTGAGGGCGGTTGCTCAGGGCGTTCAGCGCCCCGGCTCACGCTCTCGGGGTCGGCTGCAGCCCTTTGCGCCCCTGCATGTCACCTGGGTCGGCGAGGGCGAGCTCAAGCGCCTGCGCCTCATGGAGAGCCGAGGGGCCACGGCGCTGCTGGCCGGCGAGGGGCTCTTGTGCGGGCTTTATGCCAATGAGCTGCTCACCCGCACACTGCCGGTGGAGCTGCCGGTGACCGAGGTGTTTGCCTTCTATGCCGCCCTGCTCGAGGCGCTGCCGCGGCCCGACGCCCGCGCCGGGGGGCTGCGCCGCCTGGAGGTGTCGCTGCTCGAGGCGCTGGACGCCATGCCGCGCTTTGTCACGGATGACGGCGGCGAGCTCGATCCCCAGGCGCGCTATGTCCTGGACGTATCCACGCGGGCCTTCCGTCCAGGGCAGCCCGGCCTGGACGGACGCACCCTGCGTCTGCTGGGGGCCGGCGACTGGGACGCCCCCGGGCTCGCCGGGCCCGCCAAGGCGGTCACCCGGGCGGCGCTGGCGCCGCTGCTGGGCACCCGACCGCTGCGCTCCCGGGAGCTGATGGCCCAGCTTGCCGAGCGCCGCCGGGACGGGTCACACTGAACGCCTTTCACCTCTTGCACTGGCCCTGTCGCCTACTCCTGATTTCTCGACTCCCGGAGACCCCCATGCATCCCCCCCGACTACTGCTCGGCGTCAATATCGACCATATCGCCACCCTGCGTCAGGCCCGCGGTACCCGCTATCCGGACCCGGTCCAGGCGGCGCTGCTGGCCGAGGAGGCCGGCGCCGATGGCATCACCGTGCACCTGCGCGAGGATCGCCGGCACATTCAGGACCGCGATGTGCGCCTGCTGGCCGAGGTGCTCAACACTCGCATGAATCTGGAGATGGCGGTCACCGAGGAGATGCTGCGCCTGGCCGAGGAGATCCGCCCGGCCCACGTCTGCCTGGTGCCGGAGAAGCGCGAGGAGCTGACCACCGAGGGTGGTCTGGACGTGGTGGGTGGCTTCGCGGCGATCCAGGCGGCCTGTCGGCGCCTGGCCGCGGCCGGCTGTGAGGTGTCGCTGTTCATCGACCCCGAGCCGTCTCAGATCGAGGCCTCGGTGAAGGCCGGTGCCCCGGTGATCGAGCTGCATACCGGTGCCTATGCCGAGGCCGCGGGGCCAGCGGCCGTCCACGAGCACGCGCGGCTCAGTGCCGCCACCGAGATGGCGCTGGAGCTCGGCCTCACCGTCAACGCCGGCCATGGCCTCAACTACCATAACGTGGAAGCCATCGCCGCCATACCGGGCCTGCATGAGCTCAATATCGGCCATGCGATCATCGCCCGGGGGGTCTTCGTGGGGCTCAAGGAGGCAGTGGCCGAGATGAAGCGGCTGGCCATCGCCGGCCAGGAAGCCGGTTTCGTTGCCTCCCTGGAGGAGCACGACCATGATCATCACCACTGACCCATGATCCTCGGCATCGGCACCGATATCGCCCGGATCGAACGCTTCGAGCGGGCCCTGGGGCGCCACGGCGAGCGACTGGCGCTGAGGCTGCTGGGCGAGCTGGAGCGTGAGCGCCTGGCGGGCCATCCGGCGCCGGCGGCCTTCCTGGCCAAGCGTTTCGCCGCCAAGGAGGCCTTCGTCAAGGCACTGGGGACCGGCCTGCGGCTGGGCATGCGCTGGACCGAGGTCCAGGTCTCCAACGATGCTCTCGGCCGGCCCTCGCTGCTGCTGTCGGGGAAGGCCCACGAGCTGGCCATGGCCGCCGGGGTGAGGGCGACCCACCTGTCGATCAGCGACGAGGCATCCCTGGCGGTGGCCTTCGTGGTACTGGAAGGCTAAGTGTCGGAAGGCCAGGTTTCGGGGGGCTGAGCCTCCCGCTGCGCCCAGGCGCGCAGGTCCGCCATGGCAGCGAAGAGGTCGTCCATCAGATGCGTCACCGCGTCCCGGCCGCGGGTGCGCAGGCGGGTCTCCAGGGATTCGGCAATCAGCCCCAGTCGCGGCGCCCCGCAGTAGCGGCAGGCGCCATTGAGGGCATGAATGCCATCCAGCAACGCCTCGTCGTCGCTCTCGGCCAGGGCGCGTCGCAGGTCGGCTTCGTTCTCCTCGAGCCCCGCCGCCAGGCGCTCCAGCAGTTCCCTGGCCAGTGACGCCCGCCCGCCCGCCAGCCGTGCACCGAGTTCCAGGTCCACCGTGGGCAGCTCGCCGTCATCGGCGAGCAGGGGCGGGGCATCTTCCCGCAGCGGTGATGGCGTCTCGTTCGCCTCCGGCAGCACCACGCCCAGGTGACGATGCAGGGTGTCGCGCAGCTGGTCGCCATCCACCGGCTTCACCAGCACGTCATCCAGTCCGCTGGCCAGCAGCCGGCGGCGTTCCTTCTCGAGCACGTGGGCGGTCACGGCCACCACCGGGGTGGTGCGCCAGCGCTTGCCCAGGCGGCGCAGCGCCCGGGTGGCAGCGACGCCGTCCATGCCGGGCATGCGAATATCCATCAGCACCAGATCGAAGGCCTGCTCTCGCGCCAGGGCCAGGGCCTCCTCGCCGCTGGCAGCCAGGCTGACCTCGATGCCGGGAGCGGCGATCAGCTCGCCCAGCAGCAGGCGATTCGATTCGGTGTCATCCACCGCCAGCAGGCGCAATGGCTGTGGCGCCGCACCCGCCTGGTTCGTCGGTGATGGGCTCGCGCGCTGGCCCAGGACCCTCGCCACGGCCGCGGTCAGGGTGGCCCGAGCCACAGGCTTGGCGAGGATCTCGCCGCCATGGGGCAGTGCCAGGCTGGGCAGGTCGAGGGAACTGGCGTTGGCAAGCAGCAGGGCCGGGCAGGCCAGCTCGGCGAGGCGGCGCTGCCAGGTCCCGGCCTCGTCCCTGGTCAGGGGCGTGTGCGGCAGGCTGGCGACCAGCAGAGCCGCCGGGGCGCTCTGGAGAGGAGTGGTAACGGCGTCCACCGGACGGGCGCCCCAGCGGGTGAAGAGATGGCGAAGGGCTCGGCGGGTGGCGGAGTGGGGCTCCTCGATCAGCACCGTCTGCCCGGCCAGGCGCAGCTCGGGTGGCCGCTCAGTGCTCTCGCTGCCTTCCAGGGGAAGGGTGAAGGAGAAGGTGGTGCCCTGACCGGGCTCGCTCTCCACGGTGATCTGACCGCCCATCTGCTCTACCAGCTGGCGGCAGATGGTCAGGCCCAGACCGGTGCCGCCAAACTCCCGGGAGTGGCTGGGCGCAGCTTGCTGGTAGGCCTGAAAGAGGCGGCGCTGGTGCTCCGTGGAGAGTCCGATGCCGGTGTCGGTGACGCTGATCCGCAGCGTCACCCGGCCAAGGTCGGCCTGTTCCATCATCACCCGGACCACCACCTCGCCCTGCCGGGTGAACTTCACCGCATTGTGCACGAGGTTGGTGAGCACCTGCTGGATGCGCATCGGGTCGCCGGTGAGCACGCTGGGCACATCGTCATACACCAGCCCCAGCAGCTGCAGTTCCTTCTGGTGGGCCAGGGGTGCCTGCAGGCCCAGCACTTCGTCCACCAGGGCGACCATGTCCAGCGGCAGGTGCTCCAGTTCCAGGTGGCCGGCTTCGAGCTTGGAGAAATCGAGCACGTCGTTGACCAGCATCAGCAGGTTGCTGGAGGCACGCTGGACGTGTTCGAGCCACTCCCGCTGACGCGGCTCCAGTCGCGAGCGGTCGAGCAGGCGGCAGAAGCCGATGATGCCGTTCAGCGGAGTGCGGATCTCGTGGCTCATGTTGGCCAGGAATTCCGACTTGATGCGGTTCGCCTCCACGGCGCGGCGGTGGGCGATATCCAGGTCGATGTTCTGGATCTCGATGGTCTCCATGGACTCCTCGAGCTCCGCGGTGGCCTGCTCGATCTGTCGCTGCGTCTCCAGCCGGGCCTCGGTCAGGTGGTCGCCCAGGGCGTTGACCCGTTCGGTCAGGCCGGCCAGCTCGCCCGGTGAGGGGGAGAGTGGGAGGGGGCTCTCGCCTGCGGCCAGTTGCGCCAGGGCGTCATCCACGGCGGCTAGCGGGGGGTGCAGGCGGCGGTAGGTGCTGAGGGTCAGCCCCCCCAGCAGCAGGGTGGCAATGCCAAGCAGCAGCGCGGTGAGGCCGATCTGGCGGTAGTGGC
>NZ_JACUUD010000146.1 GCF_014859505.1 Halomonas sp.
GCTCCTTGGTATCGATGGTGGGAAGCCTATCACGGCGGCCGGGGCGGCCGAAGGCGGGGAAGGGCAGCTCAGGGCGGTTTTCCGCCATGCCTTCTCGCTTCGGCCTCGGTAAAGTCGGTGAGCGCCAGGTATTCACGGCTGGGACCGGTAGTCGATTCCGCGTCGGCCTTGAAGAAGGTCTTCTCAAGCAGCGCCTCGCGCTCCTCCATCAGGGCCTGGGCCGCCTGCATATGGTCGCTGACGATCCGGCGTGCGGCCTCGTTGTCTCGCCGCCGCAGCGCTTCGATCAGCTGGCGCTGGTAGTGGTAGCCGCGCTGGCGAAGCTCCGGATTCGGCTGATCATAGATCCGTTGGCAGACGGTCATGCTCATCAGCAGGCGAATGGGGAAGCGGCACATCAGGGCAAGCAGCGGGTTGGGGCAGTAGTCGACCAACACGAGATGGAATTCCAGCTCCTTGATGCGCTGGATGCGCTCCTCCTCGAGCGACGCCGGTGGATGGTCATAGTAGCTCGTCACCGCCTCGAGGCGGGTCAGGGCCTCGTCATCCAGGACGCCGTCCAGGCTGGTCACCAGGGCGGGCCAGAGCGCCTTGCGCGCCTCGTAGATGTCATGGATGGTCGGCGGCTTGAAGAAGAAGTAGTTTCCCAGCAATTCCATCGCGCGATCGTCACTGACCTCGCTGATGAAGGCGCCGCCGCCGGGGCCCGTGCGGGTCTGGATCAGGCCCTGAGCTTCCAGCCCGCGCAGCGCCTCGCGGATCGTGCCCTTCGAGGCATCCAGCGCCTCGATCAGCTCCGGTTCCTGGGGCAGGCGGTCACTGGGGCTGAGACCATGACGGGCGATATACTCCTTGACGGCCTCACCGATCACCTCGGTGCGCTTGCGGCGGCGTGGCTGACGTGCTCGCTTCATGGGACTCCCTGCAAGTGGTCGAAACGCGCCCCGGCCCAGAAATCCTGTGCTGGGACAAGGCATGCTGCCGATCGATCATCCACAGGCCTGGCGAGGATGTCCACTCCCTGCGCTCGTGGGCAGGCGGTGGTGGGAGGGTCGGTCACGCCGCCCGCCGAGGCGCTAGGCTGACGCTCACCCTGTTTTGTCATGATAAATTCTGTCCGACGGCCTTGTATCACCGTCTAGCCATTCTCCCAGCCCAGTGAAAAGCTAAGCGAGTTCCTAATGACCTTCAGCCTGATTGCCCTGGATACCGAATCAAAGACCGTCGGCGTGGCCTGCGCCACGGGCGGCCCCGCCCTCTGGGGCTTCGTGTCCCACCTGTTGCCCGGGGTCGGTGCCGCCATCACGCAGGGCTTCAGCACCAGCGTGATGGCCGCCGAGCAGGGCCTGGCGCGGCTTTCAGCGGGGGAGGATGTCGCCTCGATCATGGCCGACCTGCAGCGTCGGGACCATGGCGAGGCCTGGCGGCAGGTCGCCCTGATGGACTGGCAGGGGCGTGTCGCCGGCTGGACGGGAGATCAGAACGTCCACGTCGCCAGTATGCACCTTGAGTCGGGACTGGTGGTGGCAGGCAACATGCTGGCCGGCGAGGAGGTGATACCCGCGATGGTGGCGGCCTACCGGCACGCTCGTGATGAGGTGGGCCTGACGGAGGCCCTGCTCGCAGCCTTGCTGGCGGCACAGCGCCATGGGGGTGATCACCGCGGGACCCGCTCGGCGGCCCTCAAGGTGCGTGCGCCCGGCGGGCTGCCCCTGGACCTGCGCATCGACGAGGCCGGTGATGCGGTGGCCGAGCTTCTCGCCCTTCATAACCGTATCCAGCGCGACACCGAGTTCCAGGCGTTTTTGAAGCGCCTTCCCACCGCCGATGATCCCCATCGCCATTAGTGACGCATCGGACACGCCGATTACGACGTTGGAGGGCTAGACAAAGGTCTAGCCCTTCTCGTTGGTGGCAACGCCCAAGCGACTGCTCTTGCGGAAATTTTCTTATTGCTGGTGGTTTTCAGGCAGCTACCGCCGGCTTGCGGCGAGTTGACATGGGTGAAGCGGGTCACCTAGCCTAATTTATCATGATAAATAGACGGGCCGCCCTCGGGCGTCCTCCCAACAGCGGTGAGGTGACCATGACGTTTTCCCTGGATCAGGCAGGCCGACAGGCGTGGGAGTGGCTGGAAGCCGCCTCGACGTTCAGCGAGACCCGAGACATCGCCCGCGAAGGAGTGACCCGCCAGTGTGCCACTCGGGAGCACCGGGACGTGCTCGAGGCGCTGACCGGATGGATGGAGGCGCTGGGCATGTCGGTGCGGCTCGACAATGCCGCCAACCTGATCGGGCGCCATGCCAGTGGCACGCCTGGTGCCAGGACGCTGCTGGTCGGCTCGCACCAGGACACCGTCCCCAATGGCGGCAAGTACGACGGCATGATGGGCGTGATCCTGCCCCTGGCCCTGATCAAGTACCTGCAGGAATACGACATTGCGTTGCCATTTCACATTGACGTGGTGGCCTTCAGTGACGAGGAGGGGACCCGCTTCAGCTCCACGCTGCTGGGCTCCAAGGTGCTGGCCGGCACCTTCGAGCCCGAGATGCTCAAGGCCACCGACGATGAGGGCGTAACGCTCGAGTCGGCGCTGAAAGCCTTCGGCTGCGATCCGGCCCGCATCCCCGAGGATCGCTACCGTCCCGAGGAGGTCATCGCTTTCCTCGAGGCGCATATCGAGCAGGGGCCCCAGCTGGAGCAGGCCTCTCTGCCGGTCGGTGTGGTCAGTGCCATCACCGGGATCGAGCGGCACCAGATCACCGTTCGCGGCATGGCCGGCCATGCCGGCACGGTGCCGATGTCTCTGCGCCGCGATGCTCTGGTCGGCGCCGCCGAGGTGATCCGCCATGTCGATGCCCTGTGCAAGGGGACCGACGACCTGGTCGGCGTGGTGGGCAAGATCGAGAACGCGCCCAACGGCGTCAACGTCATCCCGCAGACCACCACCCTGAGCATCGAGTTGCGCTCGCCCCGGGACGAGGTGCGCCGCCGCGCCAGGGAGCAGCTGCTCGAGCAGATCCGCGTTTCGCTGGAAGCGCTGGACCTGACCTTCGACCACGCCCAGACCTACGAGCAGTCTGCCGTGCAGTGTTCCCCCTGGCTGACCGCCACCCTGGAGGAGGCAGTGAAGGACAGCGGTATCACGCCCCGCGTGCTGTTCAGCGGTGCCGGCCACGACGGCCTGGCTATGGCGGACCTGTGCGACATCAGCATGCTCTTCCTGCGCTGCCGGGAGGGGGTCAGCCATCACCCTAGCGAAGCCATCGAACCCGAGGACCTGACGGCTGCCGTCGAGGTGCTCGCCCATGCATGCCAGCGGCTGGCTCGCCGCCAGCCCCAGGCATGACGCCTTTCCTCCACCATTCCAACAAGATTTGACAACGACCCAAGGGTTTATCATGAGCCAACAACAGCAACAGACCAGCAAGGCGGCCGCCCCGGCGGAACGCAAGTGGTACAAGCAGGTGCCGGACCCCATGGTCCTGATCTTCCTGATCCTGGTGGCCGCCTACCTGATGACCTTCATCGTGCCCGCCGGCGAGTTCGAGCGACAGACCGTCGACGGCCGCACCACGGTGATACCGGGCTCCTTCGACTACCTGGCGGATGTGGCGAACCTGCACATCTTCAGGATCTTCGTGGCCATTCCCGAGGGGCTGATCAGCGCCTCCCAGTTCCTGTTTATCGTGTTCATCGCCGGCGGGCTCTTTCACATCCTGCAGCGCACCGGGGCCCTGGAGAACGCCATCGGGGTGGCGGTGCACAAGGCCGGTGCCGAGGACAGCGTCAAGAGCCGCAACCTTATCATCGCGGCCGGCACCTTCATCTATGGCTTCTTCGGCGTGGCCGTGGGCTTCGAGAACAACATTGCCTTGGTGCCGATCGGCGTGCTGATTGCCACGGCCATCGGCTGCTCACGCCTGGTGGGCGTGGTGATGGCCGTGGGCGGCATCGGCATCGGCTTTGCTCTCTCGCCCATCAACCCCTACACGGTGGGCGTGGCCCAGGGCATCGGCGAGCTGTCGACCTTCTCGGGCTGGTGGTTGCGCACCCTGATGGTGCTGGCCTGCCTGGCCACCCTGACCGTGTTCATCTGCCGGTACGTGGTCAACATCGAGTATCACGACGACCAGCCGGCGGAGCTGACCAAGCAGCTCAAGGACTACACCCTGACCCGCAGCAACCTCATCACCCTGGGCATCTTCGTGACCGGCCTGGTGATCATGCTGGTGGGGGTTTTCACGCGGGGCTGGTATATCAATGAGATCGCCGCCATGTTCCTGCTCATGGCGATCGTCATCGGCTTCGCCAATGGCCTCGGGGCCAACGAGCTGGTGAAGCAGATGATTGAAGGGGCGGCCTCGGTGACCGCCGGCGCCCTGGTGATCGGGGTCGCCGCCTCCATCCAGGTGATCCTGCAGGACGCCCAGATCATCGACACCATCGTCAATTCGCTGAGCACCCTGGTTGGCGACATGCCGGTTGCCCTGGCGGCGGTGGCCTCTAGTGTCATCCAGGGCGTGATCAACCTGTTCGTGCCCAGTGGCTCGGGTCAGGCGCTGGTGACCATGCCTATCCTGATTCCGCTGTCGGACCTCATTGGCATGAGCCGCCAGCTGATGATCACTGCCTTCCAGGTGGGCGACGGCCTGACGAATCTGATCGTGCCGACCTCGGGCGGTACCCTGGCCATGCTGGCATTGGGCAAGGTCTCCTATGCCCAGTGGCTGCGCGTGATCATGCCCCTGATGGTACTGATCTACGGCATGTGCTGGATTGCCCTGATCGTCGGTCACTACGTGGGCTACTGAGCGGGGACAGGTCTCGATCAACCGCAATCGGCTCGCATGGCCGATCCAGGGGCGGGCTCCGACGGGCTCGCCCCTGGCATTTCTCCACCGCATCACCTGCGGAGAGGCTCATCACATGAATGCCCTGGTCGACAACAGCGCGGCAATTGTCCAAGCGCTCCGGGAAATCCATCACCATGCCAGTCGGTCACCCTCGACGGGCAAGGTCGCGGACTATATTCCGGCTCTGGCCAGCGTGGATGCCAGCCATTGCGGCCTCGCCTTTGCCACCTTGAGCGGCGAGGTGCATGCCGCTGGGGATGCCGAGCTGCCGTTCTCGATCCAGAGCATCTCCAAGGTGTTTGGCCTGGTGCTGGCAATGCAGCGCATGGGGGATGAGCTCTGGCAGCGGGTGGGCATGGAGCCCTCCGGCCAGCCGTTCAACTCCATCGTTCAACTGGAGTGGGAGCATGGCATCCCCCGCAATCCCTTCATCAACGCCGGGGCCCTTCTGGTGGCCGATACCCTGGTGTCGCACTTCTCGTCGAGCCGCCAGGCCTTTCTCAGTTTCGTGCGGCGCCTGGCCGGCAGCGAGCGCTGCGTCGTCAATGAGGTCGTGCTGGCCTCGGAGACTCGACACGGCAGCCGCAACGCCGCCCTGGCTCACCTGATGAAGAGCTTCGGCAACCTCGATGCCGAGGTGGAGGAGGTGCTGGCTCACTACTTCTTCCAGTGCTCGCTGGAGATGAGCTGCAGCGAGCTGGCGCGCAGCCTGCTGTTTCTGGCCAACCGCGGCGTGCATCCGCTGAGCGGCGAGCAGGTGACCATGCCGCGGGATGCCCACCGCGTCAATGCCATTCTCTCCACCAGCGGCATGTACGACCAGTCTGGACAGTTCGCTTTCTCCGTTGGCCTGCCGGCCAAGAGTGGCGTGGGGGGTGGCATCATTGCCATTGTCCCGGGGCATGGGGTGATCACCGCATGGAGCCCGCCGCTCAACCGTCATGGCAACTCCACGCGAGGGCTTGCGATGATCATTGAACTCGCCGGTCGACTGGGGCTGTCTATCTATTAGATGGCCTGTTGAGGGCCGTCATAGCGGCAGGTTATCTGGCCCATGTGTCAGCTTTTCTGACAGCGTTCATTAACAGGCTTACGATATCGGGCGCTGACCTCCATACGTGGCCTGTCATATGGCATTCATCTTTCAGCAGGAGGCCTCTCGATGCCTGATACATCGCTTCTCACCCCGCTACAGCTGGGCAGCCTCAGCCTGCCCAACCGCGTGATCATGGCGCCGCTGACCCGCTCGCGCACGCCGGACAGCGTGCCCGGCCC
>NZ_JACUUD010000147.1 GCF_014859505.1 Halomonas sp.
GTCACGAAGCCGCCGAAGATGGAGCCGAGGATGATGATCGGCAGAGTCAGGGCCCAGCTGGCCTCCTTGGCGGTCTGCTTGACGCGCTTGAACTGGAAGACCTCCTCCACCGGCCAGTCGTACTTGCGGGCATAGTAGTAGCTCAGCGCCATCAGGCCCGCGGCCCCCAGCAGGCCAGGCACGATACCGGCCACGAACAGCTGGACGATGGAGGCGCCGGACATCACCCCGTAGAGGATCATCGGAATGGAGGGCGGAATGATGATCGCCAGGGACGCCGACGAGGAGGTCACGGCCGCGGCGAAGGCGCTGGGATAGCCACGCTTCTTCATGGCCGGGATCAGCACCGAGCCGGTAGCGGCCACATCGGCCACCGCGGAGCCGGAAATCTCGGCGAAGAACAGCGACACGCCGATGTTGATCATCGCCAGCCCGCCGCGGATGAAGCCGAACAGCGCCGAGGCAAAGGCGATCAGGCGCTTGGAGATCCCGCCGGTGTTCATGATGGCACCGGCCAGCACGAACATGGGGATCGCCAGCAGCGGGAAGCTGCTGGCCCCCTCGAACATGGTCAGCCCGATGTTGGGGAGCATCTCCACGCCCTGATAGACCACGATCGCCACCGTGGCCACGACCGCCAGCGCCACCGCGATGGGCAACCCCATCAGGATCAGCCCCAGCAGGCCGATGATCATGAAAGGTAGTGTCATGGCTGATCCCTCTTCGTCAGCGCATCCGCGGTGAAGCCGGCTCGTGCATTGTCACGTTCGGCCTCGGCGATGGCGTGGCGGATCTCCTCCTCCTCCTGGGTGAGGCCGGAGCGCACCTTGGCCAGATGGGCCGGCATGCTGAGCAGCTGGGCGATGATGAACAGCGCCGCGCCGATGGGGATGACGGACTGGGTGAAGGTGAGCGGCACCCAGCGCAGGGTGATCAATGCCATGCCCTGCATGACATCCAGGACCACCAGGCCGGCCCAGCCAAGCACCAGGAAGAAGCCGATGAAGAGGGCCTCGGAGAGATAGGCAATCGGCATGCGGACACCTACCGGCAGGGCGGCGAGCACGCCGTCGACACCGATATGGCCGCGCTTGAGCGCCGCCAGGGCCCCGGCGTAATAGGTCAGCCACACCAGCATGATGGCGGCCACCTCGTCATACCAGGAGGGCGTGCGCCAGGCATAGCGGGTCACCACCGCATAGAGCACCACAAGTGTCAGCGTGACCATCAGCACCACCGTGATGATCTCGAGCAGCCGCTCCATGATGCGGGAAATGTGATTCACAGTACCCATGGGTCTCGACTCGTTCAGGTAAAGGGGCGGGAGCCCCCACGCCGCCTCAGGGCGTGGGGGCATTTGCCTCGCTGGTCAGCAGGTCGGATCAGGAGTCGTTGCCGAGCTCCAGCACCTTGTCGATCAGCTCCTGGGAGCCGGGCACCTCATTGGCGAAGGCCTCGTAGATGGAACCGGAGGCGTCGATGAACACCGAGGTATCGACCTCGTTCACATCGGTGCCCGCCTGACGGATCACGTCGATCAGGTCCTCGTCGAGTCGAGCGGCATGCTCATAGACGAAGCCCTGGGTCTCCTGGGCGACCTCGATGAGGATCTCCTGGATCTCCTCGGGGAGGTTGTTGAAGCGGCGGCCGGCGGTGAGGTAGGCCGGCGTGTAGACGTGGCCGGTCAGCGACAGGTAGTCCTGCACCTCCTGGAAGCGCTGCCCGGCGATCTGGGCAAGCGGGTTTTCCTGGCCGTCCATGACGCCGGTCTGCAGGGCCATGAACACCTCGGAGAGCGCCATGGGCGAGGGCTCGGCGCCGTACTCCTCGAACATCCTCACGCGCCAGGCGCCACGCGGGGTACGCAGCTTCACGCCACGCAGATCCTCGGGTGAATGGATCGGACGCACGTTGTTGGTGATATGGCGAAAGCCGTTCTCCCACACGGCGATGATGCGGTAGCCGTTCTGTTCGGCCAGCGGCGCCAGGGTCGGCCAGACGATCTCCTCCTCGACCCGCTTCATGTGCTCGCGATCCTGAATCAGGTAGGGCAGCTCGAAGAGGCCGAATTCGTCGGCGACGGATGACATGATGGTGGACGGCAGGGCGAAGTCGACCGTGCCGAGGCGCAGCTTCTGCAGCAGCTCCGAATCGTTGCCCAGTTGGCTGGAACCGAACGTCACCACCTCATAGGGATCGGGGAGGCGCTCGTTGGCCAGTTCGGCGAAGTGGTTGGCGGAGTCGGTGAACAGCGAGTCGGGGCCGCCGACGTGGCCGAAGGTGATCTCGCGTGCCTGGAGCGGTGCCGACACGAGGGCAACAGCGGCGGCGACCGCCGTGAGACGTAGCAGATGCATGGCGCTTTTCCTCTTGTTGTAGTCTTGGCGCGAGCGGGGATGCCGCCCGGGCTGCGCTTCTGTTGTTGTAATTGCTGTTGTGAATGTCAGCGAAGCCGGGTAGACGCCGCACAAATTGAATTCTTTATGCGAAATGCGTCTGCCCTAAAACTAGCCCCGGCCGAGAAGAGGTGTCAAGGCATCCGTTTCGACGCAAATTACGGCTTGAGCACCGGGCAGGGCTCAATCGGGCTCCAGGCCAGTCGCCTCGATACCGGCGATGGCGGCCTGCTCGCCCTCCCCTCTTCTGTACCCGATGAAAATTTGAATTCATAATAACTTTGCGCACTCTTGCCGCTCTCGCCACGATGGAGAAGATGCCCGGTGCAGAATGCGCAAGACTGCAGGGGGCTGCCGGGCCGGGCCGCAGTGACAACGCCGGCCGGCATCACGCACAAGGAAGCGAGCATGAGCAAGATTCAGCACCGAAATCTCTACCGGGAAGTCGCCGACCGCATCCTCGACCTCATCGAGCAGGGCGACCTGGCCTCCGGTGACCGGATTCCCGAACGGGAGCTCTGCGAGCGCTTCGGCGTCTCCCGCACGCCGCTGCGCGAGGCCCTCAAGGTACTGGCCTCGGAGGGATCCGTGGAGCTGCTGCCCAACCGCGGCGCGCGGGTCAGGCAGCTGACCCTCAAGATGGTCAAGGATACCTACGACCTGATGGGGGCCCTGGAGGGACTGGCGGGGGAGCTGGCCTGCCAGCACATCACCGACGGGGAGATCGCCGAGATCCGCCAGCTGCATGACAGGATGCTCGGCCACTACCGAAGCCGGGAGCTGGCGGACTACTTTCGGGTCAACCGCCAGATCCACGAGAGCATCCTCGCCGCCTCGCGCAACGAAGCGCTGCAGGAGATGTACAGCAACCTCAGCCAGCGGGTGAAGCGGGTGCGCTACTCCAAGCAGATGACCGACGACTTCTGGCGCCAGGCGGTGGAGGACCACGAGGCCATGATCGAGGCCATCGAGCAGCGCGAAGGCCGCTGGCTGGGGCAGATCCTGCGCGACCACCTCTGCAACAAGCTGGAGGTGGCCGCCATGGACGAAATCATCGATGACCGCCAGCGCGCCTGATCGAACACCAGCGAGATCGCTCGGCCAGTCAACATGGCTTACCCTGTGCCCCTCCCGCCCTGTCGGGGTTACTGTACCGGTCACGAGGACGCCATGCCGCTACTCCACTTCCTGCCCCCGCTGGGCGCCGTGCTGATCTGGTCGGGCAACATGACCATCAACCAGCTCACCGTGGGCGCCATCGCGCCAAGCAGCATCGCCTTTTTGCGCTGGGTGCTCGCGCTGGTGGTGCTCACCCCCTTCCTGGCCCCGGCGGCCTGGAAGCACCGCGCGACGATCCGCCGCGAATGGCCGAAGCTCGCCGTGCTGGGCCTGCTCGGCATGGGCCTGTGGCAGGGGCTCGCCTACGTGGCCGCCGAGACCACCAGCGCCACCAACATGGGCATCCTGGCCGCCATGGTGCCGCTGCTGACCGTGCTGCTCAGCGCCCTGATCCTGCGCGAGCCGCCGAGCCTGGGCGGCGTGGTCGGCGGCCTGCTGGCCCTGGTGGGCGTGGCCATCCTGCTGGGGCGCGGCAACCCGCTGTCGCTGCTCGACCTGACGGTGGCCAGGGGCGATGCCCTGATGCTGGTGGCCGCCACCTGCTACGCCCTCTACGGGGTGATGCTCAAGCGCTGGCCCATCGGCCTGCCGCCCTGGGTACTGCTCTATGCCCAGGTGATCTTCGCCGTGCTGTTCCTGCTGCCTCCGTATCTGATGGGACCCATGACCCCGGTGGACGGCGGCAATATCGGCCTGATCCTGTATGCCGGCATCCCGGCCTCGATCATCACCACCTTCCTGTGGATGCTGTCGATTCGCCAGATCGGCGCCAGCCAGGCGAGCATCTTCATCAACCTGATGCCGCTGTTCAGCGCGCTGATCGCCATGGTCGCCCTCGGCGAGCACATCGCGCTGTTCCATTTCATGGGTGGCGTCCTGATTCTCGGCGGGGTGATCATGGCCCAGACCCTGACCCGGCCGCTGCTGCATCCGCGGCCAGCCCCGGCGCCGAGCGACGCCGACCGCCCGTGCTAGACTCGGGCTCCGCCCCCCCCTGACCGACAGACAAGGACGCGCCATGTCCCTCGACGACCTGCACATCACGCTTCGCAACCTGACGCCGGAGGACTATCCCCAGCTCGAGACGCTGATGGACGCCGTCTACCACGACATCGGCGGCGCCTGGTCGAAGCACACCATCGACACGCTGCTCGCCACCTTCCCGGACGGCCAGATCGCCATCGAGGATGACGGCCGGCTGGTGGGCATGGCACTGACCGCGCGTGTCGACTACGAGGAGTTCACCAATCCGCACAAGTACGACGACCTGATCGGCAAGCGCGATGTGATCCTCGATATCCCGGACGGCGACGCCATGTACGGGCTCGATGTGCTGATCCACCCGGACTACCGGGGCTACCGCCTGGGCCGGCGCCTCTATGATGCCCGCAAGGAGCTGTGCCGCTCGCTCAACCTGCGGGCGATACTCGCCGGCGGGCGCATTCCCCAGTATCACAAGCACGCCGAGGCGCTCACCCCCACCCAGTACATCGACCGGGTGGCCCGCAAGGAGATCCACGACCCCATCCTCTCCTTCCAGCTGGCCAACGACTTCCAGGTCAAGCGCCTGCTGCGCGACTACCTGCCCGAGGACGAGAAGTCACAGGGCTACGCCACCCTGCTGGAGTGGAACAACTTCCTCTACGAGCCCGCGGCGCTGGTGCTCGACACCCGCAAGACACAGGTGCGGATCGGCGCGGTGCAGTGGCAGATGCGCGAGTTCGACTCGGTGGAGGCGGTACTGCAGCAGGTGGAATACTTCGTCGATGCGCTCTCCGACTACAAGAGCGACTTCGCGGTCTTCCCGGAGCTGTTCAACGCCCCGCTGATGGGCCTGCAGGACCGCGCCGCCCAGCAGGACCAGGTCGCCGCCATCCGCTTCCTGGCCAGCTTCACCGAGCAGTTCAAGGCCGAGCTGTCGCGCATGGCGGTCTCCTACAACATCAACATCGTGGCCGGCTCGATGATCGAGGTGGGCGAGGACGACCGCCTCTACAACGTCAGCTACCTGTGCCACCGCGACGGCACCCTGGAGTCCCAGGCCAAGCTGCACATCACCCCCCAGGAGCGCCGTGACTGGGTGATCGAGGGCGGCGACGGTCTGCTGGTATTCGACACCGACGCCGGTCGGGTGGGCATCCTGATCTGCTACGACGTGGAGTTCCCGGAGCTGCCGCGCCTGCTGGCCGAGCAGGACATGGACATCCTCTTCGTGCCCTTCTGGACCGACACCAAGAACGGCTACCTGCGGGTGCGCCACTGCGCCCAGGCCCGTGCCATCGAGAACGAGTGCTACGTGGTGCTGTGCGGCAGCGTGGGCAACGTGCCCTCCATCGAGAACCTCGACATCCAGTACGCCCAGTCGGCGGTCTTCTCGCCCTCGGACTTCGCCTTCCCCCACGACGCCGTGCTCAACGAGACCACCCCCAACACCGAGATGATCTTCTTCTCGGATCTGGACCTGACCCGGCTGACCATGGTGCGCAACGAGGGCTCGGTGACCAACCTCAAGGACCGCCGCAAGGACCTCTTCGACCTGCGCTGGCGCGACTGGTCGTGGAAGTCCGGGG
>NZ_JACUUD010000024.1 GCF_014859505.1 Halomonas sp.
GCCGGCGAGTTCGAGTACCTCAAGGCCCGTGCGGCGCTGGGTGCCTGATACCGCTTCTGGCGGTAATGGCTGAAACGATACCGGGGGCGCCAACTGGCGCCCCCGGTGCATAGGGGGAGTGTCCTGGCTACTGATGCACGGCGCGGATGCGGCCCTTGTCGTCCAGGGCCACCATCACGAAGCTCGCCTCGGTCACCTTGTGCAGTTCCCGGGGATCGCGCTCCTGAGGCTGGCGGATCCACACCTCCACATCGATGTGCAGCGAACTATGGCCGACCTCGCGCAGGGTGGTATAGATGTTGACCATCGAGCCCACGCGCACCGGGCACAGGAAGTCCATGGCCTCGATGGCCACGGTGGCGGTGCGGCCATGGGCCTCGCGGCCGGCGGCCAACTCGGCGGCCTGATCCATATGGGCCACCAGCCAGCCGCCGGCGATATCGCCATGCAGGTTGGTATCCTGGCGGCTGGCCAGCAGTTTCAGGGTGAGATCGCCCCTGGGCGCGGGAATATCGTCGAGGTCCGTCATGAAGATGTCATCATCCTGGCTTGTTATTGTGGCCGTAAGCGACAAGAGGCATACGGATGTCTGAATCGGTGGCCATGGTATATGCACAGGCCTCTGCCCACCAGCGCGGTACCTCGTCCTGCACCCAGGGGGCGCGCACCCCTTGCAGGCCGGCGGGAATGCGGCTCCGACCGGTGAGGCGCTGGGCCGAGGGTTGGGGGTTGGCCCTGCTGCTGCTGGTTCTGCCGGGCCTGGGCCAGGCGGACGCCGACGAGGTGGCCGGGACCCTGGGGGCGGTAGGCTCCGACACCTTGGCGGGGCTGATGCTGCGCTGGGGAGAGGTGTTGACCGAGCAGTACCCCGCGGTACGCCTGCAATTGCAGGCCAGCGGCTCGGCCAGCGCGCCCACGGCGCTGATCGCCGGCACCACCCGCCTGGGGCCCATGTCGCGGCCCATGCACGAGGCCGAGCGGGCGGCCTTCATGGCGCGCCACGGCTATCCACCGCTGGAGCTCGAGGTGGCCCGGGACGCCCTGGCGGTGGTGGTGCATCGGCACAATCCGCTGGAGAGCCTGACCCTGGCGGAGCTGGATGCGCTCTTTTCGGACACCCTGCGCTGCGGCGCCGCGGCCTCCATCGAACGCTGGTCACAGCTCGGCGTCGACCTGCCCGGGGGGCGCATCTCACTGCATGGTCGCAACGTGGCCTCCGGCACCCATGATTTCTTCCGCCTGCGCGGGCTGTGCGGCGGTCGCTTCCGTCTCGATGTCAACGAGCATCCCGGCTCGGCCGCGGTGGTGGCGGCGGTGGCGGCGGAGCCCGCCGCCATCGGCTACGCCGGCCTCAACCACCTGACGCCGGCGGTGCGCGCGCTCGCCCGGCGCGATAGCGAGACCGGGGAGTTCCATGCCCCGAGCGCCGCCATGGTGACCAGCGGCGACTATCCGCTGTCGCGCAGCCTCTATCTCTACGTGAATCGGCGGCCTGGGGAGGCGCTACCGGGGCCGGAGCGCGCCTTCCTCGAGCTGGTGCTCTCCGAGGCGGGCCAGACGGTGGTGGAGGAGGTCGGCTTCGTGCCCCTGACCCCGGCAGAGCGTGAGTGCCAGTGGCATCGGCTCGAAGGCCATGGTGGTCGCTGAAGCTGTCACCCAACTGTCATCAGGATGTCGTAACGTGCTGTCATCCCCCTTGCCGATGATCGACCTGGAGTGGCCATGATCGACCCCTTGCCGCCCAGGGACCTGCCGCGCCACCAGTGGCGGCGCCTGCGTGACCGCCTGGCGACCCTGCTGATCACGGCCGGTGGCATCGGCGTGGTGGTGACGGTGATGGCCATCGGCGTCTTTCTGGCCCTGGAGGTGGCGCCGCTGTTTCTCGAGGCGGGCCGGAGCCTGGGCTGGCGGGAGCTGTGGCAGCCTCGCTGGCAGCCCGGCACCCTGCCCGGGGAGTCTCCCCTGTTTGGCCTGCAGCCGCTGGCCTGG
This sequence comes from Halomonas sp., assembly GCF_014859505.1. GTDB lineage: Bacteria > Pseudomonadota > Gammaproteobacteria > Pseudomonadales > Halomonadaceae > Halomonas. The sequence goes on from NZ_JACUUD010000024.1 coordinate 1,990, forward strand.
GGCACCCTCAAGGCCGCCTTCTGGGCGCTGCTGTTCGCCGTGCCGCTGGCGCTGGGAGCGGCCGTCCACTCGGCCCTCTTCATGCCGCCGCGGCTGCGCAGCCGTCTCAAGCCCACCCTGGAGCTGATGGAGGCGATGCCCGGCGTGGTGGTGGGTTTCGTGGCCGGCCTGGTGCTGGCTCCCTGGCTGGATCGTCACCTGGCCGGTGCCCTGGCGCTGCTGATCTGTCTGCCGGTGGGCCTGTTGCTGGCCGGCCTGGCCTGGCGGCGGCTGCCGGCGGCCTGGCGGCATCGACTTCCTCATGGCTGGGCCGGGCTGTGGCTGATGCCCTGGCTGGCGCTGCTGGTGGTGTCCGCGCTGTGGCTCTCCCCCTGGCTGGAGGCGCTGCTGTTCGGCGGCGACCTGCGCGGCTGGCTGGAGGCACACGCCGGGCTCGGCTATGCCTCGCGCAATGCGCTGATCGTCGGCCTGGCGATGGGGTTCGCGGTCATTCCCGGGATCTATGCCCTGGCCGAGGATGCGCTCTCCGGCGTGCCGGCGAATCTCGGTGAGGGCGCCCAGGCGCTGGGCGCGACCCGCTGGCAGAGCCTGTGGAAGGTGGTGCTGCCGGCCGCGGCCCCCGGCGTGCTCAGCGCGGTGATGATCGGCGCCGGCCGTGCCGTGGGCGAGACCATGATCGTGCTGATGGCCAGTGGCAACACGGGCCTGATGACCCTGAGCCCCCTGGAGGGGATGCGCTCGATGGCCGCTTCCATCGCCATCGAGCTGCCCGAGGCGGTGCCGGGCGGTATCCACTACCGCCTGCTGTTCCTGGTGGCGCTGGTGCTGTTCGTCTTCACCTTCCTGGTCAACACCCTGGCGGAGCTGGTCCACGCGCGGCTGCGCAGTCGCTACCGGCGACTGGGTGGCAGGTCATGATCGGTCGCGCCCGGCTGCCCCGCGGCGAGGGGGTCTGGCCCTGGCTCGCCGCCGGCAGCTTGGCCCTCTCGCTGCTGATGCTCGCGGGGCTGCTGTTCCTGCTGGCGGTGCGGGGAATGGGGCATTTCTGGCCGTCGCCCCTCACCCTGGTGACCCTGGAAGACGGCCGCCTGCTGGCCGGCCAGGCGGTGCGCGAGGAGCGCCAGCCGAACGCCGCGGGTCGCGAACGGCTCTACCTGACCGGCAACCGCGACCTGGACGGCGCGATCTGGCGATGGGTGGCCGTGGACGAGATCGCGGAGGAGAGCCGTCCCCGCGACCTGGTGGTGCTGGAGCGCACCCGCTGGGGAAGTTTCCAGGGGCGTCTGCTGGCGCTGGAGGAGCGCGGTGAGCGTGTCGAGGGCGAGGCCGCCTGGGCGGCACTGCAGGCGCGCCTGCAGGAACTCGCGGCCCTGAGGGCGGAGCGTGACCGCCTGCGCGACGAGATCGTGGTGCCGCTGGTGAGGCGGATGGAACGTGAACCCCTGGCCGAGGCTGAGCTGGCGCGCGCCAGTGCAAGGATCCGTGAGCTCCAGGCGCGCATCGCCGGCGGCCGTCTGCTGCTGGAGAGCGTCGATGGCCGTCGCCTAGAGCAGCCGCTGGAGCAGGTGCTGCGCGCCTGGCGGCCCAACGCCATGTCGCCCCCGGCGAAGGTCGCCGCCTGGGGAGGCGGCGTATGGCGCTTCCTCGCCGAGGGGCCCCGTGCCGCCAACAGTGCCGGCGGGGTGTGGCCGGCGATCTTCGGCACCGTGTTGATGGTGCTGCTGATGTCGGTGGTGGTAACCCCCTTCGGCGTGCTGGCGGCCATCTACCTCAACGAGATCGCCCACCAGGGGCGCTTGACTCATCTGGTGCGCATCGCGGTGCGCAACCTGGCCGGGGTACCCTCCATCGTCTATGGCGTGTTCGGGCTGGGGGTGTTTGTCTACGGCATCGGCGGCAGCCTGGACGAATGGTTCTTCGCCGACCAGTTGCCCTCGCCCACCTTCGGCACCGGGGGGCTGCTGTGGGCCTCGCTGACCCTGGCGCTGCTGACCCTGCCGGTGGTGATCGTGGCCACCGAGGAGGGGTTGGCCCGGGTACCCGACCACCAGCGCGAGGGTGCCCTGGCGCTGGGCGCTACCCGAGTGGAGATGCTGACCCGGGTGGTGCTGCCGATGACCGCGCCGGCGATGCTCACCGGGGTCATCCTGGCGGTGGCCCGGGCCGCCGGCGAGGTGGCGCCACTGATGCTGGTGGGGGTCGCCAAGCTGGCGCCCCAGGTGCCGGTGGACGGTGACTTCCCCTTCCTGCATCTTGAGCGAAAGTTCATGCACCTGGGCTACCACATCTACGACGTGGCCTTCCACGGTTCCGATGTCCAGGCGGCGCTGCCACTGGTCTATGCCACTGCGCTGCTGCTGGTGCTGGTGATCCTGGTGCTTAACCTGACTGCAATATTTCTGCGCCATCATCTCAGGGCGCGTCATGGAGCGCTGCCGCGCCGCTAGCGGCACCGCCCGAGGAGTGTGAACCCGATGTCCGTCTTCTCGCCGCGGTCGGCCGACGGCGGCCCGATCATCGACTTCGACCCGGTCAGCTGCTGCCTGGAGATCGAGGGGCTGAGCCTGGCCTACGGCGAGACGCCGGCGCTGCGTGAGCTGACGCTGCGCGTGCCGCGTCATCGGGTCACCGCCTTCATCGGGCCCTCGGGCTGCGGCAAGTCGACGCTGCTGCGCGCCCTGAACCGGCTCCACGACCTCAACGATGAGGTGCACCTGAGCGGAAGGATTCGCCTCGAAGGGCAGGATATCCACGCTCCGGAGATGGAGGTGGCGGAACTTCGCCGGCGGGTGGGGATGGTGTTCCAGGCGCCCAACCCCTTCCCGATGTCGATCTACGACAATGTGGCCTTCGGGCTGCGTCTGCAGGGCGGGATTCGCAAGCGGCAGCTGGACGATGTCGTCGAGTGGGCGCTGCGATCGTCGGCCCTGTGGGACGAGGTCAAGGATCGCCTCAAGAGTTCGGCCTGGGCGCTCTCCGGTGGCCAGCAGCAGCGCCTGGTGATCGCCCGTACCCTGGCGGTGCGCCCCGAGGTGCTGCTGCTCGATGAGCCGGCCTCGGCGCTGGACCCGATCTCGACGCTGAAGATCGAGGAGCTGATCCGCAACCTGAAGTCGCAGCTGACCCTGGTGCTGGTCACTCACAACATGCAGCAGGCGGCGCGTGTCTCCGACTACACCGCCTTCCTGCAGGAGGGCGAGCTGGTGGAGTACGGCACCACCGACACCCTGTTCACCAACCCGCGCCTCGCGCGTACCGAGAACTACATCACCGGGCGCATGGCCTGACGGCTGGCTCTCCAGCCCCGAGCCCCCAGGCCCATTCCCAGGAGAGGAGTACCATGGACATCACCAGCGATATCCACAGCCGGCATATCTCGCGGCAGTTCAACCAGGAGCTCGAGGAGCTCAAGACCCACCTGATGGCCATGGGCGGCCTGGTGGAGAAGCAGATCCAGGAAGCGGTGGCCGCGCTGCTCGAGGGGGACTCCGAGCTGGCCCGCCGGGTGGTGGAAAATGATCGTGCGGTCAATGACATGCAGATCAAGATCGACGAGGAGTGCACCCAGGTGCTGGCGCGCCGCCAGCCGGCGGCCTCCGATCTTCGCCTGGTGCTGGCGGTGATCCGTGCCGCCTCAGACCTGGAGCGCATCGGCGATGAGGCAAGCAAGATCGCCCGCAACGCCGGCGACCTGATCGAGGGCGACAACGGCAACCGCGGTTTCGTCGAGGTGCGCATGCTCAGCGAGCACGTGCGTCGCATGGTGCGCGATGCGCTGACCTCCTTTGCCCGCTTCGACACCGAGCTGGCGCTGCAGCTGGTCCACGAGGACGAGGTGGTGGACGAGGAGTACCGCAGCGCCATGCGCTCGCTGATGACCTTCATGATGGAGGACGCCCGCTCGATCTCGCCGATCCTCAGTCTGATGTGGATCCTGCGGGCCCTGGAGCGCATCGGCGATCACGCCAACAACCTTGCCGAGTACGTGGTCTACCTGGTCAAGGGCCTCGACATTCGCCACACCGACCCGGAGGATCTGGACAAGCAGGCGATCACCCGCAAGGATTGACCGGACGCCGGGATTGGCCGTCAATGACACTGGCCACCGCCTCAGGCGGTGGCCAGTGTCGTTTCGTCTGAAGGAATCAGCATGCTCGATGCGATCACCGCCCTGATCCGGGGCACCCGCCTGGCCTACTCCCCTGGCCTGCGCCGCTATGTCTTCGCGCCCATCGTCGTCAACCTGCTGGTCTACGGCGCCATGCTGCGGGTGGTGCTGGCCAACTTCGGCGGCTGGCTGGAGGGCTGGATGGCGCTGGTGCCGGCCTGGCTTGGCTGGCTCGAGTGGTTGATCTGGCCGCTGTTCGTGATCAGCCTGGTGGTCATCGTCTTCTTCACCTTCACCCTGGTGACCCACCTGATCGCCGCCCCCTTCTACGGCTTCCTGGCGGCTAAGGTGGAGGTGGTGGCCACCGGACGGCCTCCCCTGGATGATCGCGGTTTCATGAAGACGGCGGTGGATGCCCTGGGGCGCGAGCTGGTCAAGCTGGCCTATATCGCGCCGCGTGCCCTGCTGCTCTTCGTGGTGAGCTGGATTCCCGGCCTCAATCTCGCCGCCCCGCTGCTATGGGCACTGTTCTCCGCCTGGGTGATGGCCATCGCCTATCTGGACTATCCCATGGACAACAACAAGGTGAGCTTCGCCGACATGCGAAGGCGGCTGCGTGCCCGCTGGTGGCAGAGCCTCACCTTCGGCGGCTGCGTGACCCTGGTGACCTGGATCCCGCTGGCCAACCTCTTCCTGCTGCCGGGGGCCGTTTCCGCGGCGGTGCTGATGTGGAACCAGCACTACCGGTCGCTGGTGGTCTCAGCGGCTCGCTGAGGCCTTCTCGGTAGTCTCTGCCCTGAGCCGCTCGGCGGGAAACAGGCAGCGGAAGCGGGCGCCCTGGCCCGGGCGGGAGTCGATCTCCAGGCGGGCATCGTGGCGCAGCAACACGTGCTTGACGATGGCAAGACCGAGCCCGGTGCCGCCGGTAGCGGCACTGCGCCCCTTGTCGACCCGATAGAAGCGCTCGGTGAGCCGCGGCAGGTGCACCGGGTCGATGCCCATGCCGTTATCCTCCACCTCCAGGCTGGCGCCGTCTCCCCTGGGTAGCCAGCGCAGCACGATGCGGCTGCCCTCGGGGGTGTAGCGCACGGCGTTGAAGGCCAGGTTGGAGAGGGCGCTGCGGATCTCCTGTTCGCTGCCGAGCAGCGCCCTGGGCTCCAGCAGCTCCACCTCGATGGTGTGGCGGCCGGCGGAGAGTGCCGTGGCGTCGCGCTGCACGCTTGCCAGCAGGGCGCCCATGGCCAGGGGGGTGTGGTCCTGGCCGCCGCGGTCAATCTCCAGTCGCGACAGCAGCAGCAGGTCGCTCACCAGGTTCTGCATGCGGCTGGACTGCTCCTGCATCCGGGGCAGACCCCGGGCGAAGCGTGGCGGCAACTGGTCGGCGTAGGTGGCGTAGGTCTCCAGGTAGCCGGCCAGCACGGTGAGGGGGGTACGCAGCTCGTGGGAGACGTTGGCCACGAAGTCGCGGCGCATCTCCTCCAGGCGGTGCAGGCGGGTGATGTCGCGGGCCATCAGCAGCCGCTCGTCGTCGCCATAGAGGGTGATCTGGAACTGCAGCACCATCTGCTCGTCGATGGGCGAGGGCAGCGTCAGCGGCTCGCGGTAGTCTCGAGCGTGGAGGTAATCGATGAAGCGCGGGTCGCGCACCAGGTTGGTGATGTGGTGGCCGCGATCATGGGTGGTGCGCAGTCCCAGCATGCGTTCGGCGGCGCTGTTCCACCACTCCATGTCGCCGTGGCGGTCGAGCATCACCACGCTGTCGCGCATTGCCTCGGAGGACTCTTGGATGCGCTTGATGATGCCCAGCAGCCGCTCCTGGGTGTGGCGCTGCCCCTTCTGGTAGCGATAGAGGCGATCGAACAGCTCGCCCCATACCCCCGTGGTGGCCGGGGGCTCGGCCTGAGGGGTGAGAGTCAGCCAGCGGTGGAGGCGGTAGAGCTGGCGCAGATGAAAGGCCAGACAGGCAGCCAGGCCGACGGCCAGACCCTCCCAGGCATGGGAGACCAGCCAGCCCACCAGCAGGCCGCTGCCTGCCAGGAGGACGAGACGCCACAGTTCCCGCTTCCAGAGGCCCACGTCAGCCCTTGGCGGAGAACCGGTAGCCGGTGCCACGCACCGTCTGTACCAGGTGCTGGTGACGGTCACCCAGCGCCTTGCGCAGGCGACGGATATGGACGTCCACGGTGCGCTCCTCGACGTAGACATTGCCACCCCACACCTGATCCAGAAGCTGGCTGCGGGTGTAGGCACGTTCCTGATGAGTCATGAAGAACTGCAGCAGGCGATACTCGGTGGGGCCCATATCCACGGCCTTGCCGCTGGCGCTGACCCGATGGCTTACCGGGTCAAGCAGCAGGCCGTCCACCTCCACGGCCTCCTCGACGCCCTGGGGCGTGGCGCGTCGCAGCACCGCCTTGAGGCGGGCGACCAGCTCGCGGGGCGAGAAGGGCTTGGTGATGTAGTCGTCGGCACCGGCCTCGAGTCCCTGGATCTTGTTGTCCTCCTCGCCCTTGGCGGTGAGCATGATGATCGGCAGTTCAGCGGTGGTGGATTCGCGCTTGAGGCGGCGGGCCAGTTCGATGCCGCTGGTGCCCGGCATCATCCAGTCGAGCAGCACCAGGTCGGGCTGGTGGTCGACGATCATGGCGTGGGCGTCCTGGGCGCTGTCTGCCTCGAGCACGCGGTAGTCGGCCATCTCCAGTGCCACCGCGATCATCTCGCGGATCGGGGCCTCATCATCGACGATCAGAACGGTCTTGGCGGTCATCCGGAAGCCTCGAGGAGTGTCAGGTCGATGATGATCTCATCACGTGACTATGACATTAGCATGACATTCCGACTGGACCCTGTCAGGGCTTCCAACCAGCGCTCGGCCTCCTCCTGGCCCCGCTCCCTGGCCGCCCGCAGGGCCCGCTCGGCCAGGGGCGCCTGCCCCCAGGCGTGGGCCAGCTGACCCAGATGTAACCAATCCTCGCCATTGTCGGTCCGTTGGGCCAGGGCTTCCCAGGCGGCCAGGGCCCGCTTGCGGTCCCGGGCCGCTTCCCAGGCCTGGGCGAGCAGCCGAAGGTTCTCCTCGCTCTCCTCCAGCTGCCCCCTGGCGAGTCCCGCCTCCAGGTGCTCGGCGGCCCGCGCCGGTGTTCCGCCGGCCAGGTGCAGCGCGACCAGCCGATGCAGGTCCGCCTCCCCGGACAGCACGCCACGACGCCAGCCGGTCTCCCAGATCGCTACGGCGTGCCCTGGCTGGCCCTGCCGCTGGGCCAGGGCGGCGGCTTCGCGCCAGGCCTCGGGATCCCGCGAGCCCTCGAGCCCGGCTATGCTCAGTGCCAGTGCCTTCTCCTCGCGGCCGGCGCGACGGTAGACGGCGTTGGCCAGGGCGCGCTGACTCGCCTCGGGGTCGGGGGTCACCGCCAGGGCACGGTCAATAGCATCGGCGGCCATCTCCCAACGTTCCATATTGGCCAGGGACCGGGCCAGGCGCCAGTGACCTTCGACGTCACCGGGATGACGGGCCAGCCAATCGGCCAGCAGGTCGGCACCGCGTTCGTGTTGGCCGGCGGCCAGGCGCAGTCGCGCCTCCTCGTGCTGCCAGCGGTCGCGCTGGGCGGCCTCCACACCCGGCGTCTCGCGGGCCTCTCGCAGCCGTTCGGCCGCCGCGGCAGGACGCCCCGCCCTGGCCTCGGCGCCGGCCGCCAGCTGCAGGTAGAGGGCCCGCGCCCAGAGGTCGGCGGCGTTGCCGCCGGCCAGGCGCTCGGCCTGGAAGACGGCGCGGGCTCCCACCGCCTCGATGTCACCCTGCTCCAGGCGCTGCTGCAGGGCCTGGAGATCGGCGATAAAGTCACCAGGCAGTGCGGGTGCAGCGACCGCCGACGTGATGATCAGCAGCCAACCGGTGACACCTAGGGTGGCGAGTCGCTTGGCTAACATGGCGCTTACCTCAGTTGAAACTCCAGGCGCTGGTAGGCACGGCGCAGACCCTCGGCGGGTTCGAAGCGCCAGCGTGCTACCGCCCGCCGGGCCGCGTCCTCGAAGACGTTGCGTGGCCGTGCGTCGGTGACGCGAATCGTCGAGGCGTCGACCCGTCCGTCGGGGAGGATCATGAATTCGAGCTCCACATGGCCCTCCAGGCCACGCCGCCGGGCGTGCGGAGGGTACTCGGGCGGTATCAGGCGGGTGGGCGCGATCGCCCCCACCTCCACCGGCTCGCGGTGGGTCGGCTCGGCGCTGGCCGCCGCGGGGCTAGGGGATGCCTGCTCGGCGGGCCGCGGGGTGGGTGCCGGCGCCGGTGCAGGAGCCGGCTGCTGCGTGGGCTCGGGGATCGCTTCTGCCAGTTCCGGCAGCGTGGTGTCCAGCTCCAGTGGCTCGATGGGCTCCGGCGGTAGCTCGGGGTCGGGCAGGGCAATGGGGCTCTCGATGGGCGGTGCTGGCTCGGGCATGGGGGGCGGTGCGGCCGGTGGGCGCGGCGCGGCGGGCACGGCTTCGGGGGGCGACTCGGGTGGTTCCGGTTCCTGCTCCGCCTCGGGCGCCCTGAGGCTGTTGAGCATGATGGGCTCATCGGGCAATGCGAACTCTTCTTCGGGCGGCGTGACCAGCCATGCCAGCAACCCGAAGAGCACCAGCGCCAGGAGCGTTCCGGCCAGGGCCGAGAGCGGCCCCCGGATCATGGCGTGCTCCGGGTCGCGGCCACGGCGATCTGCTCGACACCGGCCTCGCGGAGGCGATCCATCACCTCGATCAGCAGGCCGGTGGTGGCCTGCCGGTCGGCCTGGATCACCACCCTCCCATCGCCGCTGAGCCGCGCGGCCACCTCATCGCCCACCCGGTGGGCGTCTACCGGGTGGCCATCCACCCAGACGGCCCCCTCTGAGGTGATCGCCACCATCAGTTGGACGTCGGACTGGGGAGTGGCGGCGCTGGACTCGGGCCGTTGGATCTCCACCCCGCTCTCCTTGATGAAACTGGTGGTGACGATGAAGAAGATCAGCATGATGAAGACCACGTCCAGCATCGGGGTCAGGTTGACCTCGCCGGTGTCGTCAGCGAGGCCGCCGAGACTACGGCGTCTGCGCATGAGTGTCCTCCACGGCTTCGGCCATGCGATCATGCAACCACTGGTCCTCGCGCCGGATGACCTGTTCGAGTCGGCTGGTGAAGAGCAGGCCGACTACCGCCACCGCCATCCCGGCCAGGGTGGGCAGGGTCGCCCGGGCCACGCCATCGGCCATGGCCTGCGCCTGACCTGTCTCGCTCAGCGTCAGGCTGTCGAACACCATGATCATCCCGGTGACGGTGCCGAGCAGCCCCAGCAATGGGCAGAGCACCACCAGCAGCTTGAGCCAGGGCAACGGCCGGCGCAGCCGGGTAATCAGCGCCTGGGTCCAGACCTCGCGCAGGGTTCGGGCACTCCAGCTCAAATGGTCGGAACGCGCCGCCCAGCGCTCGAACAACCGCTGGCGAGCGCGCTGATAGGTAATGTGGAAGAACAGCCCCCGCTCCAGCGCCAGGCTGAACAGCAGGGCTGCCACCAGGGCGATCACCACCAGGATGGCGCCACCGGCTTCGACCAGATGGTTCAGGGGCTCAAGCCAGAGCGCTAGCATGACCGACACTCCCCCGGTGTGTGTCGTGGGACCCACGCCCCTCGAGCCGCTCGGCCAGGGCCTTGCTGGCCTGGCCCTCCACGACGCAGGCCAGTTGGCGGCTGCGAGTGGCCAGGGCCGTATGAGCGAACAGCAGCGGCACCGCCGTGATCAGCCCCAGCACGGTGGTCACCAGGGCCTGGCTGATACCCCCGGCCATCAGTTGCGGGTCGCCGGTGCCGTACACGGTGATCGCCTGAAAGGTGACGATCATGCCGAGGACGGTGCCGAGCAGCCCCAGCAGCGGGGCCACCGCCGCCAGCAGCTTGACCAGCGACTGGCCGCGCTCGAGCTGCGGCAGCTCGGCCAGAACCGCCTCGTCGAGACGCGCCTCCAGCACCTCCGGCACCGGGTCGTCGGCCAGCGTCCTGAACCGCATAAGCACCCGCCCCAGGGGGTTGTCCACGCGCAGATGCATCAGGTCTCGGCGCTGACGGCGCATCGCCCAGCTGACCCGCAGCAGGTAACCGTACTGGACGAGGGCCACCAGCAGGCCGAGGCCCCCCAGGCCCACTACCACATAGCCTACGGCGCCGCCCTGGTGAAAACGTTCGATCAGGTCGGGGCGCTGGGCCAGCGCCGCGATCACTTGCCCACGGGTGGGGTCCAACATCAGCGTCTCGCCCTCGCCGGCCTGAAAAGCCGCCAGGCGGCGAGCCACTTCGGGTGGCGTCTGCTCCAAGGTGGCTAGCGTGCCTTCCCCGGCGCCATGCCGGAGCAGGGCGCCGTCGCTGAAGGCCATCAGATCGCCCAGGCGCACTACCTCCCGGGAGGCGATCTCGCCGCTGGCATCTGCCACCTGGGCGGTGAGGCGCACGGCGCGACCGGTCTCGGCAGTGAGCGCCATCAACGCATCCCCCAGAGTCTCCAGATGGCTGCGGGTCAGCACCACCGCATCGTCCAGACGCGGCGGCAGCGCCGGGCCACCCACCGTCAGCCAGCTGTCGGTCAGGACATCACGCAGCTCGCCGCTGTGACGGGCCAGCACCCCGAGCAGCGCGCCGAGGTCGTCGCCCTGCTCGGCCTGGCGGGCATTCAGCGCGGCGCGGCGCTCGGCCTGTTCGGCCTCGCGGGCCTGGAGCGTTGCATGGCGTGCTTCTGCTTCGGCGTGGGCTTCCCGGGCCTCGTCCAGGGCGGCCTGGAGGGCCTTGCCATCCTCGAGCAGCGCCCCGAGGCGGGTCATATCGCGCGCCTCCGCAGCCTGGCGCTCGGCGCGCAACGTCTCGAGCGCTTCGGTCTGTCCCAGGGCCTTGCCGGCCAGCATCAACCACAGGACTCCGAGCAAGGCAGCACCCCACCCTGTCTTGAGGCTCATGGACGCTCCTCCCTGTTGGATCCCACGGGGTAGGCCAGGGAGACGGAAACCGGCAGGCGCAGCAGCTCCGGAGTTCGCTGGTCGCGGGCGATACGCAGGCCATGGCGTACCTCGCGACGTGTCGGCTCATCGAGAGCCACCCAGCGCTCCTCTTCGGCGCGCCAGACTTTCCCCTCACGGCCGTCTGGCGTCAGGTAATACAGTCCCACCCGACCGAGGCGCAGGAACTCCACCTCGCGGCGCCCCTCGCCGTCCTCGAGATAGCCTCGCCAGGCGTCAAGCTCGCGGCCGTAGTCGAGTTCGATTCGCCAGGCGGCAAGAATACGCTCCAGGCGCTCCTCCACCGAGGCGTCGGGATCGCCCCGCCCCGCCTGCAGACTGGCCGCCCGAGCCTGGCGCTCCTCGCCGAGGAATGGCAGGTCCCGCTCGATCCAGCGCGCCAGACGCTCGACCAGGCTTCGCTCGAGTTCCGGCAGTCCCTCGCGGGTCTCGGCCAGGCGGGCAAACGCGGCCTCCCGCTGGTCCAGGGTCTCGGCCTGGCGTTCGAGAAATGGGGCCAGTGCGGCATTGTGTGCGTTCAACTGACGTGTCTCCCGCTCCAGCCGCCGTAGTGTCTCGAGCCGCTCCCGCACCTCGCCATCGGTGGCCTCGATGCGAGCTTGCAACTCGGCCTGGACGCGCTGTGCGTCGCCGGCTTCCTGCAGCAGCTCATTGGCCCCGGCTGACGCTGCTACCAGCAGCCAGAGGGCCGCGCCACGCAAGAGCGGATGCCGACGGATCTCCACATCTCTTCTCCCCTAGCGGTTGGAAAATCGGACCACAATATAAGATTGTCGTTGAACTACACCGAAGCTGACACGATAACGTTGGGGCTGTCACCGCTCTCGCTTCACGACCCTAGACAGGACCAGGTGAGTTCGTGCTCACCGGTTGCCACGCCACAATGATGCGCCTTTTATTGAGACTGTTCTGGCGATCACCGGTTTCAGATGAACCGGCTTCACCCACAAGCAACCGGGGAGGGTCCGGTCATGCCGGCCACAGGGTCAGTGCGATGCCGGCGAACACCAACAGCCCCGACCAGTGGTTGTTGAGGAAGGCCTGGAAGCAGGGGTCGCGCTCGCGCTCGCGAATCAGGCACTGCTGGTGTACGAAGGTGGCCGCCATGGCGGCGAGACCCAGCCAGAAGAAGCCGCCGAACCCCAGGCGCAGCCCGGCCCAGGCCAGCAGCAGCAGGGTGAGCCCCTGCAGCAGGCCGATCATCAGCCGGTCGGCGCGGCCGAACAGCACGGCGGTGGACTTGATGCCGATCTTCAGGTCGTCGTCGCGGTCGACCATGGCGTACTGGGTGTCGTAGGCCACCGTCCAGGCCACGTTGGCCAGGAACAGCAGCCAGGCCTCGAAGGGTACATGGCCCAGCACCGCGCCGAAGGCCATCGGGATCGCCCACGAGAAGGCGGCGCCCAGGAAGAGCTGGGGCAGGTGGGTGTAGCGCTTCATGAAGGGATAGATGAAGGCCAGCACCACACCCACCAGGGAGAGCATCACGGTGAACAGGTTGGTGAACCAGACCAGCACGAAGGCGGCCATCACCAGGATAAGGAACAGCGCCTGGGCCTCGCCTTCGCCGATGCGGCCGGTGGCCAGGGGGCGGTTCCTTGTGCGCTTGACGTGGCCGTCGAAGTGGCGATCGGCGTAGTCGTTGACCACGCAGCCGGCGGCGCGCATCAGGTAGACCCCGGCGATGAAGATCAGCAGCACGTTGCGGCCAGGAATTCCCTCGGCGGCCACCCACAGCGCCCACAGGGTGGGCCACATCAGCAGCCAGGTGCCGATGGGGCGGTTCAGGCGCATCAGCTGCAGGAAGTCGGGCACCCGGGCGAGTCCCTCGGGGCGCATCAGGGAGCGGTCCATCTCTACCTCACGAAAGTCGGCGGCTGGCCAAGAGCCTAGCGCGAAGGCAGGCCGAGGTCATCCGCCATGGCGTCCAGGAACCACTCCTGCACCAGCACCCGGAAGCCGGCGTGGCGAAATACCGAGCGGCGCGCCCAGGGGCCGCGGGCATCGTGGAAGCCCGCTGGAGTCGAGGTCACCTCGATCTCGCCGCGCTCGAGATCCGGCTGGCGAAACAGCCAGCTGCCCAGGGAGCGCTCGCCCAGGTGGGCCAGCTCGTACTCGGGCAGGCCCGTCAGCGGTGCCACCGAGCGCGCCACCACCCAGGGGCACTCCCCCAGGCAGAGCGCCACCTCGCGCAGCCAGACGCGCTGGCCCGGGGCGATGTTCAGCGCCCGGGCCTCGTCACGTCGCGGGGTGCCGAGGCGCTGGTCGAGCAGCCGGACGTTGAAGGGGCGCGGGGCGCCGGCCTCGGTGAGGCGCAGGGTCAGGGAGTCCCGGGAGCCGACCCATCGTCGCCAGGCGGGGCTCATGGCGGGCCGGGCAGCGGCCAGGGGAATCCAGTGCGCCGGGGCGCGGGTGTCGGCAGGCGGCAGGTCGGACACCGTCGGGCTCCGCGTCGATTCAGGGGCGGGTAGTGTAACATACGGTGTCATACCCACCCTGATCGAGGAGGCCCATGAGCGCTCCGCTGACCATCATCGGCTCCGGCATGGCGGGCCTCGGCCTGCTGCGCGCCCTGCGCGCCATCGATGCCGAACGCCCCGTCACCCTGATCACCGCCGACGGCGGCGACGACTACTCGAAGCCGCTGCTCTCTACCGGTTTCGCCAAGCGCCTGTCGCCGGATCGCCTGGCGGCGCGCAGCGCCCTGCGGGTCGCCGAGGAACTGGGCGCCGTGGTGCGCACCCACACCCGGGTCGAGGCCATCGATCTCGCGACGCGCACCCTGCAGATCGGCGCCGAGCGGCTGCCCTGGGGCGAGCTGGTGCTGGCTACCGGCGCGGCACCGGCGGTGCCCTTTGCGGTGCCCCCGGCGGCGGCCAGCCGGATCTTTACCATCAATGACCTGGAGGACTATCGCGCCTTTCACGGCGCGCTGGTGGCGCTGGGGCGGCCGGGCCGGGTAGCCATCGTCGGCGCCGGCCTGGTGGGCTGCGAGTTCGCCAATGACCTGCTCGCCGGCGGCCACGGGGTGAGCCTCGTGGCGCCAGAGGCCGCCCCCCTGGCGCGCCTCCTGCCGGAGCCTCTGGGGCGCGCCTTGGGCGAGGCCTTCGAGGAGGCCGACATGCGGCTCGCGCTGGGCGTCGGAGTCAGGGCGATCGAGACGGCCGGTGCCGACGTGGTCGTGGCCCTGGACGACGGCAGCCGCCTCGTGGCCGACCTGGTGCTGATGGCCACCGGCCTCAAGCCGCGTACCGCCCTGGCCGAGGCGGCTGGCCTGACGGTCAGCGCCACCGGCATCCACACGGACCGTCACCTGGCGACCTCGGCGCCCGGCGTTCATGCTCTGGGCGACGTGGCCTGTGTCGACGGGGTGAACGCCATGTACGTCCAGCCCCTGCAGGCCGGCGCCAAGGCACTGGCGCGCACCCTCACCGGCACGCCTACGCCGGTCCATTACGGGCCCTGGCCGGTGGTGGTCAAGACGCCACTGCTGCCGGTGGTGGCCCTGCCGCCGGCCCGTCCACCGTCCCGCTGGCGCATCGAGGGCGAGGCCGGCGACCTCACCGCCCTCGCGGAAGCGGAAGACGGACGTTTGATCGGTTTTGCGTTGACAGGGGCCTGTGTCCGTCGGAAAGTCGAACTGGCGCGGGTTGCGCCGCCGTTGCTAGGCTAGATGTCGACAACAAGACCTCGGCGACAGGCGCCCGGGGAGGATGCCAATATCAGGAGGGCAGTATGCGTAAGCCAGAACTCGCCGCGGCGATTGCCGATCGTGCCGATCTTTCCAAGGACAAGGCGAGCCAGGTGCTCAACGTGATTCTCGACGAGATCACCGGGAGCGTGGCCCAGGGTCAGGACGTATCGTTGATCGGCTTCGGCACCTTCACCGTGCGTGAGCGGGCGGCGCGCACCGGCAAGAATCCCCAGACCGGCCAACCGTTGACCATTCCGGCCAGCAAGACCGTGGCCTTCAAGCCGGGCAAGGGCCTCAAGGACGCCGTGGCCAAGTAAGGCGACGCGATGAACCAGGCGGCCCGCTCCGGCGGGCCGCGGTGACTTACCCTCCATGGATCCGGTGGCGAGACGACATGAAGCTGCGACTGATGCTCTGGCTGCTGGCCTTCCTGCTCAAGCGCGCCCTGCGCCGCAAGGCGCGCTTCCGTGAGCTCCTCTCCGAGATGCGTGGACTCGACTGGGGTATCGCCACCGAGGATCTCGCCATCGCCCGCCACTACCGAATGTCCCCCGGTGGCGTCCATAGCGGGCGCGGCCTGCCGGTGGATCTCGACCTGGAACTGCGCTTCGAGGATGAGGCCACGGCCCTCAAGGTGCTGAAGAAGCCCACCCAGCAGGTCTTTCTCGACGGCATGATGGACGGCTCAGTCCGACTGGTCGGCGATTCCGGCGACCTGCAGAAACTCCAGTCGTTGCTGAAGCATCTTTGAGGTTTCGACGGCACCTCGGTGCCGTATTGTCCCCCCTTTAACTTGCCATTCGTTATTCGATGCGAAGGGCGCTGAAACCCAGGGTGGAAAAAAAGCCCCTGCGAGAAGCAGAGGCTTTGAGAGTCATGAAGGAAAAGAAAAGAGATCTTGTTTCTTTAACGGTAGTCACCGTTATGGAAAGGATCATTGATCGGCTGACTCTGGTAGCTCGGGCTAACCAGCATCATGGAAACGCTGGTCGGATGACCCCGGAAGGCCGGTTGGGTCAGGTCCCTGGGATCATTGACCGGATTACTTCTCATGCTGGGGCTGGCGAGCTCCTCGGCGGTCACGATCACCGCCGGCAGGGTGAGCTGATCGGACAATGCCAGCGGGCTGGCCACCAGACCCATTGCGATACTGAAGATGCCGATACTCTTTCTGATGCTCTTGGAAATCATGATTCACCTCTGCTCTATTGGGCTGAACTATAAGAAACGCGTGGCGTGATTTCATGTGGATTTGTAGAGAGAGGTGGGGTAAAAATTACAGATATCCGCAAAAATCTGATGATAAATTTCTTCATGATCCATGAAAAAATATTATGTAAGGTTGTCTCCATGTTATCGACAAATTGGCTTTTATATATTCTGGTTCGCAAAGGATAAACAGGAAAGCAGGCAACGAGGGGCGGTCCTACACTTGTCCGTAGCGGCCTGCCTCCTCACCCAGCCAGCGCCTGACCAGCGGCCGGCTCGCCTCCGGGTGGATGGCCAGCAGCGCCTCGGCCAGCGGGGCAACGCGCTCCAGCAGGTCGGCGTCGCGCTCCAGGTCGGCGATCTTCATCTGGGCCAGGCCCGTCTGGCGGGTGCCCAGCACCTCGCCGGGGCCACGCAGCTGCAGGTCCTTCTCGGCGATGCGAAAGCCATCGTTGGTCTCGCGCATCACCGCCAGGCGCTCCCTGGAGTGGGCCGACAGCGGCGGATGATAGAGCAGCACGCAGAAGCTTGCGGTGGAGCCGCGCCCCACCCGGCCGCGCAGCTGGTGTAGCTGGGAGAGCCCCAGCCGCTCGGGGTTCTCGATGATCATCAGGCTGGCGTTGGGCACGTCGACCCCCACCTCGATCACCGTGGTGGCCACCAGCAGGTCCAGCTCGCCGGCCTTGAAGGCGTCCATCACCGCGGCCTTCTCGGCGGCCTTCATGCGTCCGTGGATCAGGCCGATGGCCAATTCCGGCAGCGCCTCGGTGAGCTCGTCGCGGGTCGCCTCGGCGGCCTGGCACTCCAGCACCTCCGACTCCTCGATCAGGGTGCAGACCCAGTAGGCCTGGCGGCCCTCGGCGCAGGCGTGGCGGATGCGTGCCACCACCTCCGGGCGCCGCTCGTCGGGCATCGCCACCGTCTTCACCGGGGTGCGCCCGGGGGGGAGTTCGTCGATCACCGAGACGTCGAGGTCGGCATAGGCGCTCATCGCCAGGGTGCGAGGGATGGGGGTCGCGGTCATCACCAGTTGGTGGGGCGTCAGGCCGCCCGCCTCACCCTTCTCGCGCAGGGCCAGGCGCTGGTGCACCCCGAAGCGGTGCTGTTCGTCGATGATGGCCAGGCCCAGGCGCTGGAAGTGCACGTCGCCCTGGAAGAGGGCGTGGGTGCCCACCACCATGCGCGCGCGGCCGTCCTGGATGGCCGCCTTGGTGTCCAGGCGCGCCTTGCCCTTGAGCTTGCCGGAGAGCCAGGCCACCTCGATGCCCAGCGGTTCGAACCAGTCCCGGAAGGCGCGGTAGTGCTGCTCGGCGAGGATCTCGGTGGGCGCCATCATCGCCGCTTGGCAGTCGCCGGCGATGGCGGAGAGCGCCGCCATGGCGGCCACCACCGTCTTGCCGGAGCCCACGTCGCCCTGCACCAGGCGCAGCATGGGCACCTCCCGGGCCAGGTCGGTGCCGATCTCGTCCAGCACCCGGCGCTGGGCGCCGGTGAGCGAGAAGGGCAGCTGGGTGAGGAAGCGCGCCTGCAGGCCGCGCCCGGAGGGCAGCGCCGGGGCGCCATCCTCCTGGATGCGCTGGCGCACCGCCTGCAGGCTCAGGCGGTGTGCCAGCAGCTCCTCCAGGGCTAGGCGGCGGCTGGCGGGGTGGCGGCCGCTGGCCAGGGCCTCGGCGTCCACCTCCGGCGTCGGCTGGTGCAGCACCTGCAGGCAGTGGTGCAGCTCGGGCAGGCGGAAGCGGGCGCGCAGGTCCTCGGTGATCCAGTCCGGCAGCGCCTCGGGATGGGTCGCCAGCAGGGCCAGCGCCTGCTCGATCAGCGCCCGCAGGCGGGTCTGGTGGAGCCCCTCGGTGGTAGGGTAGATGGGGGTCAGGTGGTCCTCCACCGGCGGGGCATCGGCCTTGAGCAGGCGATACTCGGGGTGGTAGAGCTCGAGTCCGGTGGCCCCGGCGCGGGCCTCGCCGAAGCAGCGCAGCCAGCTGCCGGGCTGAAACTGCTGCTGCTGGGCCGGCGAGAAGTGGAAGAAGCGCAGGCTCAGCAGGCCCGAGCCGTCGCGCAGCCGCACCAGCAGGCTGCGGCGGCGACCGCGCACCACCTCGGCGGCCACCACCTCGCCCTCCACCACCGCCTCGTGGCCGGCGCGCAGAGTGCCGATGGGGGTGATGCGGGTGCGGTCCTGGTAGCGCAGCGGCAGGTGGAAGAGCAGGTCGGCCACGCTCTCGAGGCGCAGCCGAGCCAGCTTCAGTGCCAGCGCCTCGCCGATCCCCTTGAGCGACGTGATCGGCGCGTCGAGTGCATTCATTCCGGCATGGTGTCGGCCTCGCGGCAGCGGGCGATGGCCTCGGTCACGGCATCGATGGCCTTGGGCCGCGGGAAGCTGGCCCGCCAGGCGATGGCTACGGTGCGAGCCGGGGCGGGTGGCGCGAAGGGGCGGCTGACCAGCAGGCCGCTCTCGTAGTGGACGGTGCCGATGGCCGAGCGCGGCAGCACGGTGATGCCCAGCTTGGAGGCCACCATGTGGCGGATGGTCTCCAGGGAGCCCCCCTCGGCGGTGAGGGTGTTGTTCGGACTGGCGAGCTTCTGGCTGATGGCCGGACAGGCCTCGAGGATCTGGTCCCGGAAGCAGTGGCCCTCGCCGAGCAGCAGCAGTCGCTCCTCGAGAAGCTCCTCCTTGCGGATGATCCTGCGCTCGGCCCAGGGATGGTCGGCGGGCATCAACACCTCGAACTCCTCCTCGTACAGGGCCTTGGTGACCACGTCGGTCTCGGTGAAGGGCAGCGCGATGATGATGGCGTCCAGCTCGCCACTTCTCAGCTTGCGGCGCAGGTTGCCGGTGAAGCCTTCCTCGAGGTAGAGCGGCATCTGCGGAGCGCCGCGGCGTAGCTCGGGCACCAGGTGGGGAAACAGGTAGGGGCCGATGGTATAGATGGCGCCGAGCCTCAGGGGGCTCGCCAACTGGTCCTTGCCGGCGCTGGCCAGTTCCTTGATCACGCTGGTCTGTTCAAGCACCCGCTGGGCCTGCTCGACGATCTTCTCGCCCAGCGGCGTCACCTGGACGGTGGATTTGGAGCGTTCGAACAGGGCAATGCCAAGCTCCTCCTCGAGCTTCTTCACCGCCACGGAGAGGGTCGGCTGGGAGACGAAGCAGCGTTCGGCGGCGCGTCCGAAGTGGCGCTCCTGAGCCAGTGTCACGATGTAGCGGAGTTCTGTTAGAGTCATGATGGTTGCCTTAACGGCATCCTCTTGAAAATCCAATAGGGACTTTTTATCAGGGGGCAGGGAAAAGGTGAAGACGACAACGCTGATTCTGGGCTGTGGGGATATCGGGATCGGGCTGGGCCAGCGCCTCAAGGCGGCAGGCCAGCGGGTGGTGGGCGTGCGCCGCAACGCGACGGCGCTGGCGGGCAGCGGCCTTGAGGCCGCCGGCGCGGACCTCACCGATCCCGCCAGCCTCGCCGCCCTGCCGGACGCCGACGTGCTGGTCTACGTGGCCAGCGCCGACCGCTTCGAGGAGGAGGCCTACCGCGCCGCCTACCCCACGGGGCTCAAGGCGGTGCTGGCAGAGTTCGGCGCGCGCAAGCGGGTGCCGAAGCGGGTCTTCTTCGTCTCCTCCACCAGCGTCTATCCCCAGCAGGCCGGCGAGGAGGTTGACGAGGCGAGTCCCGCCGAGCCCACCGGCTTCGCCGGCGCCCTGATGCGCGAGGCGGAGCAGGTGCTGCTCGACCATGCGCTGCCCGGCACCGCCGTGCGTTTCTCGGGCATCTACGGCCCCGGCCGCGACCGCCTGATTCGCCAGGTGAGTGAGGGGCGCATCGCCCCGGCGAGCCCCGCCATGTATACGAACCGCATCCATCGCGACGACTGTGCCGGGGTGCTGGCCCACCTGATCGAGCGCAGCCTGACCGACGAGGCGGTGGAGGAGCTCTACCTGGCCAGCGATTGCGAGCCGGCGCCGCTCCACGAGGTAATGGCCTGGCTGGCCAGGCAGCTCAAGGTAGAAGCCACCGAGACCATCCAGTCGCCGCTGCGTCGCCGCGCCAGCAAGCGCTGCCACAATGCCCGCCTGCTGGCCAGTGGTTTCGAGTTTCGCTACCCCAGCTACCGCGAGGGCTACGCCCAGGTGCTCAGGGAGGGCGGCTTCCTCCCCGAGAAGGCCTGACCGTCGTGGGGGTGATCTTTCGCCGTGTCGCTTGATCCCCTGAGGGCTGGGTTTACAGCGGAAAGCGATAGCCCAGTGTCAGGGTCTCGAAGCCATCATTCGGTTTCTTGATCCCGGCATTGGAGTAATGGGTCAGCGCCAGCGCCAGCTCACCGTTGGCCCAGGGCAGGCCCAGCGCCAGGCGATCCTCGAACTGGAAGGCGGTGGACAGGTTGCGTTCCTCCACCCGGGTCTTGAGGAAGAGGGCGCCACCGATGCCCCCCTCCAGGAAGAGGTCCCGTTCACCGGCGAAGGTCCAGCGCAGCGACGGCGAGAGCAGCAGGGCGGCGTTGCCGTCCTGCTCCTCGCTGGAGAGCAGCAGCAGGCCGGTGGCCAGTCGCAGGTCCAGCCTGGGATGCAGGCTCGCCAGGGGGATGACCCGGTCCACCTCCACCTTGAGGGCGACCGTGGATTCACTGGTGGCGCCGACGGCAATCTGGAGGTCGGCCATGGACGGTCCACCGGCCAGCAGCAGTGCCAGAGCGGCCGCCGCCCGGCTCGATTCGAGAGTCATTCCCTTCCCCCCGCCTGTCAGTGATGGCTCAGGCTGCCTGCGAGCGCGCCAGAGGAGCGTAGCGGACGTCCTGCCCGTCGTTGATCGAATGGATCAGCGTCACCTGATTATAGGTCCACTCGAGGTCCACGTCCGGCAGGTCGTCGGCCTCGAGGCGTTCGGCCCGGCGCAGCAGGGTGACATGGGGGATGAAGCGGGACGGGCGGCCGGGGATGCCGCGGCCTTCCAGGCGCGCCCACAGCCGCTCGTGCAGCCGCTGAAGGGCGGCATCCGGCCGGCTGCCACCCACCCAGACGATGCCCGGGCGCCGGAAGTGGCCCCAGGCATCCAGCGTCCAGCGGCCGGCGGGAACGGCCAGCGAGCAGACCTCCTCCGCCAGCTCTCCGGCCAGGTCGTCGCCCACCTCGCCGAGGAAGGCCAGGGTGAGGTGCAGGCTCTCGTCGGGCATGCGCCGCCCGCCGCAGCGGGCGTGGGCGGCGTCCGCCAGGGTGCTGAGCCGCTCGTGCAGCTCGGGCGGCGGCACCAGCGCCATAAACAATCGCATTGGGTGCGAATCCGTCTTTCCGTCGCCGATCAGTCGCCGATGACCATCACCGCTTCCGCCTCGAACTGCGCGCCCTTGGGCAGCGCCTTGACGCCCACCGCGGCGCGGGCCGGGTAGGGCTTCTCGAAGACCTCCTCCATCACCTGATTGACCACGGCGAAGTTGCCAAGGTCGACCAGGTAGAGGTTGAGCTTGACGATCTCCCCCAGGGAGCCGGCGGCCTCCTCGCAGACGGCCTTGAGATTGGTGAAGACCTGGCGGGCCTGGGCCTCGAAGTCCTCGGAGACCAGCTCCATGGTGGCCGGGTCCAGGGGAATCTGGCCGGAGAGGTAGACGGTGTTGCCGGCCTTGATGGCCTGGGAGTAGGGGCCGATGGCGGCGGGCGCCTGGTCGGTGTTGATCACGGCCTTGTTGCTCATGGTGTGCTCCGTCGGGTTGGTTGCTGTTCGGGATAATGACAAGCGGCCCGGCCGCCCTGGCTGGGGGCTGTCGGGCCGGCGGAGAGGTTCAGTTGCCGAGTCGGGTGATGCGCTCGACGTGGGGAAGATTGCGCAGTCGCTTGATGATGCGTGCCAGATGGATGCGGTTGCGTACCGACAGGGTCAGGTTCACGGTGACCAGGCGGGCATCGCGCTCCTCGATGCCGATTCGCTCGATGTTGGCCTCGGAATCGGTGACCAGGCCGGCCAACTCGGCCACCAGGCCTCGGCGGCTCTCCACCTCAAGGCGAAGCGCCACCGGGAAGTCCTCGGCGATGTTGTCGGACCACTCCAGGGCGAAGAGCTTGTCCGGGTCGTTCCTGAGTTCGCCCAGGTTTCGGCACTCGGCGCGGTGCACCACGATGCCCTTGCCCACCGAGAGGTGGCCGATGACCGGATCGCCGGGGAGCGGGTGGCAGCAGCGGGCGAACTTGATCACCATGCCTTCGGCACCGCTGATCAGGATGGGGCCATGGGCGCGCGGTTCACCCTTGCCCGCGGGCGACTCGCCCTGCTGCAGGTCGAGCAGACGGCGCGCCACCACGTGCGCGACCCGGGTGCCCAGGCCGATGGACTCCAGCAGGGCCTCGGTGTTCTTCAGGCCAAGCTCGACCAGCAGCGTGGCCAGCGCCCCCTCCGGCAGCTCCTCAAGGCTGGTCTCGAACTGCGCCAGGGACTTGTTGAGCAGCCGCCGTCCAAGCTGAACCGCCTCGGTATGCTGCTGGTGCTTGAGCGCGTGGCGAATCGCCGAGCGCGCCTTGGCGGTGACCACGAAGTTGAGCCAGGCCAGGTTGGGCCGTGCCCCCGGGGCGGTGATGATGTCCAGGGTCTGGCCGCTCTCCAGGCGGGTGGAGAGCGGGGCCAGGTGGCGATCGATGCGGCAGGCGATGGTGCCGTTGCCGATATCGGTATGCACGGCATAGGCGAAGTCGATGACCGTGGCACCCTGGGGCAGCTCCATGATGTCGCCCTTGGGGGTGAACACATAGATGTCATCGGGGAAGAGATCGTTCTTGACGTGCTCGATGAACTCCAGCGAGTCGCCGGCGTGGCGCTGCATCTCCAGGAGACCCTTGATCCAGGAGCGGGCCCGGGCATGGCTGCCCTCGGCGATGGGGTGCTGGGTCTGCCCGGCCTTGTAAAGCCAGTGGGCGGCGATGCCGTTGTTGGCCATGGCCTCCATCTCGCGGGTGCGAATCTGCACCTCGATGGGCATGCCGTTGGACCCGAACAGGGACGTGTGCAGGCTTTGATAGCCGTTGGCCTTGGGGATGGCGATGTAGTCCTTGAAACGCCCGGGCACCGGCTTGTAGAGATTGTGCACCACGCCGAGGATGCGGTAGCAGCTGTCGACATCGTTGCAGATGATGCGAAAGCCGAAGACGTCCATGATCTCGGCGAACGACTTGCGCTGGTCGCGCATCTTCTTGTAGATCGACAGCAGGTGTTTCTGGCGGCCGATCACCGTGCCGGACAGTGCCTCGTCGTCGAGGCTCTGCTGCAGGGTGTTCTGGATCTGACGGATCGCCGAGCGGCGGTGTCCCCTGGCGCTGGAGACGGCCCGCTTGATGCGCTCGGCGCGCATCGGATGCAGCGCCTGGAAGGAGAGGTCCTCCAGCTCCACGCGGATGGTGTTGATACCCAGCCGGCTGGCGATGCGGGCATAGATCTCCAGGGTCTCGCGGGCGATGCGGCGCTTCTTCTCGGGGCGCAGGGCGCCCAGGGTGCGCATGTTGTGCAGTCGGTCGGCGAGCTTGACGATGATCACCCGGATGTCACGGGACATCGCGAGCACCATCTTCTGGAAGTTCTCGGCCTGGGCGACCGCCTTGTCCTCGAAGGCGATCTGGGTCAGCTTGGAGACCCCGTCTACCAGCTCCGCCACCGGCTTGCCGAACTGCTCGGCCAGCGCCTCCTTGCCGACCCCGGTGTCCTCGATAACATCATGCAGCATGGCGGCCATCAGGCTCTGATGGTCCATGTGCATGTTGGCGAGGATATTGGCGACGGCGAGGGGGTGGGTGACGTAGGGCTCGCCGGAACGCCGGCGCTGCCCGTCGTGGGCCTGCTCGGCATAGTAGAAGGCGCGCTTGACCTGTCGGATCTCGCTCTGGGGGAGGTAGCCGCCGAGACGGTCGGCCAGGTCATCGATGGTGAACATGCGGCGCGCCCTGATTCCTGCGTGAGTCTCCCGGGAAGGATGACGGCGCCGAGGCGCCGCCGCGGATCACTCCTCGCCGGCGCCGCCGTAGTAGGGCTCGCGCACGGGACGCACCGCGGCTTCCACCGGCTCGTCGAGAACACTGGCGTCGACCAGGCCGGCGGCGATCTCGCGCAGTGCGACCACGGTGGGCTTGTCGTTTTCCCAGGGCACCAGTGCGTCGCGGGAGCCGCGTGCCAGCTGGCGCGCTCGCGCGGTGGAGATCATCACCAGCTGGAAGCGGTTCTCTACATTTTCCAGACAATCTTCAACTGTGACTCGCGCCATGGGGATGCCTTCCTGAATGCTTGCGGGAACCCGGCGGAGCACGCGCGGCGATGCGCGGGTGGACGGATTCCACTTATGGGTAGGCCAGATAGATTACTCGACGCCCGGTTGCCGTGACAAGCGCTGCAGTGCAGCGTCCCTGTGGCTCAGGAGAGCAGCGCCTGCAGCAGCGGGGCGTGGGCCTGGCTCGCCCGGTCGCGATTCAGCCGCTGGGCGATCACCAGCGCCTGCAGCTCGCGCAGGGCGGTGGTGAAGTCGTCGTTGATCACCAGGTAGTCGTACTCGTCGTGGTGGGACATCTCGCTCACCGCATCGCGCATGCGCCGCTCGATCACCGCGTGCTCGTCGGTGCCGCGGCTGGCCAGGCGGTGCTCCAGCTCCTCCCGGGAGGGGGGAAGGATGAAGATCGACACCGCATCGGGCAGCTGGCTGCGCACCTGGCGGGCGCCTTGCCAGTCGATCTCCAGGATCACATCCTGACCGGCGGCCAGGGCGGCCTGCACCGCGGGGCGCGAAGTGCCGTAGTAGTTGTCGAAGACCCGGGCGTGCTCGAAGAACTCGCCGCGCTCGATCATCGCCTCGAAGGCCGGTACGTCCACGAAGTGGTAGTTCACGCCGTTCACTTCGCCATTGCGGCGCTCGCGGGTGGTATGCGACACCGACACCTGGATGCCGTCGAGGCTCTCGATCAGCTCGCGCACCAGGCTGGTCTTGCCGGCGCCTGAGGGGGCGGAAACGATGAAGAGGGTACCCTGGGGCATGGTCGGCATCCCTGTGTAACGGTTGGATGAGGCGGCATGAGCCGAAGGAAAGCGCGCAGTATCGCACGAACTTGCGCGGCGCTGCAGGCCTACTCGATGTTCTGGATCCCAGGCTTCTCGATCAAGCGGTTGAGCTCTTCCAGATACGCCTCCAATACCAGATTTGGCGGTCCACCCTTGCGAGTGATGGCGCTGTAGCGGGTCAGGTAGTGCCAATCCTCGGGGTTCAAGGCGCGCATCTGATGGTTGAGGACCCAGCGTTCGGCGAAATGCGTCGGCAGATAGCCGATATAGCGCTGGGAGAGGATCAAGAAGGCGATGCCTTCCCGGTCGGTGGCCGAGGCGGTGGGGTTGAGCCACTCGTGGTGGGTCTTGATCGACGGAGCCTGGGCGTAGGCCGGTACCACGGCGTCGTGGTCCGCCAGCTGCTCGGCAGAGATTTCCGGGGCGGAGAAGAGCGGATGGCCCGCCGCGCAGTAGAGTCGCGAGGTCTCCTCATACAGCGGCAGATAGGTCAGTCCCGGCAGTGGCTTCAGTGCGGGAACCACCCCCGCGTGCAGGCGACCGTCGAGAACCGCCTGTTCGATCTCGCTGGGCGATATCATGCGGATATTGATTCGCACGTCCGGTCCTCGCTCCTTGAGGCCGCTCAGCGCATGCGTGATATGCATCTGCGGCATGCTCACCAGGTTGTCGGTGATGCCGATATTGAGCTCCCCCTTCAGCCAGGCGTGCAGTCCATTGACCCGGGTGCGAAAGCCCTCCACGGCAGCGAGCAGCTGCAGACTCGCCTCGTACACCTCGGCGCCCTCATCGGTCAGCGCAAAGCCGCTGCGCCCGCGCTGGCAGAGTCGCAGCCCCAGCCGTGTCTCCAGGTCCTTCATGGCCATGCTGATCGCCGCCCGGCTGATACCCAGTTCTACCTCGGCGGCGGAGAAGCCCCCGCACTCCACCACCTTGCGATAGATGCGCAGCAGACGCAGGTCGGCATCACCCGGCGGGCCCATGGGGGCATGCTTGCTCATGCTTCTTTTCTTCCGCGACGCTGTGTCAACTGAAAGCTTACATGAAATCAAGTATTCCTGAATTTAATTGACTCACGATGCGGCCTAGGCTTAAGGAAAGACGCCACGACCCGATCCACAGTGACACCGTTCCGCGAGGCCGCGCCATGACCGCACAAGCGTTTCCCCACGCCGCCGGGCTCTCCGCCGAGCAGCTCGACGCCTACTGGATGCCCTACACCGGCAACCGGCAGTTCAAGCGCGACCCCCGTATCATCGTCGGTGCCCAAGGCAGCTACTTCACCGACGACCGGGGCCGGCGCATCTTCGACGGCCTGTCGGGGTTATGGACCTGCGGTGCCGGCCACGGTCGCCGGGAGATCACCGAGGCCGTCAGTCGGCAGCTCGGTCAGCTCGACTATGCTCCGGCCTTCCAGTTCGGCCATCCCGGGGCCTTCGAGCTCGCCCACCGCCTCCGTGAGCTGACCCCGGAGGGTCTCGACCACGTCTTCTTCACTGGCTCCGGCTCCGAGAGTGCTGACACCTCGCTGAAGATCGCGCGCGCCTACTGGCGCAAGAAGGGGAGGTCGACCAAGACCAAGCTGATCGGTCGCGCCAAGGGCTATCACGGCGTCAACTTCGGCGGCATCAGCCTGGGCGGCATCGGCGCCAACCGCGCCCTGTTCGGCCAGGGCATCGACGCCGACCATCTGCCCCACACCCTGCTGGCCGAGAATGCCTTCACCCGCGGCATGCCAGAGCGCGGCGCCGAGAAGGCAGAGGAGCTGCTCGAGCTGATCGCCCTGCATGACGCCTCCAATATCGCTGCGGTGATCGTCGAGCCTCTGGCCGGCTCCGTCGGGGTGATACCGCCCCCGGTGGGCTATCTCCAGCGGCTGCGCGAGATCTGCGATGCACACGATATCCTGCTGATCTTCGACGAGGTGATCACCGGTTTCGGGCGCATGGGCGCCATGACGGGCGCCGAGGCGTTTGGCGTAACGCCCGATATCATGAACATCGCCAAGCAGCTCACCAACGGCGCCGTGCCCATGGGCGGGGTGATCGTCAAGGGCGAGATCTACCAGACATTCATGGAGCAGGGCGGGCCCGACTACATGCTCGAGCTGCCCCACGGCTATACCTATTCCGGCCATCCGGTGGCCTGCGCCGCGGCCCTGGCGGTCCTCGACGTGCTGGAGAACGAGCGTCTCATCGAGCGCGTCCGGCAGATGAGCCCGGTCTTCGAGGAGGCCCTGCACGGCCTCAAGGGCACCCGCTACATCAGCGATATTCGCAACTATGGCCTGGCCGGTGCCCTGCAGATCGAGGCCTATCCGGGCGAGCCGGCCCGGCGCCCCTTCGAGATCGCCATGAAGTGCTGGGAGAAGGGCGTCTACGTGCGCTACGGCGGCGACACTATCCAGCTCGGCCTGCCGTTCATCGTCGAGCGCGAGGAGATCGACCGCCTGGTCAATGTCCTCGGTGACGCCATTGGCGCCCTGGACTGAGCCAGAGCCTCGCTGTTCCCGAGGAGGGGGCAGCGGTGTGATGGCCGGCGCAGGATGAGAAGCCTCTCCTGCCCGGAGGTTTCCTGGCCTTATTGGCAGGCCCCCAGCGCCACCAGATAGGAGCGGTGGATGTGGTCTTCCATCAATTCCTGGGCTTCGGTCACCTTCCCGGCCAGTGCCAGCGTCACCAGCTGGTCATGCTGCCTGTTGAGGTGCTCCCGCATCTGAGGGGCAGGAGGCGCCAGGCGCCGGTAGCGATCAAATTGGTCATAGAGCTGCTCGATGAAGCGCAGCAGCCAGGCAGACCCGCAGGGGGCCAGCAGGGTGCGATGGAACTTGCCGTGCAGCTGCTCCCACTCCTCGACCGGTTGCGAGGTCTCATCGGCTCGCCTGAGCCGATGTGCGGCGGCCAGCAGCTCCGACTCCCACTCCGCATTGCCGCGCTCGATGGCCCGCTTCAGCGCCATCACCTCCAGTTCGCGACGCATCTCGGCGATATCATCCAGCTCTTCGCGGTTCAGGCCCGGCACGCGAAACCCGCGCTGGTTCTCCTGGATCAGCAGCCCGTAGGCCGCCAGGCGGTTTAGCGCCTCGCGCAGCGGACTCAGCCCCACCTCGTAGTGCTCCTTCAGGGCGCTGATCGCGACCTTCTCCCCGGCCTTGAAGCGCCCGTTGACGAGATCCTGGCGCAGGGTGTCATAGATGAGGCTGGACCTTGTCGTCCCGCCCTTGCGCTTGGGTGTTCCCATACCCCCTCCCGTGTCTCGCTCCGTGAATGACGGCGATATCCCGAGTTGACGTCGTCTCGATCGTCGACCTATAGTCGAAAATATAATCGATTTTTTGAATCCGGCACGATTAAAGAGGCTTTAATCCATGGTTGATGCCAGCGCCGACTCGGAGCTTCGACGCCCATGACCTCCCATCGCAAGGCGCCACTGGGCGACCTCCTCTGGGCCTTCACCCGCATCGGCCTGCTCGGCTTCGGCGGTGGTCCCGCGATGATACCCCTGGTTCAGCAGGAGGTGGTCAAGCGCCACGCCTGGATGAGTGACGAGGAATTTGCCGACGTTCTGGCCATCGCCAACACCCTGCCCGGCCCCATTGCCACCAAGATGCCCGGCTACATCGGCTATCGGATCGCCGGCATTTCCGGCTGCGCCATCGCCGTCGGCGCGGTGATCCTGCCCATGATCCTGGCCATGATCCTGCTGCTCGGCGTCTTCAGCCGCTACCGCGACGTCGCCTGGATCCATGGCATGGGACAGGCGGTGGTCCCGGTGGTGATGGTCATGCTCGCTCAGCTGACCCTGGATTTCTGGAACAAGTCGCGCCTGGCGCTGGGCTGGGTCATCAGTCTGGCCATGGCCGTCGTCGCCGGCGGCCTGATCTACGGCCTGGGCCTGCACCCCGGCTGGGTGATCGGCGCCCTGCTGGCCGCGGCGCTGCTTCGTCCGGGCCGCAAGGCTGCGGAGGCCAACCCATGATCTACTGGGAGCTGTTCCTGGCCTTCTTCATCCCCAATATCATCGGCTACGGCGGCGGGCCGGCGATCATCCCGCTGATCGAGGCGGAGGTGGTTGGACGCTATGGCTGGATGAGCGCCCAGGCGTTCGCCGAGACCCTGGCACTCGGCAACGCCCTGCCGAGCCCCATCGCCACCAAGATGGCCGGCCAGGTCGGCTATGAGGTGGCGGGAGCCGGAGGTGCACTGGTGGCCGTGCTCGCCACGGTGGTGCCATCGTTGCTGCTGATGCTGGGGGCACTGGGGCTGCTCTATCGCCACCGGGAGTCCCCCCGGGTCAAGCGCATGAGCCAGTGGGTTCGCCCGGTCATTGCCCTGATGATGGGCTGGCTGACCCTCGGTTTCTTCCTGGAAGGGGTCGGCGGCGCCGGCCTGCTACACACCCTGGTGATCGGCACCGCTGCCGCGGTCGCCCTGCTGCGCTTCCGCGCCCACCCCGCCTTCGTGGTGCTGGGGGCGCTCGTCTATGGAGGACTCTTTCTCGGTTGATGAGCCGTCATCCACCGACTGACAGCACGAAAAAAAGCTTGGTGCCTATGCCCTCAACAACAACCTCTTCGACATCTGGGTGCTGTTCATTTTCGGCCTGCTCGGCTACCTGCTCTGGAAGGCCGAGGTGCCGCTGACCCCGCTGATCCTCGGCGTGGTACTGGGCAATAACCTCGAGCGACAGTTGTTCCGGGCCCTCGAACTCGACGACAGCTGGATGACCTTCCTGACGCGACCGCTCTCGGCACTCTTCCTGGCCCTTGCCGTGGCGTCGATCGTCTTCTCGCTCTACCAGGATCGCAAGATTCAACGCAACCGGCTCAAGGCCCAGCAGGGCGACGCCTGACCCGACTCAAGGAGCTTTCGATGCAACACGATGCGCTTTACTACCCCAGCCCCTCCCGGCGCATGGTCGCCTTCGGCACCCGTGGCATGGTCGCCACCTCCCAGCCGCTGGCCGCCCAGGTGGGCATGAGCATCCTCCAGCGGGGCGGCAACGCCGTGGATGC
>NZ_JACUUD010000001.1 GCF_014859505.1 Halomonas sp.
CGCCCCGCCCGCTTCGCTTCGCCATGCCTGCGCCGGCACCCTGATCCTCGCGGGGCTCGCCCTGCAGGTGCTGCGTCTGGCCGGCCTGCCGATTGCCTTGCCAGCGGTGAGCTACGCCTTCTGGCTCGCCGTCGTGCTGCTGTGGCCGGACCTCAAGCGGGGCAATCGCCGCCAGGCCGGCATTCTGGCGGGGCTGGGCCTGGCGCTGGCGCTGGTTGCGGCCCTCGGCTACGGCGCCGAGATCGCCTGGCACCGGCTGCTGGACGGCAACAGCTATGTGGTGGCCATGCTGGTGGGGGTGAGCTTCATCACGCTGATCGGCACCCGTCAGGGGCACGCCGCCCCGCCCGGCAGCGCCGTGATCGGGGCGCGCGGCACCGCCGGCACCTGGCTGGGGGTGCATCTGCTCGGCGCCGTGCTGAACCTCTCCACGGTGTTCATGGTGGGGGATCGCCTCCGGCGCCACGGCGGGCTCTCCCTGCCGCAGCTGCTGGCGCTGAACCGCGGGCTCTCCAGCGCCGCGCTCTGGTCGCCCTTCTTCGCCTCCATGGGGGTGGTGATGACCCTGGCGCCGGAGATGCGCTTCACGACGATACTGGCCCTTGGCCTGCCGCTGGCGATGCTGGCCGGCACTGTTTCGTTGCTCGACCTCTCCCGGCGCTTCGACCTCTCCCGGGTGGCCGGCTACTCGCTCTCGCCGAAGAGCCTTCTCATGCCGGTGGGCATGGCCGCTCTGGTGCTGCTATTTCACTACGGCCTGACCCCCGGGCTTTCCATCGTCAGCATCATCACCTTCCTGCTGCCGGCGGTGGCTCTGGCCAGCAACCTGCCCCGAGGGCCGCGCTGGACCCTGCGACGAGTGCGCAGCCACACGCTGGAGCGATTGCCGGCCATGCGTGGCGAGATCGCGCTCTTCCTCTGCGCGGGCCTGCTGACCCAGGGGCTCTCGGCCTTCATCGGCGCAGTGACCGGCAGCCAGTGGACGCTATTTGCCCACTTCGGCGCGCCCCAGGCGGTGGCGAGCTTCCTGGCCATCGTGGCCAGCGCCGTGCTGGGGCTGCACCCGATCATCGGCGTCTCGGTGCTGGCCTCGATGCTCGACCTGGAAGGCAGCCGCCAGACGCTCTTCGCCTTCGTGGCGCTGGCCTCCTGGGCGGTGGGTACAAGCGTCGGCCCGCTCTCCGGCATCAACCTCTCGCTGCAGGGGCGCTACGGCGTCAGCGGCGGCATGATGATGCGACACAACCTGGGCTATGCCGGCGCGCTCTCCACAATGGTGGTGGCGGGAATCGTCCTGCTCGATGCCTGGCTGTAACCCCCTACTTCGACACCCGCTTGAAGTAGCGGTGATTGCACTGGTGGCAGGGTTCGATCCGGGTCAGCTCGGGCAGATCCACCTCGGCACCGCAGTGCACGCAGGCCATGCGGCCGGGGACCGCCATCTCCCCCTCGCAGTAATCCGCCTGGGCGGCCTCGAGGTCCTCCTCGAAGCGCTCACGTTCGATCACGCTACGATCGGCGATGGAAAGCAGCGACTCGCTGACCTTGCGCGACAGCGCCGAGAGGTCGATGCCGAGCCAGGCGGCCACCCCTTCACCGCCGGCGCTCAGGTAGCGGCGCATGTCCTTGAGGTCGCGCTCCACCCAGGCGCGCAGCAGCGACAGTTCATCCTTGGTGAACTCCTCGAGCTCGGCCTCGAACTCCACGGCATCATCGAGCTCCTGCTGCAGATTCTCCCAGGTCAGCTCCTGGGCCCCCTCGCGCAGGCGCTCGAGCATACGCTCGTAGCCCTCGCGCAGGCGGTGGTCCGGTTGGGGTTGCCTAGAATCGCTCATGGTCTGCTCCTTTTCCTGCGGTGAGCCGGCGGGGCCGGGCATAGCCGGGCCGGGCCGTGCTGGGGTATCCTTGCCTACCATTTAGACGACTTCCCGCCGGCAGTTCAACGTCTTGTCGCCCTCCTGGCCCCAGGACATGACGCCGGACAAGCCACGACCGCGCGTAGCTACCGGCCGACGCACGGACTTGCAAGGTACCCACAGACAGCGATGGACGCACAGTACAAGCCCCAAGAGATCGAACGCGACGCCCAGCAGTTCTGGGACAAGAACCAGTGCTTCAAGGCGGTGGAAGACGTCAGCCGCGAGAAGTTCTACTGCCTGTCGATGTTCCCCTACCCCAGCGGCAAGCTGCACATGGGGCATGTGCGCAACTACACCATCGGCGATGTGGTCTCGCGCTACCAGCGCATGCAGGGCAAGAACGTGCTGCAGCCCATGGGCTGGGACGCCTTCGGCATGCCGGCCGAGAACGCGGCCATCCAGAACCAGGTCCCGCCGGCCAGGTGGACCTACGAGAACATCGACTACATGCGAGCACAGCTCAAGGCGCTGGGCTTCGCCTACGACTGGAGCCGCGAGTTCGCCACCTGCGATGTGAGCTACTACCGCTGGGAGCAGTGGTTCTTCGCCAAGCTGGTGGAGAAGGGGCTGGTCTACAAGAAGATGTCCACGGTGAACTGGGACCCGGTGGATCAGACCGTGCTGGCCAACGAGCAGGTGATCGATGGGCGCGGCTGGCGCTCCGGTGCCCTGGTGGAGCGTAAGGAGATTCCGCTGTGGTTCCTGCGCATCACCGACTACGCCGATGAACTGCTGGCCGACCTGGACACCATCGAGTGGCCGGAGCAGGTCAAGACCATGCAGCGCAACTGGATCGGCAAGTCCCGCGGCGTGGAGATGTCATTCGACATCAAGGACGCGGACGGCGCCGCCTGCGAGCCGCTCTCGGTCTACACCACCCGCCCCGACACCCTGATGGGGGTTACCTACATGGCGGTGGCCGCCGGCCACCCCCTGGCCAAGGCGGCCGCCGAGGGTAACCCGGCGCTGGCCGCCTTCTGCGAGGAGTGCGCCCGCGGCGGCACCTCCGAGGCCGAGCTCGCCACCCGCGAGAAGCAGGGTATGCCCACCGGCCATGTGGCGGTGCATCCCCTCACTGGCCGAGAGGTGCCGGTCTATGTGGCCAACTTCGTGCTGATGGAGTTCGGCACCGGCGCGGTGATGGCAGTACCCGCCCACGACCAGCGCGACTGGGAGTTCGCCACCAAGTACGGCATTCCCATCGAGGCGGTGATTGCGGATGCCAACGGCCAGGCGCCGGATCTCTCCCGGGGCGCCCATGACGACTACGGCACCCTGATCCATTCCGGGGAGTTCGACGGCCTCGATTTCGAGGCGGCCTTCGGCGCCATCGCCGCCAGGCTCGCCGAGCTTGGCCGCGGCGAGGTCAAGACCCACTACCGCCTGCGCGACTGGGGCGTGGCCCGCCAGCGCTACTGGGGCGCGCCGATCCCGGTCAAGTACGGCCCCGAGGGCCAGACGGTGGCGCTCTCCGACGAGGAGCTGCCGGTGGCCCTGCCCATGGAGGTCACCGTGGATGCCTCAGGCTCGCCGCTCAAGCGCATGCCGGCGTTCAGCGATCTCGGCGACGGCTGGGTGCGTGAGACCGATACCTTCGACACCTTCATGGAGTCCTCCTGGTACTTCGCGCGCTTCTGCTGCGCCGACAACCAGGAGGCGATGCTCGACGAGCGCGCCGACTACTGGCTGCCGGTGGATCTCTACATCGGCGGCATCGAGCATGCCATCCTGCATCTGCTCTACGCGCGCTTCTTCACCAAGCTGATGCGCGACCTGGGCCTGGTCAACGTCGATGAGCCCTTCCAGCGCCTGCTCACCCAGGGCATGGTGATCGCCGAGACCTACTACCGGGAGACCGCGAACGGCGGCAAGCAGTGGTTCAACCCCGCCGACGTGGAGGTCAAGCGCGACGACAAGGGGCGACCGCTCAGCGCCGTGCTGATCGCGGACGGCCAACCGGTGGTGATGGGTGGCATCGAGAAGATGTCCAAGTCGAAGAACAACGGCGTCGACCCCCAGTCGATGATCGACCGCTTCGGCGCCGACACCGTGCGCCTGTTCATGATGTTCGCCGCCCCGCCGGAGCAGTCCCTGGAGTGGTCCGACTCCGGCGTCGAGGGGGCGAGCCGCTTCCTCAAGCGCCTGTGGCGCCTGGTCAGCGAGCACCTGGCCGCCGGCACCCCCGGCGAGCTGGACCGGAAGGCCCTCACCGAGGCCCAGCGCGAACTGCGCCGCAAGACCCACGAGACCATCGCCAAGGCCAGCGACGACATCGGCCGTCGCACCACCTTCAACACCGCCATCGCCGCGGTGATGGAGCTCACCAACGCCCTGTCCAGGTACGAGGACACCTCGGCCGAGGGCCTGGCCGTGGCCCGCGAGGCGGTGGAAGCCTGCGTGCTGCTGCTCGCCCCCATCGTGCCCCACGCCTGCCATGCCCTCTGGGCGGCGCTGGGCCACGACGAGCCGGTCATCGACGCCGTCTGGCCGGCGGTGGACGCGTCGGCACTCGCCCGGGACACCATCGAATTGGTGGTACAGGTCAACGGCAAGCTGCGCGCCCGGATCGAGGTGGCCGCCGACGCCGACAAGGCCGCCGTCGAGGCCGAGGCCTTCGCCGCCGAGAACGTCCAGCGCCATACCGAGGGCAAGACGGTGCGCAAGGTGATCGTGGTGCCCGGCAAGCTGGTCAATATCGTGGTGGGCTGAGCCCAGCGCGCCAGAGGGAGTGACCCATGCAGCGACGCAACTTTCTTACCCTGGGCCTGGCCGGCACCGCCGGCCTCGCGCTCGCCGGCTGCGGCTTCCGGCTGCGCGGCTTCGATGAGCCCGCCACGGTGATCGATGACCTGTCGCTGGCAGGCCCCGACAGCGACTTCTCGCGACTCGCCCGTGAGCGCCTGGAGGCCACCGGCACTCGCGTGCATGGCGGCGCCGAGCGGGTGCTCAACCTGGGGCAGGCCGACTTCCAGCGACGCAACCTCAGCGTGATGGACTCGGGCCCCCGGGAGGAGGAGATGACACTGAACATCCCCTTCTCGGTACAGCGCACAAGCGACGGCGCCTACCTGCTCGACCAGCAGCGCCTGGAGGTTGCCACCCGCTACACGGTGAGCGACGCCAACCTGCTGATCCAGGACGACCTGCGCGAGGAGGCCCGGCAGCAGCTGCGCGAAGCCGCCGTGCGCCAACTCCTGGATCGCCTGAGAAGCCTGTGAAGGTGTTCTGTTGAAAGTCTTCCCCGACAAGCTGGCCGATGCGCTGGCGAAGAAGCTGCCGCCGGTGGTGATCGTCGCCGGCGAGGAGCCGCTGCAGCATATGGAGGCCTGCGACGCCGTGCGCGCCGCGGCCCGGGCCCGCGGCATCGAGGAGCGCGAGATCCTCCACGTGGAGGGCAACTTCGCCTGGGGGCGCCTGCATGAGGCCTCGGCCAGCCTGTCGCTGTTCGCCAGCGCCAAGCTGATCGAGCTGCGCCTGGCCGGCAACAACCTGGGCCAGGAGGGCGGCAAGGCACTGAAGGCCTACGCCGAGGAGCTCAAGGGCAGCGACAACGTGCTGCTGCTGGCCATGGGCAAGCTCGACTTCCGCCAGCAGAAGAGCGCCTGGTTCCAGGCGCTGGACAAGGTCGGGCTCTTCGTGCCGGTGTGGCCGGTGGACGCCTCGCGGCTGGGCTTCTGGCTGCGTGACCGCGCCTCTCGCCACGGCCTTACTCTCGACCTGGACGCCGCCCGCCTGCTCGGCGAGCGCACCGAGGGCAACCTGCTGGCCGCCGATCAGGAGTTGCAGAAGCTCGCCCTGCTGATGCCGCCAAACACCCGCGTCTCCCCCCGGGACGTGGCCGGCGGCGTGGAGGACAGCGCCCGC
The DNA here is from genome assembly GCF_014859505.1 of Halomonas sp. Classification (GTDB taxonomy): domain Bacteria; phylum Pseudomonadota; class Gammaproteobacteria; order Pseudomonadales; family Halomonadaceae; genus Halomonas. The sequence goes on from NZ_JACUUD010000001.1 coordinate 5,784, forward strand.
TTTGATGTCTTCACGCTGGTCGATGCCTGCCTCAGGGGGGAACGGATGCGGGTCTCACGGATCATGGCCGGCCTGCGCGGCGAGGGGGTGGAGCCCCCCATCGTGCTCTGGGCGCTGACCCGCGAGCTGCGCACCCTGCTATCGCTGCACCAGCACATCGACCAGGGCCAGAGCTTCGAGCACGCCTGCAAGGCACAGAAGCCCTCGATCTTCGAGAAACGCCGCCCCGCCTACCAGCAGGCCATCGGTCGCCTGCCGGTCAAGCGACTGCACAAGCTGCTGCTGTTCGCCCAGCGACTCGACCTGGCCATCAAGGGGGCCGCCGCGCTGCCGGTGCAGGACGGCCTCCACGACCTGGCCCTGACGCTCGCCGGCGGCCGCGGCCTGCTCGCCGAGCTGCCTTCCTCCTATCGCATCGCGTGAACGACCCAAGCGTTGACCGCCAAGGGCATGAAATCTTACACCCTTTCATCCTATACTGGACGGGCATCATCGTGACGCCACACTTGTTCGCCAGGACGCGACGCGTGGATCATCCAAGAGCCGGAAGCCCACTATAACGAAGAAGGAACACCGACATGATGAAGAAGATCTGCCGTTACCTGAGCCCGCTGATGATCGCTGCCCTGGTCCTGGGGAGTTTCTCGGTGTCGGCCGCACCGGCCCCCGCAGGCAACGACCTGATCACAACCCAGGCCGCCCTGAACGCGGAACATGGCCAGGCCGATCGGGAGCGGATTCACGAGATCCTCGCCCGTGACGATGTCCGCGAGCAGCTGATCACCCAGGGTGTTGACCTGGCCGAGGTCGAGGCCCGCGTGGCGGCGCTCTCCGATGCCGAGGCCGCCCAGATGGCCGAACAGCTCGAGCAGCTTCCGGCCGGTGCCAGCGTGGTCGGCGCCCTCTTTGCCGTCTTCGTGATCCTGCTGGTCACCGATATCCTCGGCCTGACCAACATCTTCCCCTTCACCCGCTGAGGGCGCCGCCGTGATCGACTGCCTTATCCGGCAGCCGGCGGCAGCATCAGCCTGGAACGCCCGCCCTGCGGGCGTTCTTGCGTTGTTGCTGCTGCTTGCGCTGCTGACCGGCTGCGCCAGCACCCCGCGCCTGGCCGATACCACCGAGGACCGCCTGCCCCGCCAACTGCTGCTCGACGAGGTCCCCTTCCACGCTCAGCGCTACTATCAGTGCGGCCCGGCATCGCTGGCCATGGTGCTCAATGACGCCGGTGTCGATGTCGAGGTGGACACGCTGATCCCCCAGGTCTTCCTTCCCGGCCGCGAGGGCAGCGTGCAGCCGGAGATGCTGGCCACCGTGCGCCGCCACGGCCGGATTCCCTTCGTGATCGACGGCCATCTGGACGGCCTGCTGCTCGAGTTGGACGAGGGCCATCCGGTGGTGGTGATGCAGAACCTGTCGCTGCCCGCCTGGCCCATGTGGCACTACGCGGTGGCCATCGGCTTCGACCTGGATCGCAACGAACTGATCCTGCATAGCGGCGAGGAGCCGCGTCGGGTCGAGTCCTTCCGGCGCTTCGACGCCACCTGGGCGCGCAGTGACCGCTGGGCCTTCGTGGCATTGCCCCCGGGCGAACTGCCGGCGGGCGTGAGGCCCCACCGCGCCATGGAGGCGATCAGCGACTTCGAGAGTCTCCAGGGAGCCGAGACCGCCCTGCCGGCCTGGGAGTCGCTGGCCAAGCGCTTCACGGATAACGGCCTGGTGCACTTCGGCCTGGGCAACGCCCGCTACACCACCGGTGACGCCTCGGGCGCCCTCACCGCCTTCGAGCGAGCCGTCTCGGCTGAGCCCGGACTGGCCGTCGCCTGGCTCAATCTGGGCCTGGCCCGGCGTGGCCAGGGCGACGCGGCAGGCGCCCGAGAAGCCCTGGAAGAGGCCGCCGCCCTGCACGGCCACTGGCAGCCCCACGCCCGCCAGGCACTGGAGACCCTGGAGGAGGGTTAGCCGTGACCCATGACATCGTGATCAAGCGCATCTACCAGCCCATCGAGGCCGAGGACGGTGCCCGGGTGCTGGTGGACCGGCTGTGGCCCAGGGGCAAGCCCCGCGAGACGCTGGCGCTCACCGACTGGTACCGTGACGCCTCGCCCAGCCCCACGCTGCGGCGCCAGTACCATCAGCGGGAGATCAGCCACTTCGTGTTCGCCTTCCGCTATCGCGGGGAACTGCGCGACCACCCGGAACACCTGGTGCCGCTGATGCGCCATGCCCGCGTGAGGCGCCTCACCCTGCTCACCGCCGCACGCAATATCGAGGCGTCCCACCTGCCGGTGCTGCACGAGGCGTTGCTCAAGGCGCTGCGCGACGAGGATGCGGCCGACCTGGAGCCCGCATCACCGCCCTGCTACGCCCACCTCCCGCCAGACCCGTCGCGCGACGAGGGCTGAGCCCGAGCGGTCAGGTTCCCGTCGCGCGATAGTGATGCGCCTGACGGCTGAACAGATCGCAATACAAGCCTCGTCGGCGCATCAGCTCGTCATGGGTGCCCGCCTCACGAATCTCGCCCTGATCCAGAACGTAGATGTAATCCGCCATCCGTACGGTCGACAGACGATGGCTGATGATCAGGGCGGCCCGATGGTCGATGCGTTCGCGAAAGTTCTCGAACAGTTCGGATTCCGCCCCGGGGTCCATGGCGCTGGTGGGTTCATCGAGAATGATCACACTGGAACGATGCATGAAGGCCCTCGCCAGGGCGACCTTCTGCCATTGACCGATGCTGAGCTCCTGGCCGTCGTCGAACATCCGGGTCAGGGGAGTCTCGTAGCCGTCCTTGAGCCTGCGGATGAAGGGGTCGGCACCGGCCTTTATCGCAGCGGCTTCGACCGCCGGCGTATCCACCGGCTGACGGATGTCGCCGTAGCGGATGTTCTCCCGCACGCTGGTCGCATAGTGGGCATAGTCCTGGAAGATCACGCTGAACAGGCGGCGATACTCCTCGAGACCGTACTCGCGAATGTCCACCCCATCCAGGGTGATCCGCCCCGATGTCGGGTCGTAGAGTCGGCACAGCAGCTTGATCAGCGAGGTCTTGCCGGAGCCGTTGGCCCCTACCAGGGCGACGACCTGCCCGGGACGGATGGTGAGCTCGATGCCGTTCAGCACGGGGGTATCGGTACCGGGATAGTGGAAGCCGACGCCCTCGAAGCGGATCCCTTCACGCGGCGACGCCGGCATCGCCACGGGATGCTCCGGCTCCCCGATCACCGGCCGAATGTCGAGAAACTCGAACAGCAGGCCGAGGAAGAGATGGTCCTCGTAGAGCTGGGCGAGCTGATGCACCAGCTCCTGCCCCATCGACTGGGCCCGCTGGAAAATCAGCAGGAACAGCACCAGGTCGCCGACGCTGCTGCGCCCCCCGGCGGTTTCCCAGGCAAGAAACCCCAGGGCGCCAAAGAAGGCCACGGTGGCGATACTCGCGACGGCCAGTTCGACCCGGGTCCGCCGCCGGGTGATCCACATGCGCTCGCGGCGGATCTGACCCCGCAGCTCGGAATGCTGATCACGCAGCACATTGCCCAGCTGGTTGAGGCGAAGTTCCTTGGCATTTATGTCGGAGGTCATCAGCCAATCGAGATAATAGGCGCGCCGCTCCATCTGGGTACGTCGTCGCTGCCATTCGTACAGATACCGGGTGAAATGAATCCTGACCAGCAGGGCCGGCACGATGGCGATCAGCAGCACCGGCAGCATCAACCAGTTGATGCTCACCATCAGCACCACGATCGCCATCAGCATCAGGCTGTTCCTGGCCAGCATCATCAGGTTGGTGACCACCTGCACCGGTCGCTGATTACCGGCCTCGCGGGCGCGTTGAAGCGTATCGAAGTAGCGTGGGCTTTCGTAGAAGGCAAGATCGGCACGCACCGCACGGGTATGGATCTCCCGATCGATATGATCGGCCACCAGCATTCCCTGGGCCTCCCTGGCCAGGCCAGCCATCGACCTGGCGGCCAGGAAGACCAGCGTGCAGCCGCCCGTCAGCGCCACGAACCAGAGCACCCGCCATGCCTCGTCCTCGACCGATTCGTTAGCCATAGTCCCGGTGATCACATCGACCAGCTGCTTGAACAGATAGAGGACGGCCAGCCCAGAGGCCACCTCCAGGGCCATCAATGCCGTCCCCAGCAGGGTCCACTTGCGGCTGCTATGCCACAGGATCGGCAGGATGCGTCGCAATGAGAGCAAGGGGGCGAAGAGTCGAGCAACTAGCATCATGGACGTCGGCCGTGAACCAGCATCATGACCGCCACCGCCCGGTCGTGATTCTTGAATGGAGTTTCTGGAAGGGGCAGGTCAATCGGTAAATCCACTGCCAACGCGCTGGCAACGGCCATAGACGGTAGTCGGCATAGTTGGGCCGAAGGAGCTTGACCACTCCCTGCATTCGACCCTGGAGCCGATCTCTGGCGGAGGCCTGCCAGTCGAATGCAAAGTCCGGAGAGGTTTTCATCCTCTCCATTGCCAGCTCCACCTCCGGTCCACCTTGAAGTGCCATCAGGCATGCATCCAGAAGCTCCTTACCATGATTGGAAATGATGACATTATCAGGCTCAGGGTCGGACAAGGCTCGATGCATCTCCAGGCAGGCCTCGAGGGTTGCCGCAAGCTTCAGCCGGGCCGCAAGCTGGCGACTCGCCGCCAATGAAAAGCTCGGATGACGCTGAATCGCATCCAGGTCGACCAGCCAGTGCAGGTGAGACCAATGGTGCTTGGTATGATGCAGGCAGATGTAGACAAAGAGCTCCTCCGTGGGCATGACCTGGATCTCGGCACCACCCATCACGAACGGTTCTGCACCGTCGAGCAGTGCCTGGGTTGTATAGATCGTTCCGGAAACGTCGATCTGTTGATGAAGATCGATCGGGACACCCTCCGGAGACAGGAGCGAGAAGACATGGTGGGCACCGGCCGCATACACAAGCCCTTCTCGGTCCGTCGTCAGGCCTTTCGGCATGAGCGATACGTAGCCCTTGTTCAGTGCTCGCTCCAGCAACTCAACCAGCCGCCCAGGCGGAACAAGCAGATCGATATCCCGCGAGAACCGCAACGACGGATCGTCGTAGTAGCGTGCCGCCAGACTGGGCCCCTTGAAGAAAGCGTGAGGGACCTCAAGAGGACTCAGCAGCTCGTCCCGAAGTTTCCGCTGAGCGTCCGCCACCAGCAGGTTGAGCTGGACCACGGACAGGCTTCCCTGGCGGATTTCGTCCAGTTGCGTCGCAGGCAGGTTTCCAGGCGCAAGACGCCGCAGGTGTCGATAGACGAGCGGCAGCACGAAGCGTTGATTGGCTTGTCGTGCCAGCTCGGGCCAGTCATCAACCTGTGTGCATAGTGCGAGTGCCGCCGCTTGCTGCTTCTCCGTGAGCTCGAGACGTGCCAGCAACAGCAACAGCTTCAGCATGGGGCCCGGGGTAGAGACATTCACTCGTTTGGGCATGGCAGGACGTTCTCCTAACGCTTACGCCATCCCGGATGGCAGATCCAACGGTGCAAGGCAGCATCTGATCATCTTTTTTTGTTACATCATGTTAGTCAACTTCACCCGGGGCTACCATCGTTATCACTACCTCGGAATCACCTTGCCGCTGGACAGGCCGTTGGCCGGAGAACTACATTCGGCGTGACAGCGGGGTCGAACGCACATCCGGCACCGGCTGCCTATTCCTTCGATGTCTCCGTCCCCGTCCATCTTGACGAGAGGCTAGAGTAACCGTGAAACGACTCCGCAGATTCCTCCAGGCTCCCCTGACTCGCCAATGCCTGCTGGGGGAAGCCGCCGTGCAACTGTGGCTTGCCTGGCTCCTGGTCAGGCTCTTCCCGTTTCGCTGGTGGTCGCCGATCCTGGGCGACTCCTCCGCGGGAGAACAGCTCCCCCCCGAGAGCGTCGACGACCCGCGAGCCCAGGATATCAGCCGGGCCGTCAGCGACATCAATCGCGCGGTCGGCGGCCGCTATACCTGTCTGATGCTGGCCGTGGCCGGCCAGCGCATGCTCAATCGCCGGCATATCTCGAGCAGCCTCATCCTCGGCACCTTTACCGAACACGGTGAGCAGCAAGGCCCCACCATGACGGCCCACGCCTGGCTGCGGGTCGGCAGGCAGGTGATCCTGGGCGGGCATGACGGCCGTTACCTGCCCCTGGCGAGCTTCGTGAGAAGCTATCCGGAATGAGAGCGAAAGGCGCCTCGGGCAGCCGCGAAGGGGGAAATTTCTGGGACGAGGCGGCTGAGTAGAATCAGCATGCTCCCGGGACGAGCGCAGCCGCGGCTAGGCTAGAATGGACAGGGCATCCCGCCAGTCAACCGATCATCGCTCTGCCCGGCCCAGCACGGCACGGCACGGCACGGCACGGCACAGGGCGATATTACGGTGATCGCCGCCAACCGCGACCCTACGAGAACAGGACCCGCCCATGAACATGCAGAGTCAGATACAGCGCAAGGAAGATCCGCTGACATCACACCTCGGCGATGACCTGGTGATCTTCAGCGCCAGAAATGGCAGGTACTACGGCACCGAGGAGGTCGGCACCTTCATCTGGTCCTTCCTGGAGCGCCGCGCTACCGTGCTGGACGTTTGCGAAGCTCTCCAGGCGGCCTTCGACGTGGACAGGCCCATCTGCGAGAGGGACGTCATGACGTTTCTCGAACAGCTGGAGCAGGAGGGCCTCGTTACCGTTCACTGAGGCGGGCGCCGTCAGGCGCCGCGCTAGCCCTCCCATGGAGCTATCTAGAACACCCGATTCATGCCGTTCATGGCGGCCACCCGGTAGGCCTCTGCCATGGTGGGGTAGTTGAAGGTTGTGCTGACGAAATACTTGAGGCTATTGGCCTCGCCCTTCTGCTGCATGATCGCCTGTCCGATATGGACGATCTCGGAGGCCTGGTCGCCGAAGCAGTGAATGCCGTAGATCTCCAGGGTGTCCTGATCGAAGAGGATCTTGAGCATGCCCACGGTGTCGCCGGTGATCTGGGCGCGGGCGGTATCCTTGAAGAAGGCCTGGGCCACCTCGTAGGGCACCTTGGCCTCGGTGAGCTCGCGTTCGTTGCGCCCGAACGAGCTGATCTCGGGAATGGTGTAGATGCCGGTGGGCACCTCGGTGACGTAGCGGAAGTCGTCATCCACCATCTCGCTGGAGGCGTTGAGCCCCTGGTCGTAGGCGGCGCTGGCGAGACTCGGCCAGCCGATCACATCACCGGCGGCGTAGATGTGGGGAATGGCCGTGCGGTAGTGCTCATCGACCGTCAGCTGACCGCGGTCGTTGGCTTCCAGGCCGATGTTCTCCAGGCCCAGCTGGTCGGTGTTGCCGGTGCGGCCGTTAGCCCACAGGAAGGCATCGGCACGCAGCCGTTTGCCGGACTTCAGGTGAACGATGACCCCCGACTCGTCGCCCTCGACCCGGTCATACTCCTCGTTATGGCGGATCAGCACCCCGTGCTTGCGCAGGTGGTAGGAGAGCGCGTCACTAATCTCGTCATCCAGGAAGCTGAGCAGGCTGTCGCGGTTGTTGATCAGGTCCACCTTGACGCCGAGCCCGGAGAAGATCGAGGCGTATTCGCAGCCGATGACCCCCGCGCCGAAGATGATCAGGGTCCGCGGCGTATGGTTGAGGCTGAGGATGGTGTCCGAGCAGTAGATGCGCGGATGGCGGAAGTCGATGTCCGCCGGGCGATAGGGGCGTGAGCCCGTGGCGATGACGATCTTCCGGGCGACCAGCTCATCCATGCCCTCGTCACTGTCGCGCACCAGCAGGCTGTGCTCGTCCTTGAAGCGGGCCACGCCGCTGAACAGGTCGATCCGGTTGCGAGCGTAGAAGTTGGTGCGCATCGCCACCTGCTGGTCGATGGTGGCCCGGGAGCGCTCCATGACCTTGGGGAAGGAGAACCAGCGCGGCTCGCCGATATCGCGGAACATGCGGTTGGTGTTGAACTGCATGATCTGCTTGACCTGGTGACGCAGTGCCTTGGAGGGAATCGTCCCCCAGTGGGTACAATTGCCCCCCACCAGCGGCTGCTTCTCGACCACCGCCACACGCTTGCCGTGCTTGGCGGCGTTGATGGCGGCGCTCTCCCCCGCCGGGCCGGTACCGATCACCACCACGTCGTAGTTATGGACTGCCATTGGCCGTTCGATCTCCTTGCTATTGGGCATCCGTTGAGGTTGTTTCTTCTGGTGGGAGCCACGCTCAGCGGGCGGTTCGACGCCTCGACGAATGGCGCCTCAGGCGCCCTGGAAGAGTCGCTGGCATTGGCGAATACCTCCAGGGAGCCCTCCGGTCTCCATTCGCCGGGCAGAGCCCAGCTCCTACCCGTGATCACGGACCTTGGAGGCTTTCCGCTCCGAGTGGCGCCTTGTCGGTGCCCCAGGGCCTAGCGCCGGGTGGCGTCGTAGCCCAGGTCGGCGCCGCGGCTCTCGTCGCTGCGGCGGCGCACGCTGCCACGCTTGCGGTTCTCCTCCTCGCACACCTCATCCTTGCCGCCGCATACCTCGCAGCCCTCCTTGAGGCCGAGCTGGTTGAGCCCACCGCAGGAGCCGGCGATGGGCTTGCGGCCGAGGATCACCCCGACGGCCATGGCAGCCATGATCAACAGCATGAAGGCAAAGGCGATAATCCAGACGGTCATATGCTTCTCCTCACTCAGCCTCGAGCAGCGGCTCGAGGGCATATCCGATATGTAATTCCAGGCCCTGTGGGGTAAGGACAACAAGGCGTGCGGGGTGTTCCAGGGTGCCATCCGGGGCGGCGTCGAGTAGGCCCCGGGCCAGGCGATCGGCAGCTTCGGCGCTGGCTGCCACCGCACTGACCGAGAGGACAAGGCTCGTTGCCGCGTCCTCGACACCCGCAGGCCGAAGCACGGTGCGAGTCACCAGAGCGACGTCCTGAAGACGCAGGGCGGGTTCCGGCGACGATCCGATACCACTGCGCGGCAGGCGCACGCGCCAGGGATGGCGTCCGGTCGTCCCTCTGGCCCGCTGCACTCCCCCGAACTCGACCATGGCGTTGGCGATGCCAAAATCATCGAATACCCGGAAGAGACGATCCACCGCCAGGGCCTGCAGGTGCTCGCGCAGGGCCGAATCGACGGCATCTGCCGAATGCGCACCGGCAAGGGGCAGCCGGGAGGCCGACAGCAGGCTCTGGAACACATCCATCTGACTATCGAGGCTGGCCAGTTCACCCTGGATGGCGGCTTCGACGAGGGCGTGCTCATCCTCGCCCAGCTCGCCATTCAGCGTGATGTGGTAGCCGGTGCCGAGGGCCACGCCCTCGAACTGGTGCCATTCCCCCTGCTGACGACAGCCCACCAGCAGGGCCAGCGGCATCAGCAGGGCGAATAGAAAGAGGGCTGGCCGCATGGCCAGCCCCGGGTGTCGCCTCGCGGCGAGGGAGGTCATCCGCCAAAGTCGTCCAGCAGGATGTTCTCGGGTTCCACGCCAAGATCCAGCAGCAGCTTGATCACCGAGGCGTTCATCATAGGCGGCCCGCACATGTAGTACTCGCAGTCCTCGGGGGCCGGGTGATCCTTGAGGTAGTTCTCGTAGAGGACGTTATGGATGAAGCCGGTAGGCCCTTCCCAGTTGTCCTCGGGCTGCGGGTCGGAGAGTGCCAGATGCCACTCGAAGTTGGGGAACTCCTCGGCCAGCTGGTCGTACTCGTCGTTGTAGAAGGTCTCGCGCCAGGAGCGTGCGCCGTACCAGAACGTGATCTTGCGGCTGGTCTTGAGGCGCTTGAGCTGGTCGAAGATATGGCTGCGCATCGGCGCCATGCCCGCACCGCCGCCGACGAAGACCATCTCGGCATCGGTGTCCTTGGCGAAGAACTCGCCGAAGGGACCCATCACAGTGACCTTGTCACCCGGCTTCAGGCTGAAGACGTAGGTGGACATCAGGCCCGGGGGATGGTTGGTGTTCGGCGGCGGCGTGGCGATACGGATGTTGAACTTGAGGATGCCGACCTCTTCCGGGTAGTTCGCCATGGAGTAGGCGCGGATGACTTCCTCGTTGTTCTTGTGGGAGATCTTGTAGAGATCGAACTTCTCCCAGTCGCCCCGGTACTCCTCCTCGATATCGAAATCCTTGAAGGAGATATCGTAGGGCGGAGCCACCAGCTGTACGTAGCCGCCGGCGCGGAAGTCGACGTTCTCACCCTCGGGCAGCTTGAGGTTGAGCTCCTTGATGAAGGTGGCGACGTTGGGGTTGGCGATGACCTCGCACTCCCACTTCTTGACGCCGAAGACCTCCTCTGGAACCTCGACCTTCATGTCCTGCTTCACCGGCACCTGACAGGAGAGGCGCCAGCCCTCCTTCTTCTCGCGCATGGTGAAGTGGGACTCCTCGGTGGGCAGGATCGCCCCGCCGCCCTCTTCCACGCGGCACTTGCACTGGGCGCAGGAGCCGCCGCCGCCACAGGCGGAGGAGAGGAAGATCCCGTTGGCGGCCAGCGTGTTGAGCAGCTTGCCGCCGGCCTGGGTGGTCAGGGTGTGCTCGGGGTCGCCGTTGACCTCGATGGTCACGTCCCCGGTGCTCACGAGTTTGCTGCGGGCGGCCAGGATCACCAGGGTCAGACCGATGATGATCAGGGTGAACATGACCACACCGAGCAAGATGACGGATGTATCAACCATGTCGGTTTCCTATTGCTTGACGTTGTCTGGACCCCGACGGCACATCCGGCCGCCGGGAGAGCACGACCTGCCTCAGAGCTGGATGCCGGAGAAGGACATGAAGCCCAGCGACATCAGACCCACGGTAATGAAGGTGATGCCCAGGCCCTGCAGGGAGCCGGGGACATCGCTGTACTTCAGCTTCTCGCGGATACCCGCCAGGGCGGTGATGGCCAGCGCCCAGCCAACGCCGGAGCCGAAGCCATAGACCACGGACTCGCCGAAGTTGTAGTTACGCTCGACCATGAACAGCACGCCACCCAGGATGGCGCAGTTCACGGTGATCAGCGGCAGGAACACGCCCAGCGCGTTATAGAGCGCGGGCACGTACTTATCGAGGAACATCTCGAGGATCTGCACCAGTGCGGCGATGACGCCGATGTAGCTGAGCAGGCCCAGGAAGGAGAGGTCAATGTTCTCGGCGCCGCTGATGCCGGTCCAGGACAGCGCCCCTTCTGCCAGCAGTAGGTTGAAGACCAGATTGTTCACCGGTACGGAAATGGTCAGTACCACGATCACGGCAATACCGAGGCCAAAGGCCGCGGAGACCTTCTTGGACACCGCCAGGAAGGTACACATGCCCAGGAAGAACGCCAGGGCCAGGTTCTCGACGAAGACCGAGGCTACGAACAGACTGATGTAGTGTTCCATGTTACACGGCCTCCTTCGGTTCGGTGTTGTGCTTCATCTTGAACTCGTTCTCCTCGATCTGCTCCGGGTTCACGCTGCGCAGCACCCAGATCATCAGGCCGATGATGAAGAACGCGGACGGCGGCAGCAGCAGCAAGCCGTTGGGGACGTACCAGCCGCCGTTCTGCACGGTCTCCAGAACGGTGAAGCCGAAGACGCTGCCGGAGCCGAACAACTCACGGAAGAAGCCCACGGTCATCAGGATGAAGCCGTAGCCCAGGCCGTTGCCGATGCCGTCGATGAAGGACATCTTGGGCCCGTTCTGCATGGCGAAGCCTTCAGCCCGCCCCATCACGATGCAGTTGGTGATGATCAGGCCGACGAACACCGAGAGCTGCTTGGACATCTCGTAGGCGTAGGCCTTGAGGATCTGATCCACCACGATCACCAGCGAGGCGATGATGGTCATCTGCACGATGATGCGGATGGACGACGGGATGTGATGACGGATCAGCGACACGAACAGGTTCGCGAAGGCCGTCACGAAGATCACCGCCAGGGTCATGACCAGCGACACGCTCATGCTGGTTGTCACCGCCAGCGCGGAGCAGATGCCGAGCACCTGCAGCGCGATGGGGTTATTCTTGAAGACCGGCCCCGTGAGGACGCTCTTGGTTGATGCATCCGACATGATCAGGCTCCTTCCGCTTCGAGTTCGACGTCGGCGTCCTGGGCGTCATCCTGATCGACGCCGCTGCGGAACTTGGCGAGATACTCGCCGAAGCCTTCCGGGCTCAGCCAGAACTGCAGCATGTTGGTGACGCCGTTGCTGGTCAGGGTGGCACCGGAGAGGCCATCGACCTCGTGCTCGCCGCTGCCGCTGCCCTTGGCCACGCGGATGGCAGGAGTCAGGTCGCCCTCTTCGTCGAAGACCTGCTTGCCTTCCCACTGGGCCTGCCAGCGCGGGTTGTTGACCTCGGCGCCGAGGCCGGGAGTCTCGCTGTGCTCGTAGTAGGTGATGCCGACGATGGTGTTGCCGTCACCCTCCACGGAGAGGAAGCCGCGCATCAGCCCCCACAGGCCCTGGCCGCGGATGGGCAGGATGACCTGCTCCGGGTCGTCGGGGTCGCCGACGAGGTAGACGGTGGCGTAGTTCTCCACGCGGGACAGGCCGGCCGGGTCACGCTCGCCGGACAGGGTCCGGGAAGCGGCCGGGTCGCGGCGCGCCTCGAAGCCGTCGAAGGTCTCCGGGTCGTGCTGGTCGGAGTACTCGCCGGTCTCGAGGTTGACGACGCGGGGCGTGACCTGGCCAAAGGCCGCTTCCACATCCATGCCGCTCTCATAGAGGTTGGCGACGTTGAGGATGTTGGTCTTGCGGTCCAGCTCCTGGTTGAGCTGCTGCATGGGACGCAGCGCCACCGCGGCGGTGGAGACGATGACCGAACACACGATGCAAAGTGCGAACGCCACCGTCAGGATCTTCTTGATGGAGTTATTGCTCTGTGCCATCAGGCGGTCTCCTCGGCCGGTGCACCGGTGCGCAGCTTACGGCGCTTGATGTTGGCCTGCACAAAGAAGTGGTCGATGAGCGGCGCGAACAGGTTGGCGAACAGGATCGCCAGCATGATCCCCTCGGGGAAGGCCGGGTTCACCACGCGAATCAGCACGGTCATGATGCCGATCAGCACGCCGAACAGCAGGCGACCCTGGTTGGTCATGGCGGCGGATACCGGGTCGGTGGCCATGAACACCATGCCGAAGGCGAAGCCGCCGACGACCAGGTGCCAGTACCAGGGCATCGCGAACATCGGGTTGCTGTCGGAGCCGATCAGGTTGAACAGCGCGCTGGTGGCCACCATGCCGAGGAACACCCCGAGCATGATTCGCCACGAGGCGACGCCGGTCCAGAGCAGCACCACCGCTGCGATCAGGATCGCCAGGGTCGAGGTCTCACCCACGGAGCCCGGGATGAAGCCGAGGAAGGAGTCCCACCAGCTGAAGGTGCTGGTCAGGGCGGCCATGCCATCCTGGAAGGCGATGGAGAGCGCGGTGGCGCCGGAGTAACCGTCGGCTGCCACCCATACCGCATCCCCGGAGATCTGCGCCGGGTAGGCAAAGTAGAGGAAGGCACGGCCGGTCAGCGCCGGGTTGAGGAAGTTCTTGCCGGTTCCGCCGAAGATCTCCTTGCCGATCACCACGCCAAAGGTGATGCCGAGCGCCACCTGCCACAGCGGGATGGTGGCCGGAAGTATCAGCGCATAGAGCACGGAGGTAACGAAGAAGCCTTCGTTGACCTCGTGGCCGCGCTTGATGGCGAACAGCACTTCCCAGAAGCCACCGACCACGAAGGTCACTAGGTAGATCGGCAGGAAGTAGGTCGCCCCGAGCACGAAGTTGGCCCAGAAGCTACCCGGATCATGCCCGGAGGCCAGGGTCATCATGATCGCCTCGCGCCAGCCGGCCATGGAGGCGTAGCCATCGGCGATGGCGGTATTGGTCTGCCAGCCGGCATTCCACATGCCGAAGAGCATCGCCGGGAAGGTGCATATCCACACAGTGATCATGATGCGCTTGAGGTCGACGCCGTCACGCACATGAGCGGTGGTCTTGGCCACATTGGGGGGGGCGTAGAAGAGCGTGTCCACCGCCTCGAACAACGGGTAGAACTTCTCGTACTTGCCGCCCTTGTGGAAGTGGGGCTCGAGAGCATCGAGTGTCTGTCGAATTGGCATGATCAGGCCTCTTTCTCGATCAGGGTGAGGTTATCACGCAGGATGGGGCCGTATTCGTACTTGCCCGGGCACGCATAGGTGCACAGGGCCAGGTCCTCTTCATCCAGCTCCAGACACCCGAGCTGCATGGCAGTCTCGATGTCGCCGACGATCAGCGAGCGCAGCAGCTGCGTGGGCAGGATATCCAGCGGCATCACCGCCTCGTAGGCGCCCACCGGCACCATGGCACGCTCGGAGCCGTTGGTGGAGGTGGTCGGCGCGTAGTCCTTGAGGCCGGTGATCCTGGACAGGTAGATACCCAGCACCGAGTGGCGGTTGGCACCCGGCGACAGCCAACCCAAGAAGAGGCGCTTGTTGCCCTCCTCGAGGAGGCTGATCTGGTTATGGAAGCGACCCAGATAGCGCAGGCTGCCTTCACAGGCGGAACCGGAAAAGACCGAACCGGAGATCACTCGGGTGCCCTCTGGATCGACCACCTCGCCGGCCAGCAGTTCCTCGGTGCTGGCGCCGAGGCGGGTGCGCAGCAGGCGCGGCTTCTCTGCACGCGGCCCGCCCACGGCGACGACGCGGCTCACATCCAGCTTGCCCTCGGCGAAGAGCTTGCCAAAGGCGATGACGTCCTGGTAGCCGATGTGCCATACACGCTTGTGCAGAGCCACGGGCGAGAGGAAGTGGATGTGGGTGCCGACGAGGCCGGCCGGGTGCGGGCCTCCGAACTCCTCGACCTGCACGCCCTTGACGTCACCGCCAGGGATGCGGGCGGCCGGCGCCGTGCACAGGTAGACCTTGCCCTCGGTCAGGCGGGCCAGCACCTTGAGACCATCCTCGAAGGCCTGGGGCTGCTCGTTGATGACCTCGACGGGATCCGGGCACAGCGGATGGGTGTCCACCGCGGTGACGAAGATATCGACCGGCTTGCTGTCGATGGCGGGGGTGCGCGAGTAGGGGCGGGTGCGCAGCGCGGGCCACAGGCCGGATTCGACAAGCTGGTCGACCACCGCCTGACGCTCCAGCCCCTCGAGCTTGTCACGGCCGTGGGCCTTGAACTCGACGGCCTCCTCGGTCCCGTCGACCTTGATCACCACCGAGAGCAGGCGACGTTTTTCGCCACGGTTGATGGCGATCACCTCCCCGGCGGCCGGCGCGGTGAAGCGCACGCCATCGATCTTCTTGTCGGTAAAGAGCAGCTGGCCCAGCTTGACCTTGTCTCCCTCCTTGACCTCCATGGTCGGCTTCATGCCGACGTAGTCGGTTCCCAGGACCGCCACGTGACGCACCGGGTGCGCATCCTCGATGCGCTGCTCGGGCACCCCCGTGATGGGGAGATCCAGGCCTTTCTTGACTTCGATCATAGTCTCGCCCAGTTGATGGATCGGATATACGAAGGAAAGGGGTTCGAATGGGTTCGAATTCTTGTCGTGTCGGTACGTTTACCAGTCGGGCCCGAGCCAGGCTCGAACCACCCCGAAAAATCTCTCGTATTATAAAGACTAGGCCGGGCAATGACTAGCTGAGCGAAGGTCGCAGGGAGTGACCCACGGCAAGGGAAAAAATGTCGCAGGGTGGAGAGGCGCCCGGAACGCCAGACGCAAAACCCCCGCTGGGGCCAGCCGGGCGGGGGTTTCAGAGTCAGCGACGGGCTTTCCCGGGCGCTATCACGCGGTACCGTCAGGTGCTGGCGCGGGGCAGCTTGAGGAAGT
Organism: Halomonas sp.; assembly: GCF_014859505.1. GTDB lineage: Bacteria > Pseudomonadota > Gammaproteobacteria > Pseudomonadales > Halomonadaceae > Halomonas. The sequence continues at coordinate 21,528 of NZ_JACUUD010000001.1, forward strand.
GCACGTTGGACATGTGCTGCAGGATGCGAACCACCTGGCAGCTGTAGCCGAACTCGTTGTCGTACCAGACGTAGAGCACGGCGTTCTTGCCGTTGGCGATGGTCGCCTTGGCGTCGACGATGCCGGCGTGACGGTTGCCGACAAAGTCGGTGGAGACCACCTCGGGGGAATCGACGTAGTCGATCTGCTTCTGGAACGGGGAGTCCAGGGACATGCGGCGCAGGAAGTCGTTGAGGGCCTCGGCGTCGGTCTCCTTCTCCAGGCGCAGATTCAGGATCGCCATGGAAACGTTGGGGGTCGGCACTCGTATGGCGTTGCCGGTGAGCTTGCCGGCGAACTCCGGCAGGGCCTTGGCCACCGCCTTGGCGGCACCGGTCTCGGTAAGCACCATGTTGAGCGGTGCGCTACGGCCGCGACGGTCACCCTTGTGGTAGTTGTCGATCAGGTTCTGGTCGTTGGTGTAGCTGTGTACCGTCTCCACGTGGCCATGCTCGACCCCGAACTCGTCGTTGAGCACCTTGAGCACCGGCACGATGGCGTTGGTGGTGCACGACGCCGCGGAGAGAATACGGTCCTCCTCGGTGATGTCGCCGTGGTTGATGCCGAAGACGATATTCTTGATGTCGCCCTTGCCCGGCGCGGTGAGGAGCGCCTTGGCCACACCCTTGCACGCCAGGTGCTGGCCGAGGCCCGCCTCGTCGCGCCAGATGCCGGTGTTGTCCACCACCACGGCGTTGTCGATGCCGTAGGCGGTATAGTCCACGTCTGCGGGCGAATCGGCGTAGATCACCTGGATGACGTTACCGTTTGCGGTAATGGTGCGAGCTTCCACGTCGACGCTGATGGTGCCGTCGAAGGGGCCATGGACGGAATCGCGGCGCAGGAGGCTCGCGCGCTTCTCGAGGTCCTTGGCAATATCGCCGCGACCACGCACGACGATGGCGCGCAGGCGCAGCAGGTTGCCGCCGCCGGCCTTCTCCACCAGCACCCGGGCCAGGATGCGCCCGATACGCCCGAAGCCGTAGAGCACGACGTCCTTGGGTTCGCCGTTGTTGCCGGCGGGGTCGTGCTGGTCGACGATCTCGGCCAGTTCCCTGCGCAGGAAGGCCACGGCGTCGCCGCCGCCCTGCTTCTTGAAGGCCACGCCGAGCTTGCCAACATCGACATGGGCCGGGCCCAGGTTGAGCTCGCCCATGGCCTGGACCAGCGGAAAGGTGTCCTGCACGGAGAGTTCGGTTCCCTCGACCTTCCGCACATAGCGGTGGTCCTTCAGGATGCGGATCACGCTGCGGTTGAAGAGCGACCGCCCGTAGAGAGTGGTGACCACGTTGTTATGACGGTAGAGCCTACCGATCATCGGGATCATCTGCTCGGCAAGCGCCTGGTTGTCGTGCCATTCCTGGAAGACGGTATCGGAGGGTTGCTGACTCACGTGCGGCCTCACTGTGGGGTTGAAGGGTCGCCGCCATTATCCGGAGCCCGCCCCCGGGGTCAATCGCAGGATGGTCGCAGCCGCTGTAGCGGCATTACACAAATGCCCCAGAAAAGGGCCCCGCGCGACTACAAATCGGCGGCCGCCTGGGATCTGGTATCATACGTGCATCGAACCCACCCAGGACCCAGGCGGGCCCCGCCCGTCGTTAGCCAACCGACGTGACCATGCTCAATTTCTCGCCGCTGGATCCGCCCCGCCCCGAAGGCGTGCGCGACACCCTCTACTGGCAGGCCCCCCATGGCAGCGCCGCCGCCCTGGCCCTGGCGCGCCTGGCCGAGGATGCCCCGCTGCTGGTGATCACCGCCGATACCGCCCAGGCGCTGCGCCTGGAGAGCGAACTCGCCTTCTACAGCCGAGTGCCGGTGCTGCCCTTCCCCGACTGGGAAACCCTGCCCTACGACAGCTTCTCCCCCCACCAGGACATCGTCTCGGCGCGGCTGCGCACCCTGCGCCGCCTGCAGGACGGCGAGCATGGCATCGTGCTGGTGCCCATCAACACCCTGATGCAACGCCTGCCGCCGGTGGAGTACATCGCCGGACGGGTACTCACCCTGGAGGTGGGCCAGCGACTGGATCGCGAACGCTTTCGCGAAGCGCTCTCCCGGGCCGGCTATCGAGCGGTGGAGACCGTCTTCGAACCCGGCGAGTACGCCCTGCGCGGCGCCCTGATCGACCTCTTCCCCATGGGCACCGAGGCGCCGCTGCGCATCGACCTGTTCGACGACGAGATCGACACCCTGCGCCGCTTCGACCCGGACACCCAGCGCAGCCAGGAGAAGGTCGAGGCGGTGGAACTGCTGCCGGCCCACGAATACTCGCTGTCGCGTAGCGCCATCGCCTGTTTCCGCGAGGGCTTCGAGACCCTCTTCGACGTCGACCCGCGCCAGTGCCCGCTCTATGTGGATGCCCTCAAGGGCATCCCCTCGCCTGGCCTGGAACAGTACCTGCCACTGTTCTTCGAACAGACCGCGACGCTCTTCGAACACCTCGCCGAAGGCACGCGAGTCGCCCTGATGCCCGACGTCCACGCCGCCGCAGAGCACCACTGGGCGGCCATCGAGAGCCGCTTCGAGAACCTCCGCGTCGACCCCGCTCGACCGCTACTGCCCCCCCACCGGGCCTTCGTGCCGGTGGCCGAGGTGTTCGGCGCCATCAGGTGCCACCCCCGGGTGGCACTTACCGAGGACGTCGAGCATCGCCACGCCCTCGCCCCCGCCAGCCAGGCGCTCCCCGAAGTGGGCATCAACGCGAGGGCGAAGGCCCCCCTGGCGGCGCTGTCGTCGTTTCTCGCCGACCACGCCCTGTCCCGGGTGCTGTTCGTGGCGGAATCCCGCGGGCGGCGCGAGGCCCTGGAGGAGGTCCTCGCCCCCCTGCGCCTCAGCCTGCCCCACGTGGCTGACTTCGCCGACTTCCTCGCCGGCGACAGCGCCATGGCGATCACCGAAGGCGAACTCGAGGCCGGCCTGTGGCTGACCGAGCCCGACCTCGTCGTGATCAGCGAGTCCGAGCTCTACGGCGAGGTGGTGCGCCAGACTCGCCGCCGGGAGAAGGCCACCGACGCCGACGAACTGGCCATTCGCCACCTCTCGGAGCTCCGTACCGGCTCTCCCGTGGTCCACCAGACCCATGGCGTGGGCCGCTACACGGGGCTCGAGACCCTGGAGGCCGGCGGCCAGGCCGCCGAGTTCGTGACCCTGGAGTACGCCGAAGGCGCCAGGCTCTATGTACCGGTGGAGAGCCTGCACCTGATATCGCGCTATGCCGGCGCCGACGACGAACTCGCCCCGCTGCATCGCCTCGGCTCCGACCAGTGGGAGAAGGCCCGCCGCAAGGCCGCCGAGAAGATCCGCGACACCGCCGCCGAGCTGCTCGACATCTACGCCCGCCGCGAGGCCCGGGAGGGGTTTGCCTGCGCGCCCCCCGACGCCGAGTACGCCCGTTTCGCCGCCGGTTTCCCCTTCGAGGAGACCCCGGACCAGCGCGCCGCCATCGCCGCGGTGATCGAGGACATGACCGCCCCCAGGCCCATGGACCGGGTGGTGTGTGGCGACGTGGGCTTCGGCAAGACCGAGGTAGCGATGCGCGCCGCCTTCCTGGCGGTGCACTCCGGCCGCCAGGTGGTGGTGCTGGTGCCCACCACCCTGCTCGCCCGCCAGCACTTCGAGAACTTCCGCGACCGCTTCGCCGATACCGCGGTCAACATCGAACTGGTCTCGCGCTTCACCGCCGGCAAGGGCCAGGCCGCCGCCATGGGCCGCATCGAGGAGGGTCAGGCGGACATCGTCATCGGCACCCACAAGCTGCTCGCCAAGTCGATGAAGCTGCCGAAGATGGGGCTTCTGATCATCGACGAGGAGCACCGCTTCGGGGTCGCCCAGAAGGAGCGCCTGAAGCAGCTGCGCGCCGAGGTGGACATCCTCACCATGACCGCCACCCCGATCCCGCGCACCCTCAACATGGCGATGAGCGGCATCCGCGACCTCTCCATCATCGCCACGCCCCCGGCGCGGCGTCTGTCGGTCAAGACCTTCGTACAGCGCCGCGAGGAGCCGATCATCAAGGAGGCCATCCTGCGCGAGATCCTGCGCGGCGGCCAGGTCTACTTCCTCCACAACGAGGTCAAGACCATCGAGACAGCCGCCGAGAAAGTGCGCGAACTGGTACCGGAGGCGCGGGTCGGAGTGGCCCACGGCCAGCTGCCGGAACGGGCACTCGAGCGCATCATGTCGGACTTCTACCACAAGCGCTTCAATGTGCTGGTCTGCTCCACCATCATCGAGACCGGCATCGACGTACCCAGCGCCAACACCATCCTGATCGAGCGCGCCGACAAGTTCGGCCTGGCCCAGCTGCACCAGCTGCGTGGTCGGGTCGGGCGCAGCCACCACCAGGCCTACGCCTACCTGCTGACGCCGCCGCCCAGTGCCATGACCCGGGACGCCGTCAAGCGCCTGGAGGCCATCGCCGGGGCCGAGGCGCTGGGGGCCGGCTTCACCCTAGCCAGCCATGACATGGAGATCCGCGGCGCCGGCGAGCTGCTCGGCGAGGAGCAGAGCGGCCAGATGGAGGCGATCGGCTACGGCCTCTACATGCAGATGCTCGACCGCGCCGTAGCGGCGATTCGCGCCGGCAAGACGCCCAACATCGAGGCCCCGCTGGACGAGGGGGTCGAGGTGAGCCTCAACCTGCCTGCGCTGATCCCCGACGACTACCTGCATGACGTCCAGCAGCGCCTGGTGATGTACAAGCGCATCTCCAGCGCCGCCGACGAAGCGGCGCTCAAGGAGCTGCGAGTGGAGATGATCGACCGCTTCGGCCTGCTGCCGGCACCGGTCAAGACCCTGCTGCGCCAGACGAAGCTGCGCCAGCGCGCCGAGCAGCTGGGCATCGTGAAGCTGGAGGCGGGCCCCGAGCGCGGCCGTGTGATCTTCGGCGGCCACACCCGGGTCGATCCGCTGACCCTGGTGGAACTGATCCAGCGCGAACCCGCGCGCTATCGCCTCGACGGCGCCGACACCCTGCGCTTCGAGGCGACCATGGGCAACGAGGAGGCCCGCTTCCAGGCCCTGGAACAGCTGCTCGAGACTCTCAACCGCAAGGCCGAAGCCGCCTGACCGTGCTGATGATCCCCGGGTCGCGATCCAGGGGTGCGCGCAGGGCTGGCGTACCGTGACGACTCGGGGCAATCTACACTGTCGGTTGAGCGTTTCATCGCACCCGATAACCGACGGCGACAGGCAGGGAGCGCCGGGCGCCCACGACGATGGTTGGCGTCGACCCCAGGGTCGGCGCCCCACACGAGAAGAATGACGTTGATGAACATCCCGATACTGGCAAGGCGCACGGTCCGCGGCGCCATTACTCTGGGCCTCTCCGCCCTGCTCACTACCGGCGCCCTGGCTGAGGAGCGCGACCGGCCCCGAGGCCATTTCCCGCTGCCGGAATCCGGCAATGTGATCGGCGAGAAATACACGATCACGGTCCAGGAGGGGGACACCCTGGTCGATCTGGGCCGTACCCACAACGTGGGCTACGAGGCCATCCGCATGGCCAACCCGGACGTCAGCATCTGGGCGCCCTTCGAGGGCACCGAGGTCGTGATCCCCGACCAGCACATCCTCCCGGACGCCGAGCGTGAAGGCATCGTGATCAACCTCTCCGAGATGCGGCTCTACTATTATTCCGCTCCCGGGGTCGTGGAGACCTACCCGATCAGCGTGGGCCGCGACGGCTTCGGCACCCCGGTGGGCGTGACCCGCACCACCGTCAAGGTGAAGGACCCGGCCTGGTCGCCGCCCCGTTCCATGCGCGCCGAAGCCGCCGCCCGCGGAGAGCCGGTCCCCGCGGTGGTCCCCCCAGGCCCGGACAACCCGCTGGGCCGTCACGCCATCCTGCTGGGCATCCCCAGCTACCTGATCCACGGTACCAACCGTCCCGACGGCGTCGGCATGCGCGCCAGCCGCGGCTGCATCCGCATGTTCCCCGAGGACATCGAGTCGCTCTACGAGCGCGTGCCCAGCGGCACCCGGGTCAACATCATCGACCAGCCCTTCAAGGCCGGCTGGGCCCCGGATGGCACCCTCTATGCCCAGTCCTTCCCGCCGCTGGAGGAGAACGAGGGCAGCGTCGAACCGCTGCTCAACGCCATCGAGACCGTGGCCAGGGCCTTCGGCGACGAGAAGCCACCGGTGGACTACGCCCGGCTGCGCGAACTGGTGGAGCAGCCCGACGGGCTGATCGTCTCGCTGCTGCACACCGCCGACGAAGCCCCCACCCCCGCCACGCCCTCTCCCGAGGTGGAAAGCCTCTTCGGCGGCGAGCTGGAGCTCAGCGTGAGGTAACGGCCGACCCGATACCTTAAACAAGAACCTCGAAACAAGAAGACCCCGCCGAGGCGGGGTCTTCTTGTGGTGCAGAACCGCTATTGCCCGAGGGCAGCACCGGCACTCCGGCAGGATTACTTCTGCATGGAGCGCTGGAACATGCGGTTCATTTCGTCGCGGTTCTGCTCGGACATCTGCAGGGCCGCCTGGGCGTCGCGCTGTGCCTGGTTGGCGGTGTTCTGAGCCTGGGTAGCGATGCTGCGAGCTTCTGCAGCGTCGGCCTGTGCGGACTCGGCGGTCTGGCGGACTTCTTCCAGGGCGCCACTAGAGGCACAGCCAGCCAGAATGGCCAGGGAGGCAGCGGCGGCGGTCAGCTTCAGGGTGGTCTTCAGAGTCATGGTGTTCTCCTTGAGTCTTCCTTGGGTACTGCGTTGGTGATTGCCTGAGGTCAGGCTTCCTGCACGAGCAGGCCATCTTGCAGCGACTTGTGCTGCTTAGCACAGGAGTCAAACGCTGTTTTATTATAGACAAACGCGCTTGTCCATAGCTTTGATCTTCCCTTACGCAAGTAACAGCCTAGCGGATCACGACGCGGGTGCCAATGTCGATCAGCGCGGCGAGCCGTTCAATCTGTTCATCGGTCACCGCCACGCACCCCTGGGTCCAGTGGAACTGCTGGTGAATAGCGGGGTCGCCCTTGCCGATCCCGTGGATACCGATGAAGCCGCCCAGGGCAGTCTGCTGGGGTGGATACCCCTGGCGCCGGTAGTAGTCGTAGTAGTCGTCGTAATCCTGCTGGGTAAAGACCCCCTCCTCCAGTGCCATGCGCGCATGGGACGGCGTGGGGTAATCGATCCCGATGAAGATGTGCCAGTCGCTCTCGTGGTTGAAGCGATTGACCCGGAACTCACCCAGGGGCGTGACGTTGCTGCCACGCCGCCGCGCCGCGCTGGCGCCGCCACGGCCGAGCGAGATCGGGGCGAAACGGTCCAACTGGCGGTTGCCTCGGTAGAGGGTGAGAGTCGCCTCGCGGTCGTCTACCAGCACCCACACCTCGTCGTCATGGCGGGGCACATGGGCACGAGACAGCACGGTCTCGATCAGGTTGGCGGAGGCCCCCTGGGTCCCGAGCAGCGCCACGGGTGCGCCCAGGGCCAGCAGGGTGAAACGGCGACGGGAAAGCGGAGTCATCGATAGGTCGCTCGAGCCGGGAAGGTGAGTGAATCTCCAATGTTTATAGCGCACCCAGCCCCCTTCTGTCAGGTCCCGTGCTCAACGCGGCCGGCGCTGATCCAGAGCATGGCCACCCGGCGCGGCGCCATCTAGGCTGGGGGGGGGGGAGACGGCGGCTCGACCCGCCTCCCGCGTCAGGCCTCGCGTTAACCCACCAGGAGCCCCCATGACCCGAGCGAACCGCCCCGCCCTTCCCGCCGCCTTCGCCGACGATCCCGACTTCGCCACCTGGGCCGCGGGACACGGCGTGATCCAGCACGACGCGGTGACCATCGAGCGCATCGGCCAGCTGCTGACGCACCATGCCGCCGAGCCGGCGCGCCGCCGGGCCTGGCTCAAGCGCCTCGCCGCCGCCGATCGCCTCGCCTGCATGGGCATGTGGCTGGTGGCCCACATGACCTACGCCCGCCGGGTGCGCCTGGACGGCGAGCCGCTCACCACCGAGGACTTCAAGCCCACCCCCGAGGGGCACACCGGCGGCGCGCTCAACATGGTGCCCGCCTACGTGGGCTATCTCGCCGCCAACGCCATGGGCGAGCTGACGCGCAGCTGGCTGATGGGGCAGGGGCACTGCGTGGCGGCCATCGACGCCGTCAACCTGCTGGTGGACAACATGGGCCCCGCCCACACCGCTCGCTACGCCCTGACTGGGGCCGGCCTGACGCAGCTGGTCAACGATTTCTACCGCTGCACCGTGGATCCCGACGGGCATCCCGTCTCGCCGCTGGGCAGCCACGTCAACGCCCACACCGCCGGCGGTGTGGGCGAGGGGGGCTATCTCGGCTTCGCCGGGCTCCAGTACGTGCACATGCCGCTGCCTGGCCAGCATCTGGTGGCCTTCCTCAGCGACGGCGCCTTCGAGGAGCAGCGCGGCAGCGACTGGGCCTCGCGCTGGTGGCGCGCCGAGGACTCGGGCCCGGTGGTGCCGGTGATGATCGCCAACGGCCGGCGCATCGACCAGCGCACTACCATGAGCCAGTCCGGCGGCACCGACTGGTTCGAGGACCATCTGGTACTCAACGGCTTCGCCCCGTTGACCATCGACGGCCGCGACCCCGCCGCCTTCGTCTGGGGAATCCTCACCGCCGAGGCGGAACTGGCCGACCAGGCCGGGCAGGCCCGAAACGGTCGTGGCCGCTACCCGCTGCGCCTGCCCTACGTGATCGCCGAGACGGTCAAGGGCTTCGGCTTTCCCGGGGCCGGCACCAACGCCGCCCACAACCTGCCGCTGGGCGGCAACCCCTCGGCGGACGAGGCCGCCCGCGCCGCCTTCAATGAGGGCGCTCGGGCACTGCACGTACCCGAGGAGGAGCTGCGCGCCGCCATCACCACCCTCAACAATCATGCCGAGAGCGGCCGCGTGCGCGAGCGCGACCACCCCCTGGCCGACCCTCACCCGGCCCTTCCCGTTCCTCCCGAGCTTCCCCACTGGCCCCTGGGTGAGGCCGTCTCCCCCATGGCCGCCATCGACGAGGCCTTCGTGGCCCTGGTGGACACCAACCCCGAGCTGCGGGTGCGGGTCGGCAACCCCGACGAGATGCGTTCGAACCGCCTCAACCACACACTGGACCGCCTGCAGCATAGGGTCACCGAGCCCGAGAAGGGCGTGGCCGAGGCGCTGGACGGCTGCGTGATCACGGCGCTGAACGAGGAGGCGGTGGTCAGCGCGGCGCTGGCCAACAAGCAGGGGCTGAACCTGGTGGCCAGCTACGAGGCCTTCGCCGTCAAGATGCTCGGCGCCATGCGACAGGAGGCGATCTTCGCCCGCCACTGCCGAGAGGCGGGTCGACCGCCCGGCTGGCTGTCGCTGCCGGTGCTGGCCAGCTCCCACACCTGGGAGAACGGCAAGAACGAACAGTCTCACCAGGACCCGACCCTGTGCGAGGCGTGGCTCGGCGAGATGGATGACGTGGCGCCCACGCTCTTCCCAATCGACGCCCCCAGCGCCGTCGCCGCCCTGCTCGAGCTCTATGCCAGCCGCGGGCGCATCGCGGTGATGGTGGTGCCCAAGAGCCCAGTACCGGTGCGGCTGACACCCGAACAGGCCGTGCGGCTCACCGAGGATGGTCTGATCTGTCTGCACGAAGCCGACGCCCCGCGCGTCCAGCTGTTCGCCGTGGGCGCCTACCAACTGATCGAGATGCGCCATTCCCTCGCCCGTCTGGAGGCCGCCGGCATCGCCACCAGCCTCTACGTGATCCACGCGCCAGGCAGGCTGCGCGAGGCCCGCGACGAGAACGAGGCGACGGCGGTGCTCAGCCAGTGCCGGCTCAGCACCCTGGTACCGGAGGTGCCCGCCCGGGTGTTTCTCGCCCACTGCCGCCCAGAGCCCCTGGCCGGCGTGCTGCGTCCGCTGGATACCGGCACGCGAACCCGCTTCCTGGGCTATCGCAACCGTGGGGGTACTCTGGATACCTTCGGCATGCTGTTTGCCAACCGCGCCACCTGGGCTCACGTGCTGGAGGCGGCGAGCGAGGTGGCCGGACTCGACCTCGAGGCCCTGCTCGGCGAAGCCGAGCGCGACGCCCTGGCCGGCGAGGGCGACCCGGAGGTGCTGCGTCACCCGTGACGAGGAGCGAGGGAAGGACATCGATGAGGGCCTGTCCCGCAGCAACCCTTACCCCTTACCCCTTTCAAGCGGGCAGCAGAGCCCCCATGCGCAGCACCTCGCGCAGGCTGGTGATCCCCTGCTCGGCCTTGGTCAGGCCGTCCTTCAGCATCAGCGTCTCGCCGCGCTCCAGCAGGGCTCGGCGCAGCCGCGACTCATCGGCGTTGCGCAGGATCAGGCCGTGATCGGCGGCGGTGGGCTGCCACACCTCGAAGACCCCGGTCCGACCGCGAAAACCCAGGCCGTCGCAGCGATCGCAGCCGCCGGGCAGCCAGGCCTCCTCGGGCAGCGCCACCCCCATGGCCTCCAGCCACTCGGCCTCGCGCTCGGGCAGGGGCCCGCGCTCCCGGCAGTGCTCGCAGAGCCGGCGCACCAGGCGCTGGGCCACCACCAGCCCCAGGTTGGCACTGATCTCGGCGTCCCCCAGCCCCAGGTGGCGCAGGCTGGAGACCACCCCCACCGCATCGCGGCTGTGCAGGGTACCCATCAGCGAGCGGCCGCTGCCGGCCACGCTGAGGGCGGCCCGGGCGGAGTCGGGATCGCGGATCTCGCCGATCAGCACATAGTCCGGGTCGAGGCGCAGCAGCGAGCGGATACCGCTGGCGAAATCGAGGCCGCTGGCCTCGTCCACCTGGATCTGGTTGATCCCGGGGATCTCGTACTCCACGGGATCCTCCAGGGTGATCACGTGGCTATCGGTGAGGCGCAGCTGGTTGAGCAGCGTGTAGAGGGTCGTGGTCTTGCCCGAGCCGGTGGGGCCAGCCACCAGCAGCATGCCCCCGGTCGCGTCCATCCAGCGCAGGATCCCCCGGGCGCCCTGTTCGCCGATGCCCAGGGACAGGGTGTCCCGGAAGGTCTCAGGCGGCGCCAGGAAACGGATCGCCATCTTCTCGCCCGCCACGCAACTCACCGCGGTGACCCTCAGGAAGGTCTCCTCACTCCCCTCTTCGCCGGGTGGCCAGCTGAAGCTGCCCTCGGCAGCGGCCAGGGACGGCACCGGGTTGAGGCCCGCCAGCACCTTGAACTGGTTGATGAGGCGAGCCCCCGTACCGGCATCGACGCGCAGCGCCTCGATGATCCGGCCATCGATGCGCAGGCGGATGCGCAGGTGCTCCTGGTGGGGGTCCAGATGGATATCGGTGGCCCTTGCATGCATGGCATCCTCGAGCAGGGCGTGGGCCTCCAGCACCTCGTCGCCGGCGGCAGGCGGAGTCTCCAGCAGCGGGCTCAGCCTGGGCAGCAGGCGGCGATTGGCGTGTCGGGTCGTCTCGTCGGCCATTGGAATCCTCTTCGGTCGGAGGCACCCGTCGCGGGTGCGGGCTCTCTCAGCCTAGGCGCGATCCCCGGGGCCTGCCCGCCCGGGGCCAGACGAGGCGAGTCGAGGCATGGATCGAGGAGCGGGGGCTTCGGGAGACCCGCCCAGCCCCAACCGAGCGGCGTTGCCCACCACCGAGAGCGAGCTGGTCACCATGGCCAGCACCGCCACCTGGGGCGGAATCACCATCCAGGCGGCGAGCCCCAGGGCCAGGGCATTGTAGAGCGCCGAGAGCGCGAGATTCTGGTGCATCACCCGGCGGGTGGCGCGGGCGATGGCGATGGCAGCCGGCACGCCCTGCACGCCACCCCCCAGCAGCTGGATTGCCGCGGCGTCCCTGGCGGCCGCACTGGCCTCCGCGGTGGCCACCCCCACCGTCGCCGCGGCCAGGGCCGGGGCGTCGTTGATGCCATCCCCCACGTAGAGCACCGGACCCGGCAGCGCCGACACCAGGTGGCGCTTGGCCTCCGGCGAGCGCCCACCGAAGCAGGCCTCGGGTTCGAGCCCCAGGCGCCCGCCCAGGCGGCGCACCAGCGCCGGGCGGTCGCCGCTGATCAGCGCCAGCGCCAGGCCCTGGCGGCGCAGCGCCGTCAGGGTCGCCGGGGCCGATGGGTCGGGCTCGTCCTCGAGCCACAGGGTGGCCAGCCACGCCCCGTCACGGGAGAGCACGACCTCGCTGGCCCAGGGAGGACCCGCCTCGCGCTCGGGCGACGCCGTTCCCTGGTCTATAGACCCGCCGACCAGCCAGCCAAAGGAACCGATACGCAGCGTCCTGCCGTCGGCGTCCCGGACCTCACGCCCCTGTCCGGGGTGCTCGACAATCGCCACAGGCGCCTGCCCCGGAGCAATCCCCGCCTCGGCGGCGGCGGCACGGATCGCCAGCCCCAGGGGGTGCTCGCTGCCCCACTCGGCCCGGGCCGCGAGGGCCAGCAGACGCTCGTTGCTCCGGTGCTCGTCACTCGTGGCCGCGGCCGGTTGCAGGGCGGCGAGGCGCAGGGTGCCACGGGTCAGGGTGCCGGTCTTGTCGAAAGCCACGGCGCGAGCCTGGCCGGCGAGTTCCAGGGCCGCCGGGTCGCGAAACACCACGCCGGCCTCCAGCGCTCGAGCCGTGCCCGCCAGGCTGGCCATCGGCACCGCCAGGCCCACCGCGCAGGGACAGGCCACCACCAGCACCGACAGCGCCCGCACGGCGGCCTCCTCCGGTGCTACCCCGGCCAGCAGCAGTGCGGCCAGGGTGACCAGGGAGAGGGCCAGAGCGACGGGGCTGAGCCAGGCGGCGAAGCGCTCGGCCAGACGGCGCAGCTCGCCCTTCCCCGCCTGCAGGGCCTGCACCTGGCGGTAGAGCCCATCCAGGCGGCGTGCCCCCACCCCGGCGGTCACCCGCAGGGTGAAGGGCTCGCCCAGGTTGCGACACCCCGCCGAGAGCCGTGCCCCTCGGGTCAGGATGCGCGGGCGGCTCTCACCGGTGAGCAGGGCGAGATCCAGCCGCGCCTCGGCGTCGAGCAGTTCGCCATCCAGCGCCAGCGTCTCCCCCGTCGCCACGCGAATCCGTTCGCCGGGTGCCACCTCGGCGAGGGGCACCGTCTCGCCCTCACCACCCGCCGGGAGGCGACAGGCCTTTTCGGGGAGCGGGGCCAGCCCCTCCAGGGCGCGCAGCCCGCGATAGCGCGCCAGGGTCTCCACCCAGCGCCCCGCCAGCAGCAGCACCACCAGCATCACCGCGGTATCGAAGTAGACCTCCGCCGAGCCTCGCCCCAGCAGCCACAGGGAGACCGTCAGCGCCCCGATGACGCCCAGCGAGACCAGAGCATCCATGCCGGGCCGCCCGGCGCGCAGGGTGCGCCAGGCAGCGCGGTAGAAGGGCCAGGCGGCCAGGGTCACCACCGGCAGCGCGAAGGCGCCGGAGACCCAGGCCAACACCCGCTCCAGGCGTACCTCGGGCAGGGCGCCCGCGTAGATCAGGAGTGACGCCAGCATGGTCCACATGCCGAACGCCGCGGCAAGCATCAGCCGCTTCGCCAGGTCACGGCTCTCCACGTCCAGGCGAGTGCGGGCATCCGGCGCCGACTCGAGCGCGCAGAGCCGATAGCCGAGCCGCCCCACCGCCGCGCCGATACGCTCAGGCGTCACGGCCGATGCCGCCCCCTCCACCATCAGGGTGGCGGAGAGGTAGTCCACCCCCACACGATTCACTCCAGGCAGGCGGCGCAGGCGGTGCTCCATGGCCAGGGCGCAGCTGGTGCACCACATGCCCTCCACCGAGCGCAGCAGCTGGGCCTCACCGGCCCGGGCAAGGTCGGCCTCGGTCAGGGAATCTCGTTCGACATCGAGAGAGGCGTCAGGAGCGGCCATGGGCACTCCCCTACAGGCAGGGCGGCAGGGCCACCAGGGGCAGCCCCACGAAGGCCACTCCTGCCGCCGAATAGAGATGCAGCCCGGCACCCACCAGGGCGATAAAGCGCGGCCTGCCCACGCTGGCCCGGCCGACCGCCAGCCCCCGCCAGGCCAGCCAGCCGAGCAGTGCCAGGATGGCCAGGGTCAGCACAGCTAGCCAGGCGTTGATGCCAGTGAGTGCGCCCTGCCCCGGCGACGGTGGCGCCAGTTCACAGGCCACCGAGAGGCCGGCGTAGAGCAACACGAACCACAGGCTCCAGAGGGTCAGGCCCAGCAGCAGCTGGACGGGATGGCTCGGTGCCAGCCATCGGCGCAACGGCGTCATGGGCCGGCTCCCGTCAGTCGCGGCAGCAGGGCGATGGCCGCCACCAGGATCCAGTAGACGCCCACCTGGTAGCGCCACAGCAGCGCCACCACGCCGGGCTCGAAGGGCAGCCGGGCGCCGACCAGACCCAGCCCCGCGCGCCAGGCCTGCAGCGCGGCCAGCACGGTAGCCAACCCGCCGTGGGCGAGCAGGTAGGCAAGTCCCACCAGCAGGGTGGCGTCGTGGGCCGTGGCGGTGGGCGACAGTCCCGCGACCATGAGCACCAGGACCAGCAGCGCCACATGCAGCCCGCCCAGCGCCGCGATGCCGCCAAGCGCCAGGGTCAGCCCCACCTCACGGCCGCGCCTCAGCGCCGCCACCCGCCGCTCCAGCCACAGACTGCCCAGGGTGAGGGCCGCCCCGGAGGCCAGCAGCAGCGGCAGCGAGAGAGGCGAGCGCGCCGGCATCTGCCATTCGGGCGAGACCGTCCACAGATAGAACCAGCCGAACAGCAGCGACAGGAAGAAGGCGCCGTCGGCTAGCAGCGCCACCCCCATGGTCCAGCGCCCGGGGCCGTCGGCGGTACGCGAGTGCAGCGGCGGGTCCTCGGGTTCATCATGCCGAAGGGGGGCGGCCCGGGAGTGGCCACCGTTCTCCCAGGACCAGCGCAGCAGCAGCACCCCGGCGCCGGCCAGGCCCAGCAGCGCCAGTGGATAGAGACGCGTGAGCAGGCTCACGCAGACCACCGCCAGGCAGAGCGCGGCGTAGAGGGGCAGCAGGCTGTTGCCAGGCAAGTGGATCACCTGGCGCACCCGACCGGTCAGGGCCTCGCTGCCGAACAGCTCGCGGCGGCCGTGGGCGGCACCGGGCCGGGCATGCTCACCCCGGGCGATCTCCTCCCCCAGGGAGGGGCTTTCCCACAGCGGATGGCGGCTCTCCACCCGCGGAAGACTGGCGAAGTTGTAGCTGGCCGGCGGCATCGCCAGGCTCCACTCCAGGGTATCGGCCCCCCAGGGGTTGGGCGGTGCGCGGCGCCCGTAGCGGCCGTGGAGCACGAGGTCCACCAGCACCGCGGCGATGCCCGCCGCCATCATGAACCCGCCGATGGAGGAGATCAGGTTGTAGAGGTCCCAGCCCATGGCACTGTCGTAGGTGTAGACGCGCCGCGGCATGCCAAGCAGGCCGGTCCAGTGCATGATCAGAAAGGTGAGGTTGAAGCCCAGGAAGGTGAGCCAGAAGCCGAGGCGGCCGAGGGGTTCCGAGGGCATGCGCCCGGTGACCAGCGGCAGCCAGTAGTAGGCCCCGGCCAGCAGCGGGAAGAACATGCCGCCCACCAGCACATAGTGCAGGTGGGCCACCACGAAGTGAGTGTCGTGGACCTGCCAGTTGAAGGGCACCAGCGCCAGCATCACGCCGGTGAGCCCGCCGCAGACGAAAATCACCAGAAAGCCCGTGACCCACAGCATCGGCAGGGTCATGCGCGGCCGGCCCAGCCACAGCGTGGCCAGCCACACGAAGACCTGGATGGCGGTGGGAACCGCCACCAGCATGCTGGCCGCCGAGAAGAAGGCCTGGGCGAGCTGGGGGATGCCCACGGTGAACATGTGGTGCACCCAGAGCCCGAAGCTGATGAAGCCGGTGATGACGATGGCTGCCACCACCCAGCCGTAGCCGACGATGGGGCGTCCCGCGAACACGGGGATCAGGGTCGAGACGATGCCCGCCGCCGGCAGGAAGATGATGTAGACCTCGGGGTGGCCGAACAGCCAGAAGAGGTGCTGCCAGAGGATGGGATCGCCGCCGCCGGCCACCGTGAAGAAGGGCATCCCGGCGGCGCGCTCCAGCTCCAGCAGCACGCTGCCGAGTATCAAGGGTGGGAAGCCCACCACGATCATCAGCGCCATGGCCAGGATGTACCAGGCAAACAGGGGCATGCGATGCAGCGCCATGCCCGGCGCCCGGGTGCGCAGGATCGATACCGTGAGCTCCACCCCGGCGGAGAGCGCCGAGATCTCCACGAAGGTGATGCCCAGCAGCCAGAAGTCGGAGCCCGGGCCGGGGGCGTACTCGCTGCTGCTCAGCGGGGTATACATGAACCAGCCGCTGTCCGGGGCCATCTCCAGCAGCAGGCTGGCGAAGAGGATGATCCCGCCGAACAGATAGCACCAGTAGCCGAAGGCGGTGAGCCGCGGACAGGCCAGGTCCCGGGCGCCGATCATCTTGGGGATCAGGTAGATCGCCAGCCCCTCCAGCATGGGGATGGCGAACAGGAACATCATCACCGTGCCGTGCATGGTGGTGACCTGGGCATAGATCTCCGGCGACATGAAGGCCTGGTCGGGCAGCGCCAGCTGGGTGCGAATGAGCATCGCCAGCACCCCGCCGAGCAGGAAGAAGACCAGCCCCGTAAACATGAAGCGCAGCCCCAGGGTGCTGTGGTTGACCACGCTGAGCCTGCCGCGCCAGCCGGGCGAGTTGCCCCAGACCGCCGAAAGTTCCTGGTGCAGGTGCTCGGCCTCGGGGGTCGGCCGCATCGATTCGCTCATGGGCGCAGGGTCTCCAGCCAGGCGCCCAGGGCCTCGAGTGCCTCGGGCGCGAGATGGTCATGGGCGGGCATGCGATTGCCGGGCTTGAGGCGCTGGTGCTCGGCAAGCCAGCGGGCAATGGCGCCCTTCTCCATGGCCAGGGTGCCGGCGCCGAGGGTGGCGCGGGCGCCGATGTCCGTGAGATCCGGCCCCACGTCGCCCTGGCTGAGCCCCGCCACCCGGTGGCAGCTGGCGCACTGTTCAGTGAAGGTGTCACGTGCCAGGGCATGCTCGTCGGCAGGCGCCGGCGGAGGCCCACGCCGGGCCGCCAGCCAGGCCTCGAAGTCCTCCGGCGGCACGGCCTCCAGGTGGAGCTGCATATGGGCGTGCTGGACACCGCAGTACTCGGCACACTGGGCGCCGAACACCCCCGGGGCGTCGGCCTCCAGGCGGATGCGGTTGATGCGCCCGGGAATCATGTCGATCTTGCCGCCCAGGCGCGGCACCCAGAAGGCATGGATGACATCGGCGCCGATGACGTGGAAGTCCACCGGCTCGCCCGCCGGCATCACCAGGTGGTTGGCGGTGACCACCTCGCCCGCCTCGTCCGGGTAGCGCACCTCCCACCACCACTGGTGGCCGGTGACCTCGATCACCCTGGGTGCCTCTCCCCCGGGCAGCGGCAGGGGCAGCAGGCGCTGCCCGGTGGGCACCCCGAAGGCCAGCAGCACCAGGATGCTCACCCCCGGCAGCAGGATGCCACCACCCAGGATCCAGCCCAGCCCCAGGCGGCGCTCCTGGCCGGGGCCGGGCTCGGCGCGGTCACGCGGGCGGAAGGCGGCCAGCCACAGGCCCACCACCGCCAGGAACACCAGGCCGAAGCCGATCAGCATGCCCCACCACAGCCAGGCCACGTCCCGGGCCGCGGGCCCGGCCGGGGCGAGGATCGAGTGGCTACCGCTGCAGCCGGCCAACCCCATGGTGAGCGCCACTGCCAGCGCCCCGCCCGCCCCTTCGAGCCGCGCCCGGCGCGGCGGACCCGGGTTGACCCGTCGGCCGCCGCGTCCTTCACTGAGGGGGACGCCACCCATGACGCCATCGACAGGGACGCCGCCATGCCAACGCCCCCCCAGCGCTCCATCCACAGCCGCGCCGCCGTTGCGGGCCACCCGCTGCATCCCGTGATGATTCACTTCCCGGTGGCCGCCCTGCTCGCCCTGGTCGCCAGCGACCTGGGCTATCTCTATACGGGGGACCCCTTCTGGACCCGCGCCTCGCTGTGGCTGGCCGGGGTGGGCGCCTTCGGCGGCTGGATCGCCAGCCTGGCCGGCCTCATCGATCTGGTGACGGTCAAGCGCATTCGCCGCCTGATCACCGCCTGGAGCCACGCCATGGTGGCGGTGGTGTTGCTCTCGCTGGCCTCCCTGAACTGGTTGTGGCGCTTCGCGGGGGAGGCCCTGCTGCCCTGGGGGCTGGTATTGAGCCTGGCCTCTGCGGCGCTTATCGCCCTGGCCGGTTTTCTTGGCGGACAGCTGGTCTACGAACACGCGGTGGGCGTGGATCTGGACGACTGACGGCAGACGACTCGACATTCGCTCTTCTCCCGGGCTCAGAGTTCCGGCTTGGCCAGCACCAGGCCGACTACCGCCAGCATGGCGAGCCCGGCAACGCCGCCAGTCAGCATGGCGCCGGCGGCCACCCACCTTGGCTGACCATGCTCCAGGCGCAGCAGCAGCCAGCCGCACAGCCCGTGAGCCAGCACCATGGCACTCACCGCCAGCAGCTTGAGCACCAGCCAGGGGCCGGCCAGGTCGTGGAGCAGGAACAGCAGGGTGCCTGAGGCAATGGTGAGCAGCGCGGCAGGGCTCGCCAGGCTGTTGTAGAGCAGGCGTGGCAGCGGCGGCGCGGCGGGCGAAAAGCCCTGGGCCACTCGCTCCGGCCGGGCCAGCTGACAGAGCAGCGCCGGCAGGTAGAGCAGCAGCCCGCACCAGCTCACCAGGGCGATGATATGCAGGAACTTGATCCAGGGCATGGGCGTCCTTGCGACGACGCCGGCCCGCGGCCGGCAACACCCTCACCCTAGTCCAGCGGCGCCGAAGCCACCAAATGCCACCTCAACGCCGTGGCCGATCAGCCGAACAGGCCCTGGCTTCTCAGGTAGTCATCGTAGCTGCCACTGAAGTCGGTGATCCCCGACTCGTTCATGTCGAGGATGCGGGTGGCCAGGGAGGCGACGAACTCGCGGTCGTGGCTGACGAAGATCAGGGTGCCCGGGTAATTCTCCAGGGCCAGGTTGAGCGCCTCGATGGACTCCATGTCCAGGTGGTTGGTGGGCTCGTCCATCAGCAGCACGTTGGGACGGGTCAGGATCAGCTTGCCGAACAGCATGCGCCCCTGCTCGCCGCCGGAGATCACCTTGACCGACTTGCCGATATCGTCGCTGGAGAAGAGCATCCGCCCCAGGGCGCCGCGGATCACCTGCTCCCCGCCGTCGGTCCACTGGGCCATCCACTCGAACAGGGTCGCGTCGTTGGCGAAGTCGTCGGCGTGGTCCTGGGCGAAGATGCCCAGGTCGGCGCTGTCGGTCCATTTCACGCTGCCGGACAGCGGCGCAAGCTCGCCGGCCAGGGTGCGCAGCAGCGTGGTCTTGCCGATGCCGTTGGGGCCGATGATGGCGATGCGCTCGCCGGCTTCCACGGTCATGCCGAAGCGCTCGATCAGCGGCGCCTCGCCGGGGTAACCCTGGGTGAGCCCCTCCACGTTGACCGCATTGCGATGGATCTTGCGCGCCTGCTCGAAGCGGATGAAGGGGCTGACACGGCTGGAGGGCTTGATCTCCTCGAGCTTGATCTTGTCGATCTGGCGCGCCCGGGAAGTGGCCTGCTTGGCCTTGGAGGCGTTGGCCGAGAAGCGGCTGACGAAGGCCTGCAGATCGGCGATCTGCGCCTTCTTCTTGGCGTTGTCGGCATGCTGGCGCTCGCGGGCGGCGGTGGCCGCGGTCATGTACTCGTCGTAGTTGCCCGGGAACAGACGGATCTCGCCGTAGTCCAGGTCTGCCATATGGGTACAGACGCTGTTGAGGAAGTGGCGGTCATGGGAAATGATGATCATGGTGCTGTTGCGCGCCTTCAGCATCCCTTCCAGCCAGCGAATGGTATTGATATCCAGGTGGTTGGTGGGTTCGTCGAGCAGCAGCACGTCGGGGTCGGCGAACAGCGCCTGGGCCAGCAGCACGCGCAGCTTCCAGCCCGGGGCCACCTCGCTCATGGGCCCCGTGTGCTGCTCGAGGGGAATGCCGAGCCCCAGCAGCAGCTCACCGGCCCGGGCCTCGGCGGTATAGCCGTCGAGTTCGGCGAAGCGAACCTCCAGGTCGGCCACCGCCATGCCGTCTTCCTCGCTCATTTCGGGCAGCGAGTAGATGCGCTCGCGCTCGGCGGCCACCCGGGAAAGCTCGGCATTGCCCATGATCACGGTGTCGATGACCCGCTCGTCCTCGTAGGCGAACTGGTCCTGACGCAGCTTGCCGAGCCGGGCGCCGTTCTCGACCATCACCTGGCCCGAGGAGGGCTCCAGGTCGCCACCGAGGATCTTCATGAAGGTGGACTTGCCGCAGCCGTTGGCCCCGATCAGGCCGTAGCGGTGGCCGTTGCCGAACTTGATGGAGACGTTCTCGAACAGGGGCTTGGCCCCGAACTGCATGGTGATGTTGGCGGTGGAGATCAAGGAGAGGGTCCGGTCGGTGCATGGAAGGGGCGCGATTGTACCGGTTCTAGGCGCGCGTCACACCGTGGAGGGACCCGAAAGGGCCATTGAAGATGGCTGAATCGCTCGGGGCTGTTCCGGCGACAAGCCTGCGGGGAGGCGCTGTGAATACCTCCTTGTACGCTACCGACGCCATCCCTGGCGTAGGACCTCCCCTTCGGCTTGTCCCCGGCGCCCCTCGCTATAGATAACGGCGCTAGCCCTGGCCGGCCCGAAACGCCGGGGCCGCGCATCATGCCGCAGGAGGGTGACTCAGTCCTGACGCTCCACGTTGAAGATGCTCTGCAGCTTGTGCTTCTTGCCGTAGATATGCACCGTGGTCTCGTCGAAGGGAAAGCGCTCCAGGTAGGGACTCTTGGCATTGAAGCGCGGCTTGTGGGCGTTGATCATCGCCGCGGCCAGGCGCTCGCGGTTGGCGCTGCCGCAGAGGCCCACGGCATACCAGATCTCCTCGTCGGGCTGCGGGAAGGCGTGCCACGTCTCCCGCATCTCGTCGTGCTGGATGCCGTACCGGGCGCTGCGATGCTCGCCCACGTAGAGCAGCTCCTGAACGTCCATCTCCTCGGTCTCGGGGTCCTTCGCCGCACGGAACACGCAGTAGATGCCGGATTCGTCCGGCGCCTCCCCGAGGGTCTCCTCGGTCCAGTAGCCCAGCATCTTGGGGGATAGCATCTGATCGGTCATGATGGCCTCCTCAGTAGTCCTCGAGTCGTTGCATATCCCTGGCGATGCGACGCACCTCGGCCTCGTGCCCCTTGGAGAGCGCCTCGAAGAAGGCCGTCTCCTCGCTGCCGGCGGCCAGTTCGGCACGATGGGCATAGAGGTCCTGAAGGGTCCGATGAGCCGTCAGCGCCGTGGAGAGCACGCTCTGGACGGTCTCGCAGTCGATGCAGTCGGGCAGGCGTTCGAGCACCGGCGGGTGGGGGAAATCGGCGGGGTCGTCGAACCAGGTCTCCAGTACCTGGCTGTGGTCGGTGCCGTCCTCCAGATACCCGGTCAGGTCGTTCTCCATCTTGCGCTCATGCTCCGCCAGATACTCCAGCGCCATGCGCACGCGCTCCTCCACGCCACCCCCGGCCAGCGCCGTGAACCGCTCGGCAAGTCGTCGATGGTAGCCGGCGGCCCAGGTGACCAACTCCTTTACCTGATGAAAACGCATGACTGCTCCTCCTCATCGTTGTCGTCATCGCGGCCGCTCTGCCGCCCTGCTCCTGTCTTTATCCTAGCCAAGGCGGGCGGCGCCTGCTTGACGTATATCAACGACAGGCAATGAAGGGTGCTGATGTCGGAACTCATGGCTGCACTAGCGCAGCAGGGAGGCCTCGACGGCCACGAAATCGTTGGCGGCGCGCACCAGGGAATCGGCGGTGAGACGCGCCACCCCGACCACAGTCACCCGGATGCCGAAGCGCTCGCGCAGGCGGTCCACCAGCAGGTCGAAGTCGCCGTCGCCGGAGACCAGTACCAGGTGGTCGACAAGCGGCCCCGCCTCCATGGCGTCCAGGGCGATGCCGACGTCCCAGTCACCCTTGGCGGAGCCGTCGCGGCGCTGGATGAAGGGCTTGAGCCTGACGTCGAAACCGATGCCGCGCAGGATATCCTGGAACTGTCGCTGGCGGGGGTCGCCGCGATCCACCGCGTAGGCGTTGGCCACCACCACCTCGCGACCGGCGGCGAAGCGCGCCCAGAAGGCGTGGTAGTCGAAGTGCCGGCCAAAGGCCTCGCGGGTGGTGTAGTAGACGTTCTGCACGTCGACGAAGAGGGCGACACGCTCCATGGGGCTGGCCTCGACCGGGAAGGAGGCCCTCAGCGTGACACAGTCGCCGCCTCGCCGTCGCGATCCGCGTCCCGCTAGCGCCTCTCCGGCTCGGCGCCATCGAAGGGTATCCGCATCAGCAGCGAGTAGAGCACCGGCACCACGCAGAGGGTGATCAGCGCCGCGGCCAGCAGGCCGGAGATGATGGTGATCGCCATGGGCGCCCAGAGCAGCCCCCCGCCCATCCACAGCGGCAGCAGGCCGCCGCTGGTGGTCAGGGTCGACATCAGCACCGGGCGCAGGCGCCGCCGCCCCGCCTCGAGGATCGCCTCCCGGGGGGAGTGCTCCTCGCGCTCCAGATCGATGCGGTCGATCAGCACGATAGCATTGTTGATGACGATGCCGGCGAGCGACACCACGCCCAGGAAGGTCATGATGCCGAAGTGGGAGCCGGTGATGGTCAGGCCGAAGACCACCCCGATCAGCGACAGCGGGATGGTGGCCAGGATGATCAGCGGCCGGCGCAGGGAGTTGAACTGCACCACCAGCAGCAGCAGGATCGCCATGGCGCCGATGGGCAGCTTCTCGGCGATGGAGGCCGTGGCGATGCGCGACGACTCCACCTCGCCGCCGAACTCGAAGAAGACGCCGTCGGGCCAGGTCGCCTGCTCGGCTTCCAGCCAGGGACGCAGCTCGCCCGCCACCCCGGCGGCGGTGATCCCCGGCGCCAGCTCCGCCTCCACGGCGATGGTGCGGAAACGGTCCCGGCGCAGGATACGCGCCGGCCCCCAGTCGAGCTCGACCTCGGCCACCTGGGCCAGGGGCAATCCCACTCCGCCGCCGGCGGGCAGCACGGTGACGCCCTCCAGGTCGTCCGGCGTGCGCGCCTCGCCGCGCTCGTTGCGCAGCTGGATCGGCACCAGGGTGTCGCCGTCGCGGAAGGTGCCCACGGTCATGCCGGAGAGCGCCGTCTGCAGGCTCAGCGCCACGTCGCGCTCGGTGACGCCGGCGCGCAGCGCCCGGGCCGGGTCGACCTCGATGCGCAGGCGCTTGATCCACTCCCCCCAGTCGTCTCGCACGTTGCGGGTGCCGGGCTCCTCGGCTACCCGCTGGCGCACCTGTTCGGCGATGCGCCGCAGGGTCGCCTCGTCGTCACCGGAGATCCGCACCGCCAGCGGCACCGTCACCGGCGGGCCGAAGCTGGTGGCGGCCACCGTCGCCTGCAGGTCCGGGAAGCGTTCGGTGAGCCAGGTATCGAGGCGTTCGATCACCCCGTCCACCGCCTGCCAGCGGTTGGCCTGCAGCAGCAGGAAGGCGTACTCGGGGCTCGGCGGCTCCGGCGCATGGTTGATGATGTAGCGGTCGCCGCCGAAGCCGATGAAGCTGCCCCAGCGGTCGACCCCGTCGCGGACCCACTCGCCCGCCGCGTCGCGCTCGGCGGCCAGTTCCTCGGCCAGGAAGGCCTCGACCTCCTCCACCACTGCCCGGGTGCGCTCGATGGGCGCCGAGAAGGGCAGGCGCAGCTCCACGGTCACGAGGGTGCGCTCCGCCTGGGGGAAGAAGATCTTGGGCAGCGGCCCGAAGCCCAGCCAGGCAAGCACAAGCAGGCCGCCCACCGCAGCCAGGGTCAGGGTGCGGTGGCGCAGCAGGGCCAGCAGCAGGCGGCGATAGCCGGCGTAGACCCGCTCGGCCAGGCGCGCCGAGAGCCCCGGGCGCGACTCGCGCTCATCCTCGCCCTCCTTGCCTCCGTTCTCGTGGTCCTGGCGCGGGTTGTCCTCGTCCTTCGGCGTCACCTTGATAAAGGCCACGCAGAGCAGCGGGATCATGGTCAGCGACAGCAGCCAGGAGGAGAGCAGCGTGATGGTCACCACCTGGAACAGCGAGCGGGTGTACTCCCCCACGTCGGAGACCGCCAGGAACTGGGGCAGGAAGGCCGCCGCCGTGGTCAGCGAGGCGGTAAGCAGCGGGAAGCGCAGCTGGCGAGCCGAGTCCAGCGCCGCCTCGCGCACGGTGCGCCCTTCCCTGGCCGACACCTGGATCGACTCCACCATGACGATGGCGTTGTCCACCAGCATGCCCAGCGCGATGATCAATGCCCCGAGCGACACCTGGTCCAGGCCGATGTCGAACAGCCCCATGAAGGCCAGGCAGGCGAGAATCGCCGAGGGCACCAGGCTCGCCACGATCAGCCCGGTGCGCAGCCCCAGGAACAGCAGCATCACCAGGCAGACCAGGGCCACCGCCTGCAGCAGGTTGACCAGGAACTCGTTGATACGCTCCTCGACCCGGTCCGGCTGGTTTGCCAGCACCTCGAATTCCAGGCCCACCGGAAGCTCCCGCTCGAGGCGCTCGATGGCGCCCTGGACCTGCTCGCCCAGGTCGAGGATATTGCCCCCCTCGCGCATGGCGATGGCCATGGCCAGGCCCTGGACGCCGTTGGCGTGGTAGCGGGTCATGGGCGGCTCGGCATAGCCGTGGCGCACCTCCATCAGCAAGTCCAGGGGCACCAGGGTGCCATCGGGCAGCGGCAGCAGCGCCCGGCGTATGTCATCGATGTGGGTGAAGTTGCCGGTGGGCTCAAGGATCATGCGCTCGTCGCCGGTGCGGATCGCCCCGCCGGGCAGCACGATGTTGCGGGCCGCCAGCAGCTGGGCGAGGCCCTGGGGCGAGACGCCGAGATCCGCCAGGCGAGCCTCGCTGTATTCCAGGAAGATGCGCTCCTCGGCGTAGCCGTGGAGATTGACCTTGGCCACGTCGTCGAGCATCAGCAGCCGGTCGCGGACGTCGTCGGCCACCGCCTTGAGCTCCGCCTGCTCATAGCCCTCGCCGGTGAGCGAGAGCATGATGCCGAAGACGTCGCCGAACTCGTCGTTGATGATGGGCGGCAGGGCCTCGTCGGGCAGCCGGCCCCGGGCATCGCCCACCTTGCGGCGCAGCTTGTCCCAGCCGGCCCGGACATCACTGACGTCGGGGCGCAGCTCCACGCGGATGATGGAGACCCCGGCCCGGGAGGTGCTCTCCACGTGGTCGAGCTCCGGCATCTCCATGATAGCGGTCTCCAGCGGGTCGGTGACCAGCTGCTCGACCCGCTCCGGGGTGGCCCCGGGCAGGTAGGTGACCACCTGGGCCACGCGCACCGTCACCGCCGGGTCCTCGGCCTGGGAAATGGAGAGGTAGCTGATCACCGCCCCCAGCAGGACGACCAGCAGCCCGGCGATGGTCACCCGGTTGTAGCGCAGCGCGGCCTCGGTGAGGGTCACGGCGAGGCCTCCGCATCGACGCGATGGTCATCGATCAGCCGTGCCCGCATGCCGTCATGCAGCCGGCTCATGCCCGCCACGATCAGCGACTCGCCGGGGGCGAGGCCGGCCACCACCTCCAGGCGCTCGCCGTGGCGCCTGCCCAGGGTCACGTTGCGGCGCCGCACCGTCGCCTCGCGACCGTTATTGACAGCGTGACCCACCGATTCATCGGACTCGGCGACGTAGACATAGTGGCCGTCGATGTCCTGCTGCACCGCCACCATGGGCACCCAGAGGCCGCTGCCGGGACCGCCCAGCGGCAGCGTCAGCTCCGCTGCCATGCCGGGACGCAGCCGCTCGCGCTCGTCATCGGAAAGGTTGATCAGCCTGACCCGCAGCGGCCAGGTGGCCTGGCGCGGGTCCACCGGCAGGCCGATCTCGGTGACCTCGCCGGCCAGAGCGAGGTCGGCCAGGGGCAGGTGCACCCGCACCGGCGCCCCGACCACCAGCGCACCGAGCAGGTCCTCGGAAAGGGCAGCACGCACCTCCAGGTCATCGCCGCAGGCCAGCACCAGCACCGGCTGGCCCGCGGCGACGTTCTCGCCGGTCTCGGCCAGGCGGGTGGCCACCCGGCAGTCGCCGGGGGCCGCCAGCCGCGTGAAGGAGAGCTGGCGGTCCGCGAGGGCCAGGGCGTCGCGGGCGCCGTCGCGCTGGGCGCGGGCTGCCTCCACCTGGGCCTGGGCGGCGTCCAGGTCACGGGCCGGAGCGCTGCCGGCCTCATAGAGGCGCCTCGCGCGCTGCCACTCGGCCTCGGCGTTGGCCGCCGCCGCCTCGGCGCCGGCCAGGGCCGAGTGGGCGCGGTCGCGCTGCAGGCGCAGGTCGGTGGCCTCGAGGCTGGCCAGCGGCTGGCCGGTCTCGACGGCATCACCCACGGACACCTCGTGCGACGCGAGTTGACCTGCCACCCGGAAGCTGAGGCGTCGGTTGGCGGCGGCCTCCAGGCGGCCCGGCAGCTCTCGCTCGGCCTCGACTCCGCTGGTCTCCAGGATCAGGGTGCGTACCGGACGCATCGGTGGCTCCTCCACCGCCTCCTCGGCGCAGCCGGCCAACAGCAGCAGTCCCGCCAGCAGGGTGGTACGGATGATCATCGCCCCTCTCCTCTTTTCGTCCCTGCACGCGTCGCCCCATGAGCCCCCGCCAGCAGCCGGTCGCGCGCCTCGGCCGCCATGGGGCCGGGGGTCATCCCCAGCGCCCGCTGCAGATGCACCAGCGCCTGCAGCGCCTGCCAGCGCGCCTCGGCGGCGGCGAGACCCGTCTGGCGGGCGCTGGTGCGGGCGTCGATAAGCCCAACCTGGGGCAATGCCCCCTCGCGCCAGGCCACCTCGGCGAGCTTGAGCGCCTCCTCGGCATGGCCCTGGGCCTCCTCACGCAGCGTGATACGACGCCAGGCGGCCACCAGTTCGACGCTGGCCCCACGCAGGCGGGCCTCCAGTCCGAGGCGCGCGTCGGCGTCCTCCAGCGCCACCCGCTCCAGGCGCGCCGCGGCCTGGTCACGCTGGATGCTGCGCCGACCACCGGCATAGAGCGGCAGCCGCGCCGAGACGCCGACGCTCCACTGGTCGCGACCGGTCTCGGGCAGCGACACGCCCGCGCCCTCCAGGGCTCCGACGCCGGCCTGGACCAGCGGGTTCGGGGACTCCCAGGGGGCCCGCTCGCCCTCCCCGCTGCGGGAGAGCTCGATGGTATAGCGGGCTTCGAGGCCCACCTCGGGCAGCCAGAAGGCCCGGCGGCGGGAGGTCAGCTCGCGGCGTGCCGCCTCGCGCAGCTCGCCGATCGCCTCGAGTTCGGCCGAATCGCGCAGCGCCGCGGTCACCAGGCGGTCCTGCCAGGCGGCGAGGCTCGCCGGGGAATCGAGCACCGCCAGGAAGCGGCCATCGCCGCCGAGCCAGCCGGGGCGGGTGAGGTCCGGTTCGGTCGGGGACAGCGGCGCGGCCGAGTCGCGCCCGAGCCGGCGGTTGAGGGCGATCCTCAGCCGCTCGCGATCGGCCACAGCCTGCTCCAGGCGCTCCCGGGCCTGGAGGAGCTCTGCCTCGAAGCGGGCCACCTCGCCTCGCCCCACGGCACCGGCGGCCTCGCCGCGCACCGCCCGGTCGCGCTGGGCGCGGGCCAGCTCGAGGTCGGCCTGGAGCACCTCGCGGCTGGCGTCGAGCCGCAGCAGGTCGAGGAACTCCCGCGCGACGTCCAGGGCCAGGTCGAGGCTCTCCACCTCGAGCTCGGCGCGCCGGGCGCGGTCGAGGCTGCCGGCGACGGCGATGGCAGCCAGCGCCGGCTCGGAGAAGAGCAGCTGCTCCAGCACCGCCCCGCCGCTGGCCAGGCGCTCGGGCTCCTGGCCCAGGGCCGCGCGGGCGCGGGTCTCGTCGATCATTCGCCCGGTGGCCTCCAGGTAGAGACTGGGGCGATAGCGCGAGGCCGCCAGGTCGCGTTCGAAGGCTTCCACCTCGACGCCCTGGCGGGCGGCGGCCAGGCCCAGGTTGTCGACGAGCGCGAGGGCCACCGCCTGTCCGAGATCGAGCCGTTCACCGCCGGGGACGACTGCCTCGCCCACCAGACGCGCCTGGCTGAGCAGCCCGAAGCTGGGCGACCAGCCGAGGCGGTCGGCGGTCTCGAGGTTGAGCCAGGCACGCCCCAGGGCGGGACGCGAGTCGAGGGGTTCGGGTGGGCGGCCGGCAACGAGATCATCCAGGCGCAGCGCCACCCGGCGCAGCCAGGCATCGACATCCAGGGCCCCGGGCGAGGAGAGCAGCACGCCGCGCTCCACCTGGCGGGCATCGGTCAGCGCCACGCTGGGCACACCGGCCTCGGTCAATCTGGCGAAGAGCCGGCGCTCGTCGGCCTCATCGAGCTCGGGCAGGGCCAGCACCAGGGCGGCATCGGCGCCCTGGAGGTCGGCGTCAGAAGGAGATCCGGCGGGGGTGACGCCCAGGGGGGCCAGCGCGATGCCGCGGGCCCCGGCCTGGGCGGCCAGGGCCTCGCCGGCGGTCTCGATCGACCAGACAGGGCCAAGCAGCAGTACCCGGGAGGCGCCGTCGAGGGGCTCCAGGGCGAAGGGGTCCGTGGCGGTGAGAAACGCGGGGATTTCCAGGCGCGCAAGACCCGGCAGCCGAACGCCGGTGCCGGGCGCTGCCGGCACGACCACAGGTGTGGCGCGTCCGGCGGAGAGGCGATCGAGCTCGCGCTGCAGGGCCGGCAGATCGGCATGGCCGCCCGGCAGCAGGCGCGGATCGAAGGCAGCGTCGGCCGCCGAGACGGCGACCGGCGCCAGCAGCGGCGCACACACCAGGGCAATGAACAGGCGCTTCCATGCGGTGACGTTCATGTCGATCAGCCGGTGGGTGGGAGATGGCACCGAGTATAAACAACTGTTTGAAAGTTGCCAGGTTCAACGCTGACTCGGGCCAAGGGAGCGCCGGGGACAGGTCGTAGAGGGGGTCCTATGCCAGGGATGGCATCGGTAGCGCCCAGGGAGGGGTTTACAGCGCCCCCTCGCAGACCTGTTGCCGGATCAGCTCCCGACGAAGGAACTTGAAATTGGCAGATAGGGCAGACTGGGGGCCTTTGTCGCTCGCCCCTACCACTCCTGACTGGTTTCACGCAGGGCGGCGAGTTCAGCCTTGGCCTCGGCGAGGCACCAGCGCAGTTCGTCGCCCAGCGCCGCGCCGCTGCCCACGGCGATCAGGCCGGCCGCGGCCCCGCTACGGCGGCGAGCCACGCCCTCGCTTGAGTGCAGCGTCTCGAGCCTGCCGACCAGCCAGGCTAGCCAGCTGTCGGGTCGCGCGGCCAGCTCGCGCAGGCGGTGCAGCTCGGCGATGCCGGCCCCCTCGGCCCCCAGCAGCTCGCGCCAGGCGTGGCGCTCGAGGCGAGCATGCTCGGTCACCTCGCGCAACAGCGACTCCAGGGCCAGCTCGGCCAGCGCCAGGGCGCCCTCCTCCGCCGCCATGCGTCGCGCCTCAGCGTGCTCGTCGCCGCCTTCGGGGGTGTCGAGCAGTAGCTCGGCCTGGTAGAGCAGCTGGTTGGTACGGGCTCTCGGGGTCACTTGCGCTTGTCCTCCACCTGCCAGCGGTGGCCGTCGAAGGTGGCCTTCCATCCGGTGGTCTTGCCCTCCTCGTCGGTCATCACGAACTGCTCCTTGGCCTTGCGCGAGAAGCGGATCTGCGCCGGGCGGCCATCCGGATCCTCGCTGGGCGCGTCGAGCAGGTAGCGATACTTCTCGGGAAGCTCCTCGGCGTGGGCCTTGAGCTCGCGGACCAGCGGCGGGCGGGTCTCGCGGTTCTTGGGGAACTTGCTCGCCGCCAGGAACAGGCCGCTGGCCCCGTCGCGCAGCACATAGTGGTCATCGACCTTCTGGCACTCGAGCTCCGGCATGTCGATGGGGTCCATCTTGGGCGGCGCCACCTCGCCGCTGCGCAGCAGCTTGCGGGTGTTCTTGCACTCGCTGCTGGTGCAGCCGAAGTACTTGCCGAAGCGCCCGGACTTGAGCTGCATCTCGCTGCCGCACTTGTCGCACTCGATGGTCGGGCCGTCATAGCCCTTGATGCGGAACCTGCCCTGCTCGATCTCGTAGCCGTCGCAGTCCGGGCTGTTGCCGCAGATATGCAGCTTGCGGGTCTCATCGATCAGGTAGCTGTCCATGGCGGTGCCGCACTTTGGGCAGCGGTGCTTGGCCCGCAGGGCATCGGTCTCGGCCTCCTCGTCGGCGTCGGCGGCCACCGCCTCCTCGCCGGGCAGCAGGTCGATGGTGGTCTTGCAGCGCTCCTTGGGCGGCAGGTTGTAGCCTGAGCAGCCCAGGAAGACCCCGGTGGAGGCGGTGCGGATCTGCATCTTGCGCCCGCAGCTGGGGCAGTCGATGTCGGTGGGCACCGGCTGGTTGGGGCGCATGCCCGCCTCGCTCTCGGCCTCCGCGAGCTCCTTCCTGAACTCGGCATAGAAGGCGTCGAGCAGCGCGCGCCAGTTGCGCTCGCCCTCCGCCACCTCGTCGAGGCCATCCTCCATGCGCGCCGTGAAGGAGTAGTCCATCAGGTCGGGGAAGGACTCCTTGAGGCGCTCGGTGACGATGTCGCCGAGCTTCTCGGCATAGAAGCGCCGGTTCTCCAGCTTGACGTAGCCGCGGTCCTGGATGGTGGAGATGATCGAGGCATAGGTGGAGGGCCGACCGATGCCGCGCTTCTCCAGCTCCTTGACCAGGCTCGCCTCGGTGTAGCGGGCCGGGGGCTTGGTGAAGTGCTGCAGCGGGTCAAGGGACGCCAGGGTCATGGGAGTGCCCTCGGCGAGATCCGGCAGCGACTGGTCCTCGTTCTTGCCGGCCGGCTTCATCACGCGGGTGTAGCCGTCGAACTTGAGCACGCGGCCCTTGGCCTTGAGCTCGTAGCCGTCCACCTCCACGGTCAGGGTACTGGAGAGATACTCGGCCGGGGTCATCTGGCAGGCCACGAACTGGCGCCAGATCAGCTCGTAGAGCCGCTCGGCGTCGCGCTCCATGCCGGCGAGCTCGGTGGCACGCCGCCCCACGTCGGAGGGACGGATCGCCTCGTGGGCCTCCTGGGCGCCCTCCTTGCTGGAGTAGCGGTTGGGCCCCTCCGGCAGGTAGCGCGGTCCGAACTCCTCGCCGATGAACTCGCGCACTGTCTCCACCGCATCCTTCGACAGGTTGGTGGAGTCGGTACGCATGTAGGTGATATAGCCCGCCTCGTAGAGGCGCTGGGCCAGGGTCATGGTCTTCTTCACCGAGAAGCCCAGCCGGCCGCTGGCGGCCTGCTGCAGGGTCGAGGTGATGAAGGGCGCGTTCGGCTTCGACCGCGTGGGCTTGTCTTCCCGCGCGCTGATGGCGAGTGACGCCTGCCTCAGCGCGGCGATGCGCTCCAGGGTCTCGGCCTCGGAGGTGGGCCGGAAGGCCTTGCCGTCCTGGCGCACCAGCTCGAAGCGCACCGGCTCGCCGTCGGCCCCCTCGGCCCGCGGGACCAGGTCGGCATGGACGTCCCAGAACTCCTCGGGCACGAAGGCGCGGATCTCGCGCTCGCGCTCGACGATCAGACGCATGGCCACCGACTGGACGCGGCCGGCCGAGAGGCCCCGGGCGATCTTGGCCCACAGCAGCGGCGAGAGCATGAAGCCGACCACCCGGTCCAGGAAGCGCCGCGCCTGTTGGGCCTCGACCCGCGGGATGTTGAGGGTGCCGGGGTCCTTGAACGCCTCCTGGATGGCGTTCCTGGTGATCTCGTTGAAGACCACGCGCTTGTAGCGCGCGTCGTCGCCGCCGATGGTCTCGCGAAGGTGCCAGGCGATGGCCTCTCCCTCGCGGTCGAGATCGGTGGCGAGATAGACGGTGTCGGCCTTCTGGGCCAGTTTCTGGAGTTCGGCGACCACCTTCTCCTTGCCCGGCAGGATCTCGTAGTGGGCCTCCCAGCCGTGCTCGGGGTCGATGCCCATGCGCCGGATCAGTTGCTCCCGGGACTTGCGCTTCTTGTACTCGACTTTCTCGTCCGGCGACATCTTGCGGGTCAGCGCGGCCTGACGCGCGCGCTCCTTGGGATCCGAGGCCGCCTTGCCCGCGCCGCTGGTCGGCAGATCACGGATGTGACCCACGCTCGACTTCACGATGAAGTCGTTGCCGAGATACTTGTTGATCGTCTTGGCCTTGGCGGGCGACTCGACGATGACCAGTGACTTTCCCATAGTGCTCCACTGAAAGTGCACGGCGTGGACCTCGAGTCCTCGCCTGACAATGCCATACCGCCCTGATTCGGCGGGCGAAAAATGCGCCTACCCTACCCCAGCGTCCCTTGTCGCGCCAGTGGGAGCCTCGGGTTGGCGCTTACTGACCCTAGACCGCACTCTTGCGACAGGGCAAGCCTGACGTCAATGACAGCGCCCCCGCCACCGGAGTGGCAGGGGCGCTGCTGGGGTCGTGCCGGGCCTGGATCAGCGCTTGCTGCCACCCGGCTTGCGACGCGGGGCCGGCGTCCGGCGGCGCGGTGCCGCGGCCTTGGCGGCAGGTTCCTCGGCCTTGGCGGCGGGCTGCTCGGCCTTGGCGACGGGTTCCTCGACCTTGGCGACGGGCGCCTCGGCATTCGCCGCCGGCTGGGACTCCATCAGGCCCTCCAGGTCGCTCAGGGCCAGGCGCTGGGCCTCGGCCTGGCTGCCGACCCATTCCTGGGCCTCGGCACGCGCCTGGGCCTCGAGGATCGGCGCCTGGTCGATGGCCTGCTCGAAGAGCCCCCGCACCCGGGCCAGGCGCTCGGTAGAGTGCTCGGAGAGCTCACCGCTGGCCGCCAGCACGTGCTCGATGTGCCAGAGGTGGCCAGCGATCTGCTCCGCCGTCTGCCCCTTGAGCAGTTCGGGCAGTGCCTCTACGGCCGCCTCCCGGTCGAGCTTGAGGATGAAGAACTGTTCGCGCATCAGCCGCTTGAAGTCCCCCACGGTGAGCTGAGGCTCCAGCTCGGCATGAGTGGCTCGCAGGCGCTTGAAGTTGCGCTCGTCGGTGGAGGGCGCCCCCCCCAGCACGAAGATCAGCGCACGGATCACCGCCTCGTGGCTGCCACCTTCGGCGACCTGCTCGCTCAGTTCGGCCTGGCGACGCGCGATGAAACGGCGATGCTCAGGCTCTGACCCCGGACGGCGACGATGCACGTGGGCATCACCGCCCAGGCCCACCAGGGACTGCAGGAGTGGCTGGCCGTAGACATCCAGGAAGAGCCGTTCGGTGGCACCGTCGCGCAGGTCACGCCAGGCGTTGAGGCTGCCGGTGACCTGGCTGGAGGCGATCGACTCCAGTACCCGGAAGAGGTTGTCCTCGTCCACCGGGTGACGATCGGCGCGAATCTTGTCGGCCAGCACCGGGATCGCATTCATCAGCGGGTTGCGGTCGGAGAAGAGGCGATAGCCCATCCGGTTGGGATGCATGCGACGCATCCAGTGAGCCGATTCGGGTGTGGCCATACCGCGCACCCAGGGCTGCAGGAAGAGCCGATAGAGGCCCAGGTTGATCTCGGACAGCCGCGCCACGGTGGCGAAGCGGGTATCGTCCTCGGGGCTGTGCTGCACCACCTGGTCGAGCTCCTCGATGCTGCGCGAGGTGAACTCCAGCAGGTAGTCCCGCTCGATCAGCTCGGCGTCATCGCGCTGGGCGGCATCGGACACGGTGGTCTCGTAGAGCCCCGGGGGCAGCACGTCGATATAGTCCATGTTGGCCGTGAACTCGGCGTGCTCCTTGCGGGAGACGCTGCCCGACACGAAGATGCCCAGATGCCCGGTGGTGTCATGCACGCAGTAGACGATGGTCTGCTCGCTGGCCACGATGTCATCGACGTCTTCATAGAGGTCGCGCACCCAGCCCAGCGCCTGGGGCGGCGGGGTGATGTCATCGCCCTTGGAGCAGAACACCACTACCGGCGAGCGCAGGTTGCGCAGGTCGATGCGCCGACCATCGGAAGTCACCAGCTGGGCGGTGGAGAGACGGTTGCCGACGAAGAGGTTGTCGACGATGTACTGGATCTCGTTGCCGCCGAGCACCACGTGGCCGCCCCACCAGCGCTCGAACTCCAGGTAGCGGCTGGCCTCGGTGTCGATGTTGGCATAGAGGCGATACTGCTTGGTCCAGAAGGTGTTGGCCGGATTGAGGTTCTCGAAATTCTGCACCAGCCAGGCGCCGTCGAACTGACCATCTCCCAGGTCGCTGAACAGGGAGGTCATCCAGCTGCCGCCGCTCATGCCCCCGGCGTAGCGCATCGGGGCATTGCCGCGCTGGCCGGCCCAGTAGGAGAGCGGCGCACCGGCGATCAGGATCGGCCCGAACAGGTCGGGCTCCAGTGACGCCGCCATCATGATCTGCCAGCCGGCCTGGCAATTGCCCACCACCATGGGTTTCTCGGCCCCGCGCTCGCTGTGGAGGCGATTCACATGGCGCAGGAAGGCGATCTCCGCCTCCACCACGTCTTCCACGCTCTGACCCGGCTCCGGGTAGGGCAGAAAGCCGATGAAGTAGCAGGGGTGGCCGGCACGCAGGGCCACGCCCAGCTCGCTGTCGGGTTTGAAGCCGCCGATGCCCGGGCCATGACCGGCGCGGGGATCGACCACCACGAAGGGGCGCATCTGCGGGTCGGTGGGGTATCCCGCGGGAGGCAGGATACGCAGCAGTTCATAGTTGACCGGACGCGACAGGTCGCGGCCGTCGATCAATACCTCGGCATCGAAGCCCAGCACGCTGGGCTTGGTCTGCTCGATGTGTTCGAGGTACTGGTTGCCACGCTGGCGCATCACATCCATGTAGAGCACGCTGCGCTCGAAGGCATCCAACCAGTAGCGGCCCGCCGCGCGTCCGAACCCGAAGGGGTCGAGCAGCGTCACCACGGGGGCCGGGGGAGTCGGCATCGGAAGATTCATCGCGAGCTCCTGGCATTGCGGTCAGAGGAAAGGGGACATCAGGCCGTGGAAAATCCACGGCTTTTGCTGCATCGCAATATAACGCAATTTCGACACCTCTGCGAGTGAAAACTCCGTGACAGGGGCGCTATTCGTCGCTCGGCGGACCCATCAGCGAGACGGCTTTTTCCACGCCGAGCAGTTCCTCCAGGCCCCGCCGGCCCCGCCGCCAGGCCTCCTCGGGGGTGCGCCCCCAGGCCGTGAGTCGCACCTCGCCCCCCGTCTCGGGAGCGCGATCCAGGCGCAGGCCGGGCCCGCCGCTGATGCCGGCCGCCGTCTCGGGAACGCAGCGCCACTGCAGGGCATGCCCGCGGGGGGCCAGGGCCGCCTGGCGATCCCGCAGCCGGTCGCCGGCGGCCAAGCGCAGCTGGACCACCACCGGATCCAGGCCGGTGAGCACTTCGTCAAGCGACTCGCGACCGGTCAGCCCGGGGCGCATCTCGCAGAATCCCAGTTGATTCTCCTGCAGCGCAAATCGCAGGGTCACAAGCCCGATCAGCTCAAGCCCGGCCAGCCCCTGCACCGCGAGCTGGCCGAGGTAGGCGCGCCGCTCGGGCGTCAGCCAGGTTACCGGGGCTCGCACCTGAGCGCTGCCGAGTGGCTCCCTTACCGCCAGCCAGCGCACCCGGGCGAGCCGGTCGCCGAGCACCGCCAGCTCGACCTGCCGCCCGGGCACGCCCTCCTCGGCCAGGGGGACACCCGCCTCGCGCAGCAGGGCCCGGGCCGCGGCACCATCCTGCATGGCCTCGATCAGCGCCAGCCGAGGCCCCACGAAGGGAAGCCCGCCGGCCAGGCAGGCCCTGGCCAGGGCGAGCTGACGCCGGGTGTCGGCTTCACCGGGATGCAGCGCCGTGCAGCCGGCACTCAGAGCGCGCGCCACCAGGGCCTCGGCGGGCTCGTCGGGGGTGGTGGCGCCCAGGCAGGCCAGACCCAGCTCGGCGGCGGCCTGGCGTACCCGCAGGCCGGCCAGCCCCACGGCGGCCAGGGCGATCCGCGGCGGCGGCTGGCCCGCCCCGGGAAGGGTGAAGGTGCTCATGGCACGGTTGCCTCCTTGGCGATGGCCCCGGCGGGGCCGGCAGTGCTAGCATGGATCACAGACCGACAGGAGGCCGACGGCGCCCATCCGGCAAGTGATCATGACCACTCCCAAGCTGCTCAACAAGCTGACCTTTCGCCAGCTGCAGGTGTTTCAGGCGGTACACGACCAGCACTCCTACTCCCGGGCGGCCGAACAGCTGGGCCTGACCCAGCCCGCAGTCAGCGCCCAGGTCCGCCAGCTGGAACAGGCGCTGGGCCAGCCGCTGTTCAAGTATGCCGGCAAGACCCTCCACGTGCTGCCGGCAGCGGATGCCCTGGCGGCCTCGGTCCGCGCCATCTTCGGCCAGGTCTCGCGGTTGCAGATGGCGCTCTCGGACATGTCCGGCACCATCCGCGGCGAGCTCAACCTGGCGGCGGTCTCCACCGCCCAGTACGTCGTGCCCCACCTGCTGGCGCGCTTCCGCGCCCACTACCCCAACGTCCAGGTTCGGCTCAAGGTGTGCAACCGCAGCCAGGCGCTGGAGCGCCTGGCCGAGTGCCGCGACGACCTGGTGATCATGGCCCGGGTGCCGGAGGATCGCGACCTGGTCTTCATGCCGATCCTCGACAACGAGATGATCCCGCTGGTGTGGCCCGGTCACCCGCTGCTCCAGGCGAGCTCGCCCACCCTGGAGGACTTCGCCCGCCACTACGTGCTGATGCGCGAGCCCGGCTCCGGCGTGCGCAGCGCCTTCGAGGAGCTGGCCGCCGCCCAGGACGTGAGCCTGGCCCACCGCATCGAGCTGGGCACCAACGAGGCCGTCAAGCAGGGGGTGATGGCCCAGCTGGGGGTGGCCGTGCTGCCGCGCCTGGCGGTGCGCCTGGAGCTTGCGGCCGGGCTGCTGGAGGAGCTCGCCCTGCCCGGGTTTCCGCTGCGCCACTCCTGGTGCACCGTCTATCCACGGGAGCGCTTCCCCACCCCGGTCACCGAGCTGTTCCTGCGCTTCGTGCGCGAGCACCTGGCGGAGTTCCACGCCCACTTCCAGGCCCCGCCCCGCCCGCTGCCCAACCACGATGTGGTCTGCCTGCCGCTGTCGAACTGAACACGACCTTCTCCCGGGTCATGGCGGAAGCCGGCATCACCCACGCGGCGATGCCCAGGCTCCGCAACTATGGTAAATTATCGGGCCGATACCCAGTAACCATCAGCGCGCCCCGCGGCTCTGACCCCTTGCCGGCAAGCCTGTCTGCAAGGAGCGTACAGGATCTCCGAGGCGGGCCGAGCGAAGGGGCTCACACCCATGAGCGACAGCACCTCGAAACACGTCCCCAGCGGCGAGAAGTTCCGCACCCAGCACGGCTTTGCCGCCATCAAGGACGGCATCAAACAGCGCCGAGAACCGGAGGAGCAGGCCGCCGACCCGGGCCGCAAGCCCAGGTGGCTGCGCGCCCAGATTCCTGGCGGCGAGCGCTTCGAGGCCGTCAAGCGCAACGTCAGCGAGCATCGCCTGAGCACCGTGTGCGCCGAGTCACACTGCCCCAACATGGGCGAGTGCTGGAGCAACGGCACCGCCACCATCATGCTGATGGGCTCGGTGTGTACCCGCGCCTGCCGCTTCTGCGCCGTGGACACCGGCAACCCCGGCGGCTGGCTGGACGCCGAGGAGCCGGCCAACACCGCCAGGTCGGTGGAGCTGATGGGGCTGCGCTACGTAGTGCTCACCTCGGTGGACCGCGACGACCTGGACGACGGCGGCGCCGCCCACTACGCGGCCTGCATCCGCGCCATCAAGGCCAACACCCCCGAGGTGGTGGTGGAGGCGCTGACCCCGGACTTCGACGGCGTCCACGCCGCCATCGAGCAGGTGGTGGACTCCGGCCTGGAGGTGTTCGCCCAGAACGTCGAGACCGTGGAGCGCCTCACCCGTCGGGTGCGCGACCCCCGCGCCGGCTACCGCAAGACCCTGGACGTGCTGGCCCACGCCAAGCGGCACAAGCCGGGAGTGCTCACCAAGACCAGCCTGATGCTGGGCCTCGGCGAGAGCGATGAGGAGATACTCGCCACCTTCGACGACCTGCGCGAGATCGGCGTGGATATCGTCACCCTGGGTCAGTACCTGCGCCCCACCCGCAACCACCTTGCGGTGGAGCGCTGGGTCTCCCCCGAGGAGTTCGAGCGCTACCGCCAGATCGGCCTGGAGAAGGGCTTCATGGAGGTGGCCGCCGGGCCGCTGGTGCGCTCCAGCTACCGCGCCGACCGGGTGTTCGAGAAGAACAACCTGGGCCTGGCCGCACCGGCCGCGGTGCCCGGCCAGGCGCACGACCCGGACCGCATCGATGCAGTCAACGTGGGATAACAGGCACAAGGGGCGAGGAAGCGAGGAAACCCTAGTCCCTCGTTCCTCGCGCCTCGTTACTGACTATTTCGCGCCCCAACTCCCATGCCAGGCATTCGGCCAGGCGCTCCCCCACCACCACCACGTCCGGGCACTCCTCCACCAGGTCCGCCAGGCGAGTCATCGCCATGCCGGCATAGCCGCAGGGGTTGATGCGCTGGAAGGGTGAGAGGTCGCCGTCTACGTTGAGCGCCACCCCGTGGAAGCTGCCGCCCCGACGGATGCGCAGCCCCAGCGAGGCGATCTTGGCCTCGCCCATACCCGTCTTCACGTAGACACCTGGCGCATCGGGGCGCGCCCGGGCCGCGACGCCATACTCCGCCAGCAGCGCGATCACCGCGTTCTCGAGCCCGCTCACCAGGTCACGCACGCCGAGGCGCGCACGGCGCACGTCGATCAGCGGATAGAGCACCACCTGGCCGGGCCCATGGTAGGTCACCTGGCCGCCGCGGTCGGTCTGCACCACCGGGATATCACCGGGCATCAGCAGGTGCTCGGGCTTGCCCGCCTGCCCCTGGGTGAAGACCGGGTCGTGCTCCACCAGCCAGAACTGATCCGGCGTGTCGGCATCGCGAGTGTCGGTGAGCTCCCGCATCGCCTGCCAGACGGGGCTATAGGGACGACGCCCCAGGCGGTGCAGTTCGATGGGTGGCAGCGGCGCAGGCAGCTCGGAGGGGGCGGTGGCCATCACACCACCATGTGCACGCGGCCGGTGGCCTTGAGCTCCACGAACAGTGCCCGGAGCTGGGCCTCGCCGGTGGCGCGGATGGTCAGGCGTACCGACTGGAAGCGGGCGTTGCGGCTCTCCACTACCCGCAGGTCGATGGCGTCGAAGTGCGGATCGTGGCGACTCACCACCTGACAGACCATGGCGGCGAAATCCTCGGCGGCGTCACCCACCACCTTGAGGGAGTAGCGGCAGGGAAAGGTGATCCTGGGGGGCTTGCCGGCGACCGGCCGGCTCGGCACGCGCAGGTCGCGCAGGGAGTTGTCGTTCATGGAGGTTCCAGCGGGTCGTGGATATGCCAGCATTTTACGCAACCCGCCGGAGAGAGACCACCTAGCCGAACCAGCCGCCAACCAGGTTGGAGAAGAAGCGTCGGACCTGATCGACCAGCTTCTTGACGAGGCCGCCCTCCTCCACCGACTCCAGGGCCAGCAGCGGCTGCTCGCCTACCACCTCCTCGCCCAGGCGCACCTCCAGGGTGCCGACGCGCTGGCCTGCCTCGATGGGGGCGGCCAGGTCGCCCTGGATGTCCAGGCGGGCGGTCAGCTCCTCGTTGCGGGCACGCGGCACCGTCATCATCACGTCGCTGTCGATGCCCACTGGCAGCTCGTTGCTCTCCCCGCCCCACACCCGCGAGGTGTTGAGCACCGAGCCGGCGTCGTAGAGCTTGACGGTCTCGAAGTAGCGGAAACCGTAGCTGAGCAGCTTCTGGGTCTCCTGGGCCCGGGACTCCTCGGAGCTGGTGCCCATCACCACGGAGATCAGCCGCATGTCGTCACGCTTGGCGGAGGCCACCAGGCCATAGCCCGCCTCGGTGGTCCAGCCGGTCTTCAGGCCGTCCACGGTGGGATCGCGCCACAGCAGCCGATTGCGGTTGGGCTGGCGGATGTCGTTGAAGGTGAAGTACTTCTCGGCGTAGATCGCGTAGTGCTCGGGGTAGTCGTTGATGATGTACTGGGAGAGCAGCGCCATGTCGCGGGCCGAGGAGTACTGCTCCGGATGCGGCAGGCCGGTGGCGTTGGCGAAGCTGGTGTTGTGCAGGCCCAGGCGGGTGGCGTGCTGGTTCATCAGGTCGGCGAAGGGCACCTCGCCGCCGGCCAGGTGCTCGGCCACCGCCACGCTGGCGTCGTTACCGGAGGCGATGATGATGCCGTAGAGCAGGTCGCGGATGGAGACCTGGGTGTCCACCTCGATGAACATCTTGGAGCCCCCGGTGCGCCAGGCATTCTCGCTGACCCTCACCATGTCGTTCATGGTGATGTTGCCGCGGTCCAGTTCGCGCTCCACCAGGTAGGCGGTCATCAACTTGGTCAGGCTCGCCGGCGGCAGGCGCTCGTCGGCATTGTGCTCCACCAGCACCCGGCCGCTGTCGGCATCCATCAGGAACCACGACTTGGCAGCGAGCTGGGGCGGCGAGGGAATCATGACCTGCGGCTGGGGCACCGGCACGCTCTGGGCCGAAGCCAGTGTCGATACCATCAGCAGACAGGCCAGAAGCGCCGGGATCAGCCGGAGGCGGCGAAGGGATAACAACTCTCTCATGGGGTCAAGTCTCATGGAACACTCAGGGGGAAGGGAGTGGGGCGCCGGTCAGTCGGCGCCGTTGACGATAAAGCTCTGATCGAAACCGGCACGGCGCAGCTCGCCGCGCACTGGCTCCACCTGGTCGGCGCTGGCCAGCGGACCGACCTGCACCCGATGTACGCCCGTCGAGACGGCCACCCGCACCGGGCGAGAAAGCTCGGCCTGGAGCCTGGCCTGCAGCGCCTGGGCGCTCTCGGCGGAACCCAGGGCGGCAATCTGCAGGAAGATGGGGGGCTCGGTGGAACCCCGGCTGGCGCTGCTGGCGACCGTCGACGAGGTATCGGCCGCCGGAGCGGGGGCGGACGCCACCTGGCGGCCGGGGGGCGCGACCGCGCCGGCGCCGTTGCGCGTGCTGCCCCCGGGCGTCCCGCCACCGTTATCGGCCAGCCACTGCTCCACGTCGATGGCCTCCACCTTCACCCGGCCGGTGCCACGATCCAGGATCTCCAGCCGCGCCGCGGCGGCGTAGGAGAGATCGATCTCGCGGTCGTTGTGGAAGGGGCCACGGTCGTTGACCCGCACGATGGCCGAGCGGCCATTGTCCTGGTTGGTGACCCGCACGTAGCTGGGCAGCGGCAGCGAGCGGTGGGCGGCGCTCATCTTGTACATGTCATAGATTTCGCCGTTGGAGGTGGCGTAGCCGTGGAACTTCTCGCCATACCAAGACGCCGTGCCCTGGCGGGCATAGCCTCGAGCATCGGGCAGCACCCGATAGGTCTTGCCCCACACATCATAGGTCGACCGATTGCCGCCCCGGGAGGGCGCCTCGAGGCGCGGCACCGCATCGGGGATGCGGCTGACGTCCGGGGGATCCATGGGATAGGCGTCGCCGGACATAGCGTAGCGCTCGCCCCCACCGGACGGCGCCGCCGAGGAGACAGTCCGAGACTCGCCGGGCTCCGAAGACGGCGCCTGACCGCCGCCCCCGGCACAGCCCGCCAGCGCCATGGACGCCGCGGCCACCGCCAGCCACCACCGCCGGGCGCTCATGGGCGCTCCTCCCCGTCGGCATGCACGGCATCCAGCCAGTGGGCATCCAGCGCCCGGGCCGCGGCGATGGCCTCGGCCAGCTCGGTGACCGCCATGGCGTATAGATGGCTGTGGTTGTAGCGGGTGATCACGTAGAAGTTGTGGTCGCCCAGCACGAAGCGCCAGTGGCCCTCGCCGTCCTCCAGGGAGACCGGCAGCAGCGACCGATCCGCGTCGATGTCGTCGGGCACCGTGATGCCGGCCTCGGCAACGCTACTCGCCGGGACGGCCGGCGGGCGCGCCGCACGGTTGAAGTCGATGCCCTCCGGCGGCGTCGCGGGCCCCTCGGCGTCGTGATAGATCACCTCGCCGGCGCGCCAGCCATGCTCGGCAAAGTAGTTGCCCACGCTGCCGATGGCGTCCACCGGGTTGGTCCAGAGATCGCGAAGGCCGTCATCGTCGAAGTCCACGGCGTAGGCGCGATAGCTGGTGGGAATGAACTGCGGGTAGCCCATGGCGCCGGCGTAGGAGCCGGTGAGCTCGCCGGGGTCGACGCCCTGCTCGTGGGTGATCTCGAGGAAGGCGGCCAGCTCGCCGCGGAAGAAGCCGCCGCGGGTCGGGTGGTGGAAGGCCAGGGTGGCCAGGGAGTCGATCACCCGGTGACGGCCAGTGAAACGGCCATAGCTGGTCTCGACACCGATGATGGCGGCGACCACTTCGGGGGGCACGCCATACAGCGACTCGGCGCGCTCGAAGGCATCGCGATGCACCTCGAGAAAGGTGACACCGCGG
Source organism: Halomonas sp. (assembly GCF_014859505.1). Classification (GTDB taxonomy): domain Bacteria; phylum Pseudomonadota; class Gammaproteobacteria; order Pseudomonadales; family Halomonadaceae; genus Halomonas. The sequence goes on from NZ_JACUUD010000001.1 coordinate 63,944, forward strand.
TGGATGCGCTCCGGCTGCAGGAAGATGGCGCGGTATTCGTCCCAGCGCAGGCGACGCTCGGCGGCACCGGCCATGGCATCCAGCACGCCCTGCTGGAAGTCGGCGGAGGCCATGGCGGCCTCGAGCCAGTCGCGCTCGATCCCCTTGGCGGCCAGTTCCTCGACCAGTTCGCGCGTCTCGGCGTGGCGGCGCGGATCGAAGTCCGCCGCCAGGGGACTCATCGACACGCCCAGGGCGGCCATCGCGACCAGCGCCCTCACGCCATGGTTTCGAATCCGTAACATGCAGCTCTCTCCCTGATTCGGCACCCTGATACCCGCAGCGGCCCTAGCGCGGGAGCAGGCGGCGATGCGCGTGAATGGCCATGAGAATACCGAAACCCGCCATCAAGGTCACGCTGGAGGTGCCGCCGTAGCTGACCAGTGGCAGCGGCACGCCGACCACCGGCAGAATGCCGCTGACCATGCCCACGTTGACGAAGACATAAATGAAGAAGGTCAGGATGATGCTGCCCGCCACCAGGCGCCCGAAAGTGTCCTGGGCGCCGGCAGCCAGCCACAGGCCACGGCTGATGATCAGCAGGTAGAGCAGCAGGATGGCGACGATGCCCACCAGGCCGAACTCCTCGCCGAGCACGGCGACGATGAAGTCGGTATGGCGCTCGGGCAGGAACTCCAGCTGGGACTGGGTGCCCTGCAGCCAGCCCTTGCCGAACACCCCGCCGCTGCCGATGGCGGTGGTGGACTGAATGATGTTCCAGCCCGACCCCAGGGGGTCGCTGTTGGGATCGAGGAAGGTCAGCACCCGCTGGCGCTGGTAGTTGTGCAGGTTCATCCACAGCAGCGGCAGCGCCGCGGCGGCGATCACCGCCAGGGCGGCGATGAAACGCCAGGAGAGCCCTGCCAGCAGCACCACGAAGACCGCCGCCGACGTCACCAGCAGCGAGGTGCCCAGATCGGGCTGCCTGGCGATCAGCACCACCGGTACGGCGATCAATACCACGCACACCGCGATATCACGCAGGCGCGGGGGAAGCTCCTGGCGGCTCAGGTAGGCGGCCACCATCAGCGGCACCGCCAGCTTCATCATCTCCGACGGCTGGAAGCGAATGACCCCCGGGATCACCAGCCAGCGCTGGGCGCCCATGCCGACGTCGCCGAAGAGTTCCACGGCCACCAGCAGCAGCACGCCGAGCAGATAGACCGCCAGCGCCCAGCGCAGCAGGGTCGACGGCGTCAGCTGGGCGAGAAAAAACATCACCGCAAGCGCCACCCCGAAGCGGATGCCCTGGGCGATCACTGCCTCGAGGCGCTGACCGCTGGCGCTGTAGAGCACCACCAGGCCCGACGCCATCAGCAGCAACAGCATGCCCAGCAGCCAGGGGTCCAGATGGATTCGCTCCCAGAGGCTGCGGCGCCGGGAGATCCCGCTGGCCGGGGCGCGTACCGGGTGGGGTCGCAGCACCCGGGTGAGGTCGATCATGCCCATGGGTCAGTTCCCCGCGACTCGGCCATCGTCATCCTCCATTGCCTCGCGCAGCTCCTCCACGTCGGGTTCGCGATCCCTTAGCAGCCACGCGTCGGTCATGGCCCGGGCCAGGTGGGCAGCGTGGGTACTGCCACCGCCGGCGTTCTCGACGATCACCGATACCGCGATCTGGGGGTCATCGGTGGGGGCGAAGGCCATGAACAGCGCGTGGTCGCGCAGCCGCTCGGCCAGCTCCTCGGCGTTGTAACGCTGGTCCTGGCCCAGCGAAAAGACCTGGGCGGTGCCGGACTTGCCGGCCATGCGGTACTCGAGCCCCACCCCGGTGCGCCGCGCCGTGCCCTCGTGGCCGGTCATCACCTTCTCCATGCCGGAGAAGATCCGGTCCCACCAGGCGTCATTGGGAATCTCGATGTCCGGCGGGGTCTCGGGTACCCGCTCGGGCACCGGCGAGTCACCGATGCGGCTGGCCAGGCGCGGCTTGACCCACTGGCCTCGGTTGGCCAGCACCGCCGTGGCGGTGGCCAGCTGAAGCGGCGTGACCTGCCAGTAGCCCTGGCCGATGCCCACCGAGAGGGTCTCACCCGGGTACCAGGGCTGGTTGAAGCGACCCCGTTTCCAATCCCGCGACGGCATCAGGGCCGTGCTCTCGCCAAAGATGTCGTGGCCCACCCGTTGCCCGAAACCGAAGGCACTCATGTTGTCGTGGAGCCGGTCGATGCCCAGTTCGTGGGCCAGTGAGTAATAGTAGGTGTTATTGGAGACGGCGATGGAGCGCTCCATGTCCACTCGGCCGTGTCCCCAGCGCAGCCAGTTACGGTAACGCCGGGAGTCGTTGGGCAGCTGGTAGAAGCCGGGGTCGTGGATCGCCCGGTCCGGGGTGATCACCCCTTCCGCCAGGCCGGCGAATGCCAGGAAAGGCTTGATGGTGGAGCCAGGCGGGTAGTGGCCGCGAATCGCCCGGTTGTAGAGCGGCAGGTCGAGGTTCTCCTGCAGCGCCCGGTAGGAGGCTACGTCGATGCCGGTGACGAACTGGTTGCTGTCGAACCCCGGCGCCGAGACCATCGCCAGGATCTCGCCGGTCTGTGGCGCGACGGCCACGATGGAGCCGCGGCGGCCATCCATGAGCTCGTAGGCCAGCTTCTGCATCTTACGGTCTATAGTCAGGGTCAGGTGCTGGCCCGGCACCGGGTCGGTACGCCCCAGTTCGCGCAGCACCCGTCCACGAGCGTTGGTCTCCACCTTGCGCAACCCCGCCTGCCCGTGCAGCTCGTCCTCGTAGAAGCGCTCGACGCCGGTCTTACCCATGAAGTGGGTGCCGGCGTAGCGGCCAGTATCCAGGGTCGCCAGCTCCTCGGCGTTGATACGGCCCACATAGCCCAGGGCGTGGGCCATGACCTCGGCATCCGGGTAGAAGCGCAGCAGCTGCGCCTCCACCTCGACGCCGGGCAGCAGGTGACGGTTCACCGACACCCGAGCGATCTGATCCTCGTCGAGGTCGCTCATCAGCAGCGCCGGCTGGAAGGGACGCTGGCGCTGGCGGGAGCGCAGCCGGAACGCCTCGGCCTCCTCGTCGGAGAGCTCGAGCAGCTCCACCAGCAGCGCCAGGGTGGCGTCCAGGTCGTCGACCCGCTCGCGCACCAGGGTGAGGTTGTAGGTGGGTCGGTTCTCGGCCAGCAGCACGCCGTTGCGGTCGTAGATCAGCCCGCGAGTAGGCGGCAGCGGCTCGACCCGCACGCGATTCTTCTCGGAGCGGGTGCTGTAGACCTCGTGCTGGACCACCTGCAGGTAGGCCAGCCGCCCCATCAGCAGGCCGGTCATGGCGAACACCAGCACGACGGCTAGCAGCGCCCGCACCCGGAAGATGCGCAGCGCCTGCTCGGGGCTCTTGAGGTTGTCGCGATTCTTGCGCATCGCACTCTCGGCCGGGCGGCTCGGTCAGCGGTGGTAGGGGTGCCCCACCATCAGGGTCCAGGCGCGGTAAAGCTGCTCGGCGAGCAGGATCCGCACCAGCGGGTGGGGCAGGGTCAGCGGCGACAGCGACCAACGCTGGTCGGCGGCGGCGGAGAGTCCCGGCTCGAGGCCGTCGGGACCGCCCACCAGCAGCGCCACGTCGCGCCCGGCGAGGCGCCAGGCATCGGCCTGGGCGGCGAGCTGCTCGGTGCTCCAGGGCTTTCCCCCCACCTCCAGGACCACCACATGCTCGTCACCGCGCAAGCGGGAGCGCAGGCGCTCTGCCTCCATAGCCATGGCGCGGGGAATGTCGGCATTCTTGCCGCGCTGGCCGGGGGCGATCTCCTCCACCTCGAGGCTGAAGTCCCGCGGCAGGCGCTTTCGGTACTCCTCGACGCCCTCGTTGACCCAGGCGGGCATGCGGGTGCCCACCGCCAGCAGGCGGACCTTCATGCGCCGGAGGCCTCGCCCTCGCTGCGCTCGGCGTCGCTGGGCAGATCGGCCCACAGGCGCTCGAGGTCGTAGAGCTGGCGGGTTTCCGGCAGCATCACGTGAACCACCACGTCCCCCAGGTCCACCAGCACCCAGTCGGCGCCGTTCTCGCCCTCGACGCCCAACGGCTGGAGGCCGGCCTCCTTGGCCTTCTGAACCACATTATTGGCCAGGGCCGAGACGTGACGGGTGGAGGTGCCGCTGGCGATGACCATCAGGTCCGTCACGCTGGTCAGGTGCGAGACATCCAGCAGGGCGATGTCCTTGGCCTTGAGGTCCTCCAGCGCGTCAATCGCCAGAGTCTTGAGTGCGTCAGTATGCATAGGGTCTTCTGTCTGAATGTCGTTGATCGACCATTGTACCGGGTTGACCGCACGCTGGCAGCGCCCGTTCCCGGTCAGTGCCGATAGAGGCCGTGCTCGAGCAGGTGGCGCTCCACCGCCTCGGGGAGCAGATAGCGAACGCTTCTGCCCTCGGCCAGGCGGCGGCGCACCTCGGTGGCCGAGATCGCCATGCGCGAGGGCAGCGCCAGGCGCAGCAGGCCACCGGCGGGGCTCGCCATCAGCGCCTCCACCCCGTCCACCTCGCGGCCCCCGATCAGCGCGGTCAGGGCCGCCGGCAGCGGCGCCTCGAAGTCGGGGCGGTCGATCACCACCAGGTGGGCCAGGGCGAAGAGCCGCTCGGGCTCGTGCCAGTCGGCCAGGCGCAGGAAGGCGTCATGGCCCAGCGCCATCACCAGGCGCGCCCCGGGGCCGACCTCCTCGCGCAGCGAGGCCAGGGTATCGGCGCTGAAGGAGGGGCCTGCACGATACAGCTCCCGGGGATCGGCCACCAGACCGGGAGTGTCGCCGATGCCGAGGCGCAGCAGCGCCAGGCGCTGCTGCGGGGCGACCCGCGGCTCGCCGCGCAGCGGGGGCACGCTGGCCGGGATCATGTGGACCCGGTCCAGCTCGAGCGCCTCGCGGAGCTCCACGGCGCTGCGCAGGTGGCCCAGGTGCACCGGGTCGAAGGTGCCGCCGAGCATGGCGAGGCGCGCCGGCCTGGGCGGGTCGACCTCCCCCGCCGGCAGCGGCAGGTGTGCACCCTGGCTCACTGGCGGATCTGGCCGTCGCCCAGCACCACGTACTTGCGGGTGGTGAGCCCCTCGAGGCCCACCGGCCCACGGGCGTGCAACTTGTCGGTGGAGATGCCGATCTCGGCACCCAGGCCATACTCGAAGCCATCGGCAAAGCGGGTGGAGGCATTGACCATCACCGAGCTGGAGTCCACCTCGGCCAGGAAGCGCCGGGCCAGGCCGTAGTCGCTGGTGACGATGGCATCGGTGTGATGGGAACCGTGGCGCTCGATGTGCTCGATGGCGGCCTCGATGCCGTCCATCACGCGCACCGCCAGCACTGGCGCCAGGTACTCCGTGTCCCAGTCCGCTTCGCTGGCGGCGGCGGCCTGGGGCAGGATCGCCCGGGTGCGTTCGCAGCCGCGCAACTCCACCCCATGCTCGGCATAGGCCGCGGCGAGACGGGGCAGCAGGGTCGCGGCCACCGGCGCATCCACCAGCAGGGTCTCCATGGTGTTGCAGGTGCCGTAGCGGTGGGTCTTGGCGTTGACGGCGATGGCGAAGGCCTTGTCGAGGTCCGCCGTGGCGTCCACGTAGACATGACAGATGCCATCGAGATGCTTGATCACAGGCACCCGGGCCTCGCGGGAGATCCGCTCGATCAGCGACTTGCCGCCGCGGGGGATGATCACGTCGACATACTCGGGCATGGCGATCAGGCGACCCACGGCAGCGCGGTCGGTGGTGGCCACCACCTGAACGGCGCCCTCGGGCAGGCCGGCGTCGGCCAGGCCATCGCGCAGGCACTCGGCGATGGCAGTGTTAGAGTCACGCGCTTCGCTGCCGCCGCGCAGGATCGCCGCGTTGCCCGACTTGAGGCACAGGCTGGCCGCCTCGACGGTGACGTTGGGCCGTGACTCGTAGATGATGCCGATCACCCCCAGCGGCACGCGCATCTGCCCCACCTGGATGCCGCTCGGCCGAAAACGCAGGCCGTCGATCTCGCCGACCGGATCGGGCAGGGCCGCCACCTGGTGGAGCCCCTCGATCATGGCGTCGATGCGCGCCGGAGTGAGTTCCAGACGGTCGAGCAGCGCGGCATCGAGCCCCCCGGCCCGGCCGCGGGCCATGTCATCGGCGTTGGCCGCGGCAATCGCCTCGCGGCGTGCCTCCAGGCGCGCCGCAATGGCCAGCAGGGCGGCGTTCTTGGCACCGCTGGAGGCGCGGCGCATGGCCGCCGCGGCCTGGCGGGCCGCCTGGCCGAGGCCGGTCATGTAGGCTTCGACGTCCCGGATCGCCTCGTCCGTGGAGATGACTTGTGCTGACATGCCGAAAGGGGTCTCCTGTGGGCGTGGCCAGACGGACCGGCCACGGCGTTATACTGGCGCGGCCAGGCCACGCGAATTCGGGAAAGGGAGACATAGTAAGTCACCATGCAGAGCAAGTACAAAGTCGGCCTGCTGCGCCTCAACCTGGTGCTGGCGGCCCTGCTGCCGGCGCTGATGGCGCCGGCCTCGACGAATGTGACCGAGGCCCTGCTGCTGTGGATGGCCGCCGGCTGGCTGGCCGTCTCGGCCGCGCTGGTGGAATTCAGCCACCGCCGCCCGGCCCTGGTGCCCTGGCAGCTGCTGCCCAGCCTGCTGCTGACCGCCCTGCTGTTTACCGCCCCCGAGCGCTTCCCGCTATGGCTGTGGGCCTGGGGGGCGCTGGTCATGCTACCCCAGCCGGCCTGGATGTCGGGACTCAACCTGCTGCTGGCCACGCTCTCCTGGGGGGGGCTCGCCCGCGCCATGCCGCCGGAACAGGCGGCATTCGCCGGCGCCGTGCTGGCGGCACTGCTGCTGCTGGGACTCTCCCGCTCCCGGGATCTGGCGCCGCTGCGCGGCGTGGCCCGCCAACGCGCTCACCTGGCGCCGGGTCTGCGTCTTTGGCCCCGCGCCCAGCTGAGCCGCGACCTCACCCGGGAGCGGGCCCGGGTGCACCGCGACGGGGTCCATGGCGAACTCCTGCTGCTGCGCACCGGACGGCCGCGCTTCTGGTCCCAGGCCCAGCGGCTCTGCGCCCTGACCCGCAGCTTCGAGCACTGCTACCGACTCGATGGTCATACCCTGGCCGCCCTGCTGCTCTCTCCAGATGCCGAACAGGCCGAACGACGTCGTGCCGATCTGCTGGCCCAGTTGGGGCCCATCCAGCGACTTCGCGCCACGCCACTGGCCCGTGTCGTCTCGCTGGCGGAAGAGTGTCGAGCGCTGGAACGCCAGACCGGCGCGGCGGACGTGAACAAGGGAGCGGGACATGGCTGAACTCCAGCACGCCAGGCTCCACGCCAGCCTCTACGCCCTCACCGCCCTTCTGCTGGCCGGCCAGGCCGCCTGGTTCTATCTGGTCGGCGACTACGGCCGCATCCTGCTGCCGGCACTGCTCGCCCCGCTGCTGATCACGGCCGCCCTGATGCGCCTGGGCCAGCCCGAGACCGCCCGGCTATCGGCCTACCTGGTGCTGGTGTGCGGCTACCTGCTGGTCGCCATGGAGCTGCCTGTGCAGTCGTCCCTGGCACCCTTCTGGCTGGGCCTGCCACCCGTGCTGACCCTGCTGCTGTTGCCGCTGGGGCCGGCCATGCTGCTCAACCTCACCCTGACGCCGGTCTGGCTGCTGCTGGGCGAGAGCCTGCTCGACCTTGACCTGGCGCTCGGCTACCTGAGCCTGGTGATGGTGGCCGGCCTGGCCCCCTGGGAGATCCTCCATCAGCGGGCCCTGCTGCAGGCGACTGACCCCCTCGACGAGGAATGCGATGCTATACGGCGCAGCGCCCTCCACGAGCGCCTGCACAGCGAATGCGAGCGCGCCGAGCTGCTCGACCAGCGCCTGGCGGTGATGGTCATCCACCTGCCTCAGCTGGAGATGGCAGGCGAGCAGTTCGGCCCCGGGGCCAGAAGAGCCCTGCTCAAGTCCCTGTGCGACACGGTGGTCGGCTGCAGCCGCGACCACGACCTGCTCGGGCGCGAGGGGGATGCCGACTTCTGGCTGGTGCTGCCGGACACCTCCGAGAACGGCGCCCTGCTGGTTCGCCAGCGCCTCGAGGAGGCGCTGCATCGCAAGGTGCTGCTGGACACCGGCCCGGTGGAGTCACGCCTGACCGATTGCCATCTGGGCCGGGGCGAGTCGCCGCTACGCTTCATCCAGCGACTGCAGGCCACCGCCCAGCGACACGCCGAGTCCTGATCCCGACCCCCAGGCCAGACCGACACGGAGTCTTACTTGTACCTTGCCGACGCCCTCTACCAGCTGACGCCTTCTCCTACCCTGCTGCTGCTGATCATCGCTGCCATCGCACTGGTCGAATCCCTGGCGCTGGTCGGCCTGCTGGTGCCCGGAGTGGTGCTGATCACCGCCGCTGCTTCCCTGGCGGGCCACCAGGAGCTGGCGCTGCCCGCCATCATGCTGGCCGCCTTCATCGGGGCGGTCCTCGGCGACTGGGCCAGCTTCTGGCTGGGCTATACCCAGCATCAGCGGGTGACACGGCTGTGGCCGTTGTCACGCCACCCGGAATGGCTGGCCCGGGGGGCGCGCTTCTTCCAGCGCTACGGCACCCTGTCGGTCTTCTTCGGGCGTTTCGTCGGCCCGGTGCGCCCGATGGTGCCGCTGATCGCCGGCATGCTCAGGATGTCACCGCGAGCCTTCACCTGGGCCAACCTCGCCTCGGCGGCGCTGTGGGCACCCGCCTACGTGCTTCCGGGCTATCTGCTGGGGCGCACCTGGCAGCAGCTGCTCGACATCCCCGAGGGCGCTCGGCCGCTGCTGGTGGCCATGGCCGCCATCCTGGTAGCGCTGGCGGTGGTGTTCTCCTGGCTGCGCCAGCAGGTCGGCCGTAGCGGACGGCTCTACCGGCTGCTCGCCGTCGGCGCCCGTCGCCACCCGGTGATGCGCCGGCTGTGGCTGTCACAGAGCGCCCGCTCCAGGGGCGAGGTACCCCTGGCCAGCTGGCTGCTGCTGATCCTGTCGGTGGGCGGCGTCTCGGGTTGGACGCTGATGGTGATGCACCACGGTGCCGATGGCCCGCTGGTGATGGATGCGCGCCTGAACGCCCTCTTCGCCTACCTGGCCACCCCCTGGCTGGAGACGGCAAGCCAGGCCCTGGCGCGGGTGGGCGACACCTATGGCGTGCTGGCCCTGGTGCTGCCCTGGGGGGGCTGGCTGCTGTGGCGACGGCGCCTGGACGCCTTCGCGCACATCGCCGGCGGGCTCGGCCTGATCGCCCTGCTCAACACCTGGGGCAAGGCCTTCTTCGACCGCCCGCGCCCGGGCACGCCGGACTACCTGACCGGCTCCATGGCCTACCCCAGCGCCCACACCTCCACGGCAGTGGTGCTGGCCGGGCTCGCCGCTGCCTTCATCGCCCGGGAGCTGCCCCACCACCTGCGCCACTGGGTCTACTGGGGCGCCCTGCTGTTCGCCGTGGTCATGGCGCTGTCGCGGCTCGCGATCGGCGTGCACTGGTTCAGCGACCTGGTGGGCGGCGCCCTGCTGGGCCTGGTGGTCTGTGCGCTGGTCCAGCTCGCCTGGCAGGCCCGACCCCGCGCCCCGCTCGCCCCCTGCCCCTGGGCGTGGCTGGGCGTGGGGTCGCTGGCGCTGGTGGCGGCGCGCATCGCCTGGCTACCGCCGATCTAGGCCCGTGGCGTCAGCCCAGCGCGAGCCACAGGCCGACGCCCACCATCAGCGCGCCGGCGATACGGTTGAGCAGACGCACATTGCCATCCTGACCAAGCAGACGCCGCAGCCGGCTGCCGCCGGCCGCATAGAGGGTCAGGCAGGCGAACTCGATGATGAGGATCATGGCGATCAATACGACGAGCTGACCGCCCAGCGGGCGCGAGGCATCGAGGAACGGCGGCAGCAGGGCCACGAAGAAGGCCCAGCCCTTGGGATTGGCCACCGCCGTCACGAACCCCTGAAGGGCCAGCTGGCCGCGGCTCGCCGGCGCGAGCTCGAGCTCCTCCAGCGGAATCGCCATGCGCCCCCGGGAGCGCCACATCATCACCCCCAGGTAGACCAGGTAGGCGCCGCCCAGCCACTTGAAGAGCGCGAAGAGCTCCGGCTGGCGAAGCATCAGGGCGGCCACCCCGGCCCCGGCGGCGGCGGCCACCAGGCCCACCCCCACCAGCTCCCCGGCCATCATCCACAGGGTGCGCCGTACCCCCTGGGTCATGCCCAGCACCATGGCCAGGGTCATGCACATGCCCGGAGTGATGGAGACGAACAGGAAGGTCGGCACGAACACCGACAGCAGCTTGAGGCTGATCACGGCTCTCCCCAGCGCGGCATCAGGTGGTGCTCGATGCCGAGCTGGTTGAGGATCCGCGCCACGATGAAGTCGACCAGGTCATCGATGGTGGTGGGCTGATGATAGAAGCCCGGCGCCGCGGGCAGCATCACCGCGCCGAGCCGGGTGAGATTCAGCATGTGCTCCAGATGAATGGCCGAGAGGGGCGTCTCGCGCAGCACCAGCACCAGCTGGCGGCGCTCCTTGAGGGCCACATCGGCGGCGCGCTCGATCAGGTTGTTGCTGGCCCCCGTGGCCACCGCCGAGAGGGTGCCGGTGGAGCAGGGACAGATCACCATGGAAGACGGGGCCCCGGAGCCCGAGGCCACCGGGGCCATCCAGTCCTCGCGACCGAAGCAGCGGATCTGCCCGGACCGGGCGCCGCTGCGCGCGACGAGCACCTCGGCCAGCCGCTCGGGCCGCGCCGGCAGCTCGATATCGGTCTCGGTGGCGATCACCAGATGCGCCGCCTTGGAGATCATCACCCACACCTCGCGCTCGGCGGCCACAAGCGCCTCGATCAGCCGCAGGCCGTACTGGGCGCCGGAGGCGCCGGTCAGCGCCACCGTCACCGGCGGGCCGAAGGTGCCCTGCTGCCGCTCACCCATGAGCCACCTCCAGCGCGGCCAGCAGCTTCTCGTGGATGCCACCGAAGCCGCCGTTGGACATCACCACGATGCGATCGTAGGGCCGCGCCTCGGCCACCAGTGCCGCCACCAGGGCATCGATGTCCTCTTCCAGATGCGCCGGCACCGGGCTCGCCGCGAGCACTGGGGCAAGCGACCAGTCCAGCCCCGAGGGCTGGTACCAGAAGGCCGCATCGGCGGCGGCCACGCAGTCCGCCAGGCGGTCGCGCAGGTTGCCCAGGCGCATGGTGTTGGAACGCGGCTCGATCACCGCCAGCAGCCGCCCCCGGGCGGTGGCGGCACGCAGCCCCACGAGGGTAGCGGCAATGGCCGTGGGGTGATGGGCGAAGTCATCGATCACCTGGATGCCGCCCACCTCGCCGCGCAGCTCCTGCCGCCGCCGCGGGGTCTCGAAACGCGCCAGGGCCGCCGCCCCCCGGGCGAGATCGACCCCGCAGGCATGCACGGCGGCCAGCGCCGCCAGGGCGTTGCGGGCGTTGTAGGCGCCGGTAAGCGGCCAGTCCACCACGGCGTCCTCGTCGATCCTGTCGCCGCCCTCCCCCTGCTGGTGGATCACCCGGAAGCGCGAGGCGTCCTCGCGCTCGAGCTCGTAGCGCCAGGGGCTCTCGGCGGCGCTGCCGAAGCGCGCCACCGGTGTCCAGGCCCCCATCGCGAGCACACGGTCGAGCGCCGGCTCGCCGTCGGCCACCAGCAGCCGTCCCCGACCAGGCACGGTGCGTACCAGATGGTGGAACTGCCGCTCGATGGCGGCGAGGTCCTCGAAGATGTCAGCGTGGTCGAACTCCAAGTTGCCCAGCACCGCAATCTCGGGGCGGTAGTGGACGAACTTGGAGCGCTTGTCGAAGAAGGCGGTGTCGTACTCATCGGCCTCCACCACGAAGGGGGCGTCATGGGCACCGAGGCGCGCCGAGAGGCCGAAGTTGCGGGGCACCCCGCCGATCAGAAAGCCCGGTGAAAGCCCCGCGGACTCCAGCAGCCAGGCGACGAGGCTCGCCGTGGTGGTCTTGCCGTGGGTGCCGGCCACGGCGATCACCCGCCGCCCGGGCAGCACCTGCTCGGCCAGCCACTGGGGGCCGGAGACGTAGGGCAGGCCCTGGTCGAGCACCGCCTCCACCTCGGGGTTGCCCCGGGAGAGCGCGTTGCCGATCACCACCAGATCGGGGCGCGGCGCGAGGTTGGCCGGGGCATAGCCCTCGCGCAGCGCGATGCCCGCCTCCTCGAGCTGGGTGCTCATGGGTGGATAGACCCCCGCATCCGAGCCGCTGACCGTATGGCCCAGTTCCCGGGCCAACAGCGCCAGGCTGCCCATGAAGGTGCCGCAGATACCGAGGATATGGACGTGCATGCGCTCTCCTGACTGCCGGCTTGCGCCGCGGCATCCCACCGCGGCAAGGTGAGGCGAGACTAGCATGGCGCCAGGTGCCCCTCCAGCGCCCAACATGAGGCAATCAGGCCAACCAATGGCGAGGGGGCCGGATGCAGCCTCGGCCGCTTTCGGCTAGAATCCTCCGACTTTCGTCACCCATCCACGAACAGCAGCGACCAGGAGCAGGAACAGCCCCATGGCCCACAATGCCTTCTACGCCCAGTCCGGCGGCGTCACCGCCGTGATCAATGCCAGCGCCTGCGGCGTGATCGAGGCCTGCCGCCGTCACCCGGACCGGATCGGCAAGGTCTTCGCTGGCCACAACGGCATCATCGGCGCCCTCACCGAGGACCTGATCGACGTGAGCCGGGAATCCGACGAGGCGATCGCCGCGCTGCGCCACACCCCGGGCGGCGCCTTCGGCTCCTGCCGCTACAAGCTCAAGGACATCGAGAGCCACCGCGCCCAGTACGAGCGGCTGATCGAGGTGTTCCGCGCCCACGACATCCGCTACTTCTTCTACAACGGCGGCGGCGACAGCGCCGACACCTGCCTCAAGGTCTCCCAGCTCTCCGAGAAGCTCGGCTACCCGCTCACCGCCATCCACGTGCCCAAGACCGTGGACAACGACCTGCCGATCACCGACAACTCCCCCGGCTTCGGTAGCGTGGCCAAGTACATCGCCACCTCCACCCTGGAGGCCTCGCTGGATATCGCCTCCATGTGCGCCACCTCCACCAAGGTGTTCGTGCTCGAGGTGATGGGCCGCCACGCCGGCTGGATCGCCGCCGCCGGGGGACTCGCCGGGCAGGGCGAGAGCGAGCCACCCCACTTGATCATCTTCCCCGAGGTAGCCTTCAACCGCGAAGCGGTGATGGCCAGGGTCGACGAAGCGGTCAAGACCTACGGCTACTGCGTGATCGTGGTGTCCGAGGGCGCCCGCTACCAGGACGGCACCTTCCTGGCCGACTCCGGCAACACCGATGCCTTCGGCCATCGACAGCTCGGCGGCGTGGCCCCGACGCTCGCCGGCATGGTCAAGCAGGACCTGGGCTACAAGTACCACTGGGCGGTGGCCGACTACCTGCAGCGCGCCGCCCGCCACCTGGCCTCCAGGACCGACGTGGAGCAGGCCTACGCGGTGGGCGAGAAGGCAGTGGAGCTGGCGCTGGCCGGCAAGAACTCGATGATGCCGGCCATCAGGCGGGTATCCGAGACCCCCTACGCCTGGACCATCGAGCCCGCCCCGCTGGCGGAGGTCGCCAATCGCGAGAAGTTCATGCCCAGGGAGTACATCCGCGAGGACGGTTTCGGTATCACCGAGGCGTGCCGCCAGTACCTGTCGCCGCTGATCCAGGGAGAGGACTTCCCGCCCTTCGAGAACGGCCTGCCCAAGGTCGCGAAGCTTGCCCTCCACCGGGTCGAGCGCAAGCTGCCGACGTTCACGATCTAGGCGGCAAGCCTCCCTCATCAACCACAAGACGCAAGCCAAGGGTTCCCCTGGTGGCTTGCGCCTTGTCGCTTGTGCCTTGTTATTGATCGCTAGCCGAAGGGCCTACTTCAACAGCCAGGTGAGGATCAGCAACAGCAGCAGGATGCCCGCCACGCCCTGCCAGAAGTGGCCAGGGTCGCGGAAGAATCGCCGGCCGCTGGGCGGAGAGGCGTCACGGCGATCCGAGGCAAGGGGCAGACGCAGCTCGCGCCGGAACTCCGACATGCGCCGGTAGCGCAGCGAGCGCTGGGGATCCAGCGCACGCCGCAGCGCCTCGTCCAGCGCCGGCGGCACCTCGGGGTTGCGGGTCCGCGCGCTGCGATAGGCCAGCTGTTCCAGGTCGGTGTGGCTACGCAGCCGGTTGGGCGCGAGCTCGTAGGGCAGCTCCCCGGTGAGCAACCAGTAGACGGTGGAGGCGCAGGAGTACTGGTCGCTGCGCCGGCCGACCGTGTCGTCCAGGGCATACTCGGGGGCGCTGTGCTCGGTCAACCCCACCTGGCGCAACAGCTCCCGGGCTTCTCGGTGCCTGCCTCCCTCACGGGCCCGGCAGGCGCTGAGGTCAGTCAGCACCACCTGGCCGTGGCGGTCGATCATCACGTTACCGGGGTGCACCTGCTGGTGCAGGATGTCGCGGTGGTGCAGCGCCTGAATCGCCTTGCCGAGCTGGTTGGCGATATCCAGGCGCTGCATCAGGCTCGCCTGGGGATGGCGCCGGGCCCACTCGGTCAAGGTCTCCCCGTCCACATAGGCCATCAGGTAGTAGAGGTAGCGACGCGGCCGCGAGGACTCCATGATCCGCACCACGAAGGGCGACTTGACCCGTTCCACCACCCACTGCTGAAGCAGGAAATGCTCCAGGTAGACATTACGGTTGGAGAGTTCCGGGCTGGGTGCCTTCATCACCATGTCCCGCTCGGTACTAATATCGCGGACCCGATAGACCCGCGACTGGGCGGTTCGCGACAGCACCGCCTTGATCTCCAGGCCGTCCAGGCGATCCCCCGGCGAGAGCTCGGGGGGGATCGGCAGATCGCCATAGGCACGGCCTGGGTGGTCCGGCTGCTCGTCGGGCAGATCATCGATGCGCACCAGCTGGAAGCAAAACTGCTCGGCGCCGTAGCCTCGGGCCTGGGCCCGCTGCACCGCCGCCTCGGCCAGGCGATCGCAGGCGGCGTTGAGGTCACTGGCATCCTGGCGAATCAGCTGAACATACTCCGACGGCATCAGGGTGCCCAGCACCGCCTGGGTGGTGAAAAGGAAGATGTCACCCTGCTTGATGGGAAACTGGGCGTAGTCGATGTCGATGCTGCCATCCATGCCGAGCGCCCGGGAGGGATAGCGGTAGCCGCCCAGGTCGGTGACGTGGTCGCGGCTGAGCTGCTCGAACTCGGCGCCGCGCAGACGAAACACCAGGGTATCGCCAAGGTGGAACAGGTGGGCGGTGCGGCCACGGTAAATCATGGCAGACAGCGACGAGACATAGCTGCCCTCGGTGACGCACTGGCTCTGGCTGTAGCACCAGCCGTTGAGGGCGCGCAGCACCCGGGTGGCGGAGGTCTTGACGTCCCAGTGATCCGGTGTGGAATAGTAGTCGGCCAGGAAGCCGCGCACGCTGAGATCGCCGGCCTGCTTGGCCATGGAGTTGCGCTGGGTGGAGTCGCTGATCACCGCACAGGCGCCCTTGGCATTGAGCTGCCCGATCTGGGGCAGGCGCATCGACATGGAGCTGCGGTGGTGGCGCCGGTCCGGCGCCACAAAGGCCTGGCCATAACTCAATGACAGCTGCGCAGATCCCAAGAGGCTTCTCCTTGACCGCCGGGTCGATCTTACTTGGGGTCGCCGGCCACCCTGGTTGGCAGCCGGCGAACCCCGCCGGGGCCCATGATACACTTCCGTCGTCTCCGCGTGGTGTCAACCAAAGCCGCAGCGCTTTCCCGGGGGTAGGCACCCAGGTCGCGACACCTATGTCGCATTGGTAATCCCTGCGCCCGCTCCGTATACTTCCGCAGATTTTTTCGCTCAGCGATGTGCCAAGCTGATTTCCAACCCAAGGAAGCGACGATGAACTTCGACAACATCCCCGCCGGCAAGGACCTCCCCAACGACGTCTACGTGGCGATCGAGATACCGGCCAACCATGCCCCGATCAAGTACGAGATCGACAAGGACATGGGGACCCTGCTGGTCGACCGCTTCATGGCCACGCCGATGTTCTATCCGGCCAACTACGGCTTCATCCCGCACACCCTGGCCGACGATGGCGACGCCCTGGACGCCCTGGTGGTGACCCCCTACCCGGTCCAGCCTGGCTGCATCATCCGTGCCCGTCCGGTCGGCATCCTCAACATGACCGATGAGGCAGGCGAAGACGCCAAGCTGGTCTGCGTGCCCCACGCCAAGCTCACCAGCCTGTACGACGACGTCCAGGAAGTCACCGATCTGCCCGAACTGCTGCGCCAGCAGATCGCCCACTTCTTCGAGAACTACAAGGATCTCGAGAAGGGGAAATGGGTCAAGGTCGAGTCCTGGGAAGGCGTCGAGGCCGCCCGCAAGGCCATCGAGAAGGCCGTGGTCGCCTACGAGAAGGCTTGACCCTCTCGCCGGCCACAATCAGTTGGCCGGCATGCCATACCCCGGCATAACAGACAACACAGCAGGGCCGCCCCATGGGGCGGCCCTGCTGTGTGGAAGAGACATGCCGGGAGAGCGGTGGCGGCTACTCGGGCTGACCCGCTTCCGCCGGCTCCATGTCCTCTTCCGGCTCGGGAGCGGCCAGCACCTCGGGGGCCGGCGGCGCCGGCGCCTCCTCGATCGTCTCGACCTCGACCACCGGGGGCTCCACGGGGGCCTCGGCGGGAGGATGCGGTGACGCCAGCCCCAGTGGCGGCTCGACGAGGCGCTCGGCCAGGAGGGCGGCGAGATCTCGCGCCCGGGTCATGTGCAGCGCCATTACCAGTGAGTGGTTCGCGAAGAGCCCGAACCCGGAACCGTTGAGGACTACCGGGCTCCACAGCCGGCGCTGAGTCATCCCCAGTTCCGCCAGCAGGCGCTCCCACTCGGCGACAACACCCGCCTCGTGCAGCACATCGGCCTGGTCGCGCTGCACGCCCTGGAGCAGCTGCGACAATGCCCAGCCGGTACCACGGGCCTCGAAGAAGATGTCATCGACTTGGTGCCAGGGGGTGCGCGGCGGCAGAGACTCGGCATCCACCGCAAGCTCGATCAGCGCCTCGTGGCTACCGACGCTCGCCGCCAGCCGCAGGGCGAGGTCATCCAGCCGGACGACCAGCGAATGCAGCCAGGCGGACAGGCCCTGCCCGGGCACGAAGCCCGCCTCCTCATCACCCAGGGCGGCAAGCTGACGGTCGAGGGCCTCCAGCGCCTCGGCCAGACGCTGCTCGGTGGCGGGATAGAACCAGTCGCGGTCATCTCCCAGCAGCGCCTCGCGGGCCTCCTCGAGATCCGCACTATCGCCGCCGGCCATCTGAGGCAGCGCCCGGGCCAGGTCCCGGGAGGATGCCAGCACCCCAAGTTCCCAGTTGGGCATGTTATCGAGCCACACGCCCGGCGGGGCGATGTCGTTGCGCAGGTAGCCTCCCGGTTTCTCCAGCAGCGTGGCCACACTGGTGGCCAGGGTCGCCACGGTCACCGTGCCCCGCGCGCCCGGCGTGTAGGCGGCCTCGCCACGCCTCTCGAGGGTCGCCTGCTCCACGTCGAAGGGCGCCGGCGGCTGACTCCACCAGATGCCCAGGGCGACGCTGACCAGCAGGTAGAGCCCTGCCAGCGCCAGGAGAGGCTTCCAGATCCAGCCATACTGGGGGCGCTCCAGCGCCTCCTCCTTCCTGCGACGCCGGGAGGCGCGCCAGCTTTTCCAGGCCATGTCGTGATAATCCCTGAGTGATGAACTTGAACCGCTGCGATGCGACAATGGGGCGCAGCGCAGAGGGACGCGGCAGGCTAACAACCGACTGCTTCTGCGATATCCTAGCATCGACCGCAGGCTCCAGCGCCCTGGCAGCCAGACGGGGAACCGCGCCTCCGGCCACGGGTCTGATGTCCGAGCCCGCCCTGACCACCCGCAAGGATTAGGATGCCCAACTTGATCGCCCGACGCCTGCCCCTGCTGCTTGTGCTGATGCTGCTGCCGCTTGCCACCCAGGCGCAATGGTTCTCGTCATCCAACTCCCGGGATTTCCTGCCGGTCCTCGAGGCCTTCCAGCCCCAGGCCTGGCACGATGGTGAGACACTCTACGTCGGGATGGAGGTCACGCCCGAACATTATCTCTATCGCCACCAGTTCGCGGTGGAATCCGACGCAGTGACCCTCGGCGAGCCCGAGGTTCCCGGGGGGGAATTCACCAGCGACGAATTCCTGGGCGACGTCTATGTCTTCCGCGACGACATGGTATTCGAGGTACCCCTCGAGGAGCGCGCCAGCGGCGTCTTTCCGCTTACCGTCACCTTCCAGGGCTGCGCCGACGCCGGTCTATGCTATCCGCCGGAGCGGGTTGACCTGGAGGCGCCGGAACGCGAAGCGCCGCGGGCCTTCGCCGCCCTGGTCGGTGGCAACGGCAACACCTCGGCCGGTTCGGGCGATGGGGGCAGCACCGCGGCGGCACCCGCCGCTCTTCAGAGTGACGACGGCCGTTTCCAGCGCCTGATGAGTGATGCCAGCTTACCGTTTGTGCTGGGGCTGTTCTTCCTGGCCGGTCTGGGGCTGACCTTCACGCCCTGCGTGCTGCCCATGGTGCCGATCCTCTCCTCGATCATCGTCGGCCAGAATCCCGGCCGCCGCCGGGCCTTCGCGCTCTCCGCCAGCTACGTGGCCGGCATGGCGCTGACCTATGCGGCAGTGGGCGTGCTGATGGGCCTGTTCGGCGCCGGACTCAATCTCCAGGCACGACTGCAGTCGACGCCGGTGCTGATCACCTTCGCCGTGCTCTTCGCCCTCTTCGCCCTGGCCATGTTCGGCGCCTTCCAACTGCGCCTGTCGCCGGGCCTGGCCGGGCGCATCGATGGCTGGCAGACCCGGGCCCAGCAGAGCGGTCCGGCCGGGCTGGCGATGGCCGGGTCGCTGTCGGTGCTGGTGGTCTCGCCCTGCGTCTCCGCCCCCCTGGCCGGCGCTCTGGTGTTCATCTCCACCACCGGCGATGCCCTCATGGGCGGCGCCGCCCTGCTCGCCCTCGGGCTCGGCATGGGCGTACCGCTGCTGCTGGTGGGTACCTTCGGCACCACCCTGCTGCCGCGCAGCGGCGCCTGGATGAACGGGGTGAAGATCGCCTTCGGCATTCTGCTGCTCGGGGTGGCCATCTGGCTGGTAGAGCGCCTGCTGCCCTCGGCGGTGGCACTGCTGATGTGGGCGGCACTCGCCATTGGCAGCGCCCTGGCGCTGGGTGCCATGTCGGTCAATCTGCCCCAGGGCTGGCCCCGGGCTCGCCAGGCCGCCGGCCTGCTGCTGCTGGCGTGGGGCCTGGCCCTGACGCTGGGGGCCGCCAGCGGCGCCCACGACCCCCTGCGTCCACTGGCCAATCTTGGCGGCAGCGCTGCTGGCGGGGTGGTGCCCGCCGAGGTTACCACCGTCGAAGGACTCGACGAGTTGCAGCGGGCGCTGGCCGCGGTGGACGATGGCCGCCCCGCCTTCGTCCACTTCACCGCCGACTGGTGCATCTCCTGCAAGCAGATGGAGCGCCAGGTCTATCCCGACCCGCGGGTGGCCGCCCCCCTCTCGGCCTTCGCTCGCATCAACGTGGATGTGACCGACACGGGCGGCGCCAGCCGCGAACTGCTCGACCACTTCGGCCTGTTCGGGCCGCCCAGCCTGCTCTTCTTCCATGGCGAGGAGGAACTCCGCGAGGCACGCATCCAGGGCGAGGTGCGCGCCCCGGGGCTGGCCACCCATCTCGAGGGGGTGCTCGACTGGCTGAACGGCCAGGCGAGCTGAACCCCACCGCCAGCGGCGCGGGCGCGAACGTCGTCAAACAGTCGTTTAAACCCCCGCTTCGAACGGTGTTCTGCGCCCTACTGGACTTCCCTGCGGATTTTGGGCAAACTCCGACGTTATCCTTTTTTCACTGCCATTAGAGCGGCAAGAGGCGCCATCTTGCCGCTATCTAGGGCAAGTTGGTCCGAGTTGACAGCGCCGCCGGGCCAGCCTTATTCACTGCACCAAGCGATCGAGACAACGTCATGGATATCCGCAAGGTCAAGAAGCTGATCGAGCTGCTCGAAGAGTCCAACATCAGCGAAATCGAGATCCAGGAGGGCGAGGAGTCGGTGCGCATCAGCCGCCATCCCAACGGCGCGAGCTGGCAGCCCGTCATGCCCCAGGGCTATGCCCCCCCGACCCAGCCCGCCCCCCAGGCACCGGCACCCCCCGCCCACACCGAGGCCGATGAGGGCCCGACCTACCAGGGCCAGGCCGTGACTTCGCCCATGGTGGGAACCTTCTATCGCAGCCCGGCACCCGGCGGCAAGCCCTTCATCGAGGTGGGCTCCAGCGTCAAGAAGGGCGACACCGTGTGCATCGTCGAGGCCATGAAGATGATGAACCAGATCGAGGCCGACCGCGACGGTGTAGTCGAGGCGATCCTTGTCGAAGACGGCGAACCGGTGGAATTCGATCAGCCGCTTCTCGTGCTCGGCTGACAGCGCAGCGCTTCTTCATTCACCTGACACTGGCGGATTCCTCATGCTGGACAAGGTACTCATCGCCAATCGTGGCGAGATAGCCCTGCGCATACTGCGCGCCTGCAAGGAACTGGGCATCAAGACGGTGGCGGTCCACTCCAAGGCCGACCGTGAGCTGATGCACGTGCGTCTGGCCGACGAGGCCGTCTGCATCGGCCCGGCCTCCTCGGCCCAGTCCTACCTCAATATTCCGGCGCTGATCAGCGCCGCGGAGGTCACCGATTCCAGCGCCATCCACCCCGGCTACGGTTTCCTCTCCGAGAACGCCAACTTCGCCGAGCAGGTCGAGCGCTCCGGTTTCACCTTCATCGGTCCGCGGGCGGAGACCATTCGCCTGATGGGCGACAAGGTCTGTGCCATCGAATCGATGAAGAAGGCCGGCGTGCCCACAGTCCCCGGCTCCGACGGCCCACTGCCCGAGGACGACGAGGGCGGGATCATGGCCACCGCCCGGCGCATCGGCTACCCGGTGATCATCAAGGCGGCGGCCGGCGGCGGCGGTCGCGGCATGCGCGTGGTGCATACCGAGGCGCACCTGCTCTCCGCGGTCAACGTGACCCGCACCGAGGCCCTCTCGGCCTTTGGCGACGGCACCGTCTACATGGAGAAGTTCCTCGAGAACCCCCGTCACGTGGAGGTGCAGGTGCTGGCCGACGGCCAGGGCAACGCCATCCACCTCTATGACCGGGACTGCTCCCTGCAGCGCCGCCACCAGAAGGTGATCGAGGAGGCGCCCGCACCGGGCATCGACGAGGCCGCCCGCGCAGAAGTGCTCGAGGCGTGTCGCCAGGCGTGCATCACCATCAATTATCGTGGCGCCGGCACCTTCGAGTTTCTCTATGAGGACGGCAAGTTCTTCTTCATCGAGATGAACACCCGCGTTCAGGTGGAGCACCCGGTCACCGAGATGGTGACCGGCGTGGATATCGTCCGTGAACAACTGCGCATCGCCTCCGGCCTGCCGCTGTCGATCTCCCAGGAGGAGGTCAAGCTCACCGGCCACGCCTTCGAGTGCCGCATCAACGCCGAGGACGCGCGTACCTTCATGCCCTCCCCCGGCAAGGTGACCCTCTACCATCCGCCGGGTGGCCTCGGGGTCCGCGTGGACTCGCACATCTACACCGGTTACACGGTGCCGCCCCACTACGACTCCCTGATCGGCAAGCTGATCACCTGGGGTGCCGACCGCGAGACCGCGCTGACTCGCATGCGCGTGGCTCTGGACGAACTGCTGGTGGAGGGCATCAAGACCAACACCGACCTGCACAAGGACCTGGTGCGCGACGGCTACTTCCGACAGGGTGGGGTCAATATCCACTACCTGGAGAAGAAGCTGGGGCTGTAGCCCGCGATCGCCGGTACTGGTCGGCCCGGAGTGCCGCATGGCTCGTGGCTGATCCGGCGGCAGGCTTGTTCGGGGGCGCTGTGAACCCCTCCCTGGGCGCTACCGACGCCATCCCTGGCGTAGGACCCCCTCCAAGCCTGCCCCCGGCGCCCCTCGCCGCCGAACCGAGCCATTATTCCAGGCCGTATCGACACCGCCGTGCGGCCTTTTCATTCCTGAGCCACCACGGGAACCCTTATGCCCTGGCTGCAACTCAAGGCCCGAATCGCCCCGGAACAGGCCGAAACCCTCGAGGAGCTGCTGCTCGCCGAGGGCGCCACCGCCATCACCCTGCAGGACGCCCACGACGACCCGGTGTTCGAACCGGAGCGCGGCAGCACCCCGCTGTGGAACGAAACGGTACTTACCGGCCTCTACGATGACCTGGAAGGCGTCGATGCCATGCTCGAGCGGGTCCGACAGGCCTGGGCCGCCGAACTGCCGGGCGATCCCTGCCCCGAGATCGAGGTGGAACTGCTGGCCGACCGCGACTGGGAACGCGAGTGGATGGACGACTTCCACCCCATGCAGATGGGCGAGCGGCTATGGATCGTGCCGAGCTGGCACGAGCCGCCGGAACCCGGCGCCGTCAACCTGCACCTGGACCCGGGCCTGGCCTTCGGCACCGGTACCCACCCCACCACGGCCCTCTGCCTGGCCTGGCTCGACGGTCTGGCAGTGACCGAGACCCTCGACAATGAACCGGTTCTCGACATCGGCACCGGTTCCGGCATCCTGGCCATCGCCGCCCTGAAGCTCGGTGCCGCCCGCGCCGTGGGCACCGACATCGACCCCCAGGCGCTGCAGGCCAGCCGCGACAACGCCGAGCGCAACGGCATCCGTGAGCCCGACCTTCGGCTCTGCTACCCCGAGCAGCTCGACGATGCCGAGACCTTCCCCATCGTGGTGGCCAACATCCTCGCCGGACCGCTGGTCGAGCTGGCGCCCATGATCGCCGGCCACCTCGCCCCCGGCGGGCGCCTGGCGCTCTCCGGCATCCTCGCCGCCCAGGCCGAGGAGGTGCTCGACGCCTACCGCAACCAGGGGCTTGCCATGGATGAGCCGGTGGCAAGTGAAGGCTGGGTGCGCCTTACCGGGCGGCGTTCCGTCGGCCGATAACCACCCCCGGCCAGGGCGCGAAGCTGGCCACTTCACCCCACCCGGCCGGGGGCGTATAATATGTCCCCCCATTGCCACCACCGTGCGCCATCATGCCCGAGACCCGCTCACCCCTGCCTCGAATCGGTGACCACCAGTTGCCCAAC
The DNA here is from genome assembly GCF_014859505.1 of Halomonas sp. Classification (GTDB taxonomy): domain Bacteria; phylum Pseudomonadota; class Gammaproteobacteria; order Pseudomonadales; family Halomonadaceae; genus Halomonas. The sequence continues at coordinate 87,089 of NZ_JACUUD010000001.1, forward strand.
CGGGTGATCCTGGCGCCGATGGCCGGCGTTACCGATCGCCCCTTCCGCCAGCTCTGCCGGCGGCTGGGTGCGGGCCTGGTGGTGGGCGAGATGGTCACCTCGGACCCCAGCCTATGGCATACCCGCAAGTCGCGGCTGCGCATGGACCACCGGGGCGAGCCCGGCCCCCGGGCGGTGCAGATCGCCGGCGGCGACGCGGAGATGCTCGCCGAGGCGGCACGCCTCAATGCGGCCCAGGGCGCCGAGATCATCGATATCAACATGGGCTGCCCGGCCAAGAAGGTGTGCAACAAGGCCGCGGGCTCCGCGCTGCTTCGCGACGAGGCCCTGGTGGCCGAGATACTCGAGGCGGTGGTGGCCGCGGTGAAGGTACCGGTGACGCTCAAGATCCGCACCGGCTGGTGCGCGGACAGCAACAACGGCGTGCGCATCGCCCGCCTGGCCGAGGGCGCCGGCATCCGGGCCCTGGCGGTGCACGGCCGCCACCGCCAGCAGCGCTACACCGGCCAGGCCGAATACGACACCATCGCCGCGATCAAGGCCGCAGTGGGCATCCCGGTGTTCGCCAACGGCGATATCGACTCGCCGGAGAAGGCCGCTGCCGTACTCGACTATACTGGGGCAGATGCGGTGATGGTGGGCCGCGGCGCCCAGGGCAACCCCTGGATCTTCCGCGAGATCGACCACTACCTGCGTCACGGGGAACGCCTGGCGCCCCCGGCCGACGAGGAGCGCGCCGCCGTGCTGCGCGATCACCTCGGGGCCCTTCATGACTTTTATGGCGAGCACATGGGCGTGCGCATCGCGCGCAAGCACCTCGGCTGGTACCTGGCCGGCGACAGCCGCCTGTCGGCGAAGAGACAGCACGAGTTCAAGGCCACCTTCAACGGCCTGGAGGACGCTGCCGCCCAGCACCGCTTCATCGACGACTGCTGTCGTCACGCCTCCCAGCCGGCCGCCGCGCCGCCTCAGGAGCACGTGACGTCTCAAGGAACACGAGCCGCATGACCAGCCAAGCCTTTCCCCCGAACCCCGAGCTGTCTGGAGATCGCCAGGAACTCGCCGGGCTGGACGGCGAACGCCCCCAGGCGCTCGACGAATCCGTCGGCCAGCGCCCCCTGCGCGAGGCGGTGGACCTCGCCATGCGCCGCTACTTCGCCCACCTGGACGGCGGCGAGGTCACCGGGCTCTTCAACATGGTGATGGCCGAGGTCGAGGCACCGCTGCTCGCCGCCGTGCTCGACCACACCCAGGGCAACCAGACCCGCGCCGCCGAGATGCTCGGCCTCAACCGCGGCACCCTGCGCAAGAAGCTCAAGCAGTACGACCTGATCTGAACGCTCAAGAGGGGAGCCCCCGGGCTCCCTTCGGCATGTCAGTCATGCGCATGCCAACCCGATTCTTCGTCCCACCCGTCAGCAGAGAGTGACCCCATGGCCCAAGCCTCCCCCACTCCGGTCCGCCGCGCCCTGATCAGCGTCTCGGACAAGACCGGCATCGTCGACTTCGCCCGCGGCCTGTCCGAGCGCGGCGTCGAGCTGCTCTCCACCGGCGGCACCTTCCGCCTGCTCCAGGAGAACGGCATTGCCGTCACCGAGGTGTCCGAGCACACCGGCTTCCCCGAGATCATGGACGGCCGGGTCAAGACCCTGCACCCGAAGATCCACGGCGGCATCCTCGGTCGCCGCGGCCAGGACGATGCGGTGATGGCCGAACACGACATCACGCCCATCGACATGGTGGTGGTCAACCTCTACCCCTTCGCCCAGACCGTGGCCAGGCCGGACTGCACCCTCACGGATGCCATCGAGAACATCGATATCGGTGGCCCCACCATGGTGCGTGCCTGCGCCAAGAACCACGCCCACACCACCATCGTGGTGGACGCCGGCGACTACGCCCGGGTGCTGGCCGAGATCGCCTCCCAGGACGGCGCGGTGAGTGATGCCACCCGCTTCGACCTGGCCGTGAAGGCCTTCGAGCACACCGCCGGCTACGACGCCGCCATCGCCGACTACCTGGGCAGCCGGGTGCCCGGCGGCGAGGATGGCTTCCCGCGCACCTACAACCTGCAGTTCGAGAAGAAGCAGGCCATGCGCTACGGCGAGAACCCGCACCAGAATGCGGCCTTCTACGTCGAGGCCGGCGCCAGCGAGGCCAGCGTGGCCACCGCTACCCAGTTGCAGGGCAAGGCGCTCTCCTTCAACAACGTCGCCGATACCGATGCGGCCTTCGAGTGCGTCAAGGCCTTCACCGACACCGCTTGCGTGATCGTCAAGCACGCCAACCCCTGCGGCGTGGCAGTAGGCGCCACGGCAATGGAGGCCTACGACAAGGCCTTCGCCACCGACCCCACCAGCGCCTTCGGCGGCATCATTGCCTTCAACGTGCCGCTGGACGCCGAGACCGCTCGCGCCATCATCGACCGCCAGTTCGTCGAGGTGATCATCGCCCCCGGGGTCGCCGAGGATGCCCTGCCGATCATCGCCGAGAAGCAGAACGTGCGCCTGCTCGACGTCGGCGCCCACTGGCCCGGCGAGCGCCAGCACGCCCACGACTTCAAGCGCGTCACCGGCGGCCTGCTGGTGCAGGATCGCGACCTGGGCATGGTCGGTCGCGACGAGCTCACCGTCGTCAGCGAGCGGGTCCCCACCGAACAGGAGCTGCGCGACCTGGCCTTCGCCTGGAAGGTGGCCAAGTACGTCAAGTCCAACGCCATCGTCTACGCCAAGGATGGCCAGACCATCGGCGTAGGCGCCGGCCAGATGAGCCGCGTCTACTCGGCGAAGATCGCCGGCATCAAGGCCGCCGACGAAGGCCTCTCGGTGCCCGGCTCGGTGATGGCCAGTGACGCCTTCTTCCCCTTCCGTGACGGCATCGACGCCGCCGCCGCCGCCGGCATCGCCGCGGTGATCCAGCCCGGCGGCTCCATGCGCGACCAGGAGGTGATCGACGCCGCCAACGAGGCCGGCATCGCCATGGTCTTTACCGGCATGCGCCACTTCCGCCACTGACGCCTGC